>NZ_KE384548.1:0-320278 GCF_000426625.1 Psychrilyobacter atlanticus DSM 19335 | reverse complement strand
ACTTCAAAGGTATTTCCTGCTTTTATTTCTTCCCAGTTTTCATTTCCAGGTAACTTTACTGTCATCTTGCCACAAGTCACGGTCATAAGCTCCTTCTTAGAAGTCCCGAACTCATATTCCCCTGGAGCCATAACTCCTATTGTTGCTGGTCCTTCACTATTTTCAAAACTAAGAGATTTTACCTTCCCATCAAAATATTCATTTGTATTAAACATTAACCTTCCCCCTTGTTGTCTATTTAGACATTTTTTTTGATTTTTCTGTACAACTTCTCATAGCTGTAATCACTGCATCTCTAAGGCCTTTTTTCTCCAAAGTAGTTACTGCCTCTATCGTTGTTCCCCCTGGAGAACATACCATGTCTTTAAGCTGACCAGGATGCATCCCAGTTTCCATTACCATTTTAGCAGCGCCTAATACTGTTTGAGCTGCCATTTTATAAGCCTTATCCCTTGGCATACCATCAAGGACTGCTCCATCAGCCATAGCTTCTATGAACATATAGACATAAGCCGGTGCAGATCCACTTACAGAAGTAACTACATCCATAAGTTTTTCTTCTACGACCTCTGTACTTCCAAAACTTTCAAATACTGTTATTACCTCTTCTAGTTCATGGGTTTCTATTAACTTGTTAGGAACCATAGAAGACATTCCCTCTCCCACTAGAGCAGGAGTATTAGGCATCACCCTAACAACTTTTATATTTTTACCAAAAGCTGTCTCGGTGCTTTCTATACTTTTCCCTGCGGCTATGGTAACAATAATAACATCACTTTTAACTGTGTCTTTTATCTGTGAAATAATTACATTGTATAGATTAGGTTTTACAGCAAGTACCAGTATATCGCTTCCCTTTGCTACTTCTAAATTATCTGTGGTTGTAGTAACTCCGTATTTATTAGCTGCACTCTCTAAACTATTTTTATTAAGATCGGATACAAGTATATTCTTCCCCTGGAATATCCCTGCTTTTACTACTCCGCCAATCATTGCTTGTGACATATTTCCACAGCCTATAAAACCTATTTTCTTCATTGCTATCCTCCGATTTTTTTATTTTTTCTAAAACTCCTGTTCTGTTCTCTCTATTATCTCATCCTGAAGCGCTTTATCAAGATTCCAGAAGAAATCACTAAACCCTGCAACCCTTACAATAAGATCCTTATATTCTTCAGGATTTTCCTGAGCTTTTAAAAGTATATCCCTGCTAATTATATTGAACTGAATATGATGACCGTCTAATTTGAAATAAGATCTTACTAGATGAGCCAAATTATCTATCCCCTGCTCTCCCTCTACCATAGAAGGTGTAAACTTCTGATTAAGAAGTGTTCCTCCTGTTATCAGGTGATTCATTTTAGATGCTGATTTTATAACTCCTGTAGGTCCTACTCTATCTACTCCCTTAGATGGTGATATTCCATCTGCCAGAGGTTTATTCGCTTTTCTACCATCTGTAGTGGCTCCTATTACTGCACCAAAATACACATGACAAGTAGTAGGAAGCATATTTATTCTATGTTCTCCTCCATTACAGTTAGGTCTTCCATTTACTTCATTATAGTAAGCATAAAATATCTCCTGCATGATGTCATCTGCGTAATCATCATCATTCCCATATTTAGGAGTTTTGTTAACAACCAGATGAAAGATTTCCTCATGCCCTTCAAAATTATCTTTTGCAGCTTCCAATAAGTCCTTCATAGACATCCTTTGTTTATCAAAAACATTGTATTTGATAGACGTCATCATGTCTGCAATATTACCTATACCTACTCCCTGTATATACGAGGTATTATATCTCGCTCCCCCTGCATTATAGTCTCTACCTTTTGTGATGCAGTCATCTATAATTACAGATAGAAATGGTACCGGCATCCTTGTTGCATACAATCTTTCAATTATCCTGTTCCCTTTTACCTTAATATCAATAAAATGCTTTAGTTGTTTTTTATAAGCTTCAAACAGCTCTTCATAAGTAGAAAAAGTTTCCGGATCTCCTGTTTCTATTCCCAATTTTTCCCCACTGAGAGGATCTAACCCATTGTGAAGAGTTATTTCTAATATCTTAGGAAGGTTCAGATACCCTGTAAGAATATAGGCTTCCTTACCAAAAGCTCCAGTTTCTATACACCCGCTGTTTCCACCGCATCTTGCATCTTCTATTGTTTTTCCTGCAATAAGCATCTCCTGGATTACAGCATCTGTATTATAAAGTGCCGGCTGCCCCCATCCTTTTCTTACTACTTCCAGAGATTTCTTTAAAAATCCTTGAGGAGTTTTTTTACTTATATGAACATTTGAGCTTGGCTGTAGCAACTTCAATTCATCCATTACATCTAGTATGATATAACTTACTTCGTTGACACCATCCGATCCATCTGCCTGAACCCCTCCTGTATTAAGGTTGGCAAAATCTGTGTATGTTCCGCTCTCTTTCAGAGTAATTCCTACTTTAGGAGGTGCCGGCTGGTTGTTAAATTTTATCCACAGACACTGCAGCAGTTCCTTGGCTTTTTCTGAATCCATCGTCCCTTGACCTACTCCCTTTAAATAAAACGGGTTTAAGTGTTGGTCCAGTCTTCCTGGAGAAAATGAATCCCAAGGATTTAACTCACTGATTACGCAAAGGTGGATGAACCAGTACATTTGGATAGCTTCTTCAAATGTCTCAGGAGCATGAGCAGGTACTCTGCTGCATCTCTTTGAGATATCCAAAAGTTCCTCTTTTCTTGCAAGGTCGTTTTCCTTCTCTGCCATCTCCTTAGCCAGTTTTGAATAACGTTCTCCTAATATCATTACTGCATCACAGGCTATACTCATTCCCTCTAATTGATGCTTTCTGTCTAGGGCTTTTTCGTCAGTATAAAAATCCAAGGAATCTATGGCTTTTTGTATGTCGACTTTAAAATCTAAAAATCCCTTTGTGTATATTTTTCCGTCTGCTACTGTATGACCCGGTCCTCTCTGCTCCATAAATTCAGTGAAGATCCCTGCCTGATAGCAAGAATTCCATTCATCTGTTACATTATTTAATATAGAGTGACGCATAGATCTTTTTTCCCAGTGAGGAATTATTTTTTCTCTTTGGATATTCTTTGCTTCTTCAGATACCTTAAAAGATATCTTCTCTCTCTGATTCATAACCTCAAAATCATCTATAGTATGACAACATAACTCAGGATAAGTAGGAGTAACTGCCGGTTTTTCTCCCCTTTCTCCTACAATCAACTCACCTTCATTTATACACAGTTCTTTTTTACTCATTAACTCCTTTAACACTAGGGCTCTTAGTACTGGTGTGGAGACACTTCCTTCATGTTTTTTATAAACCTCATCTACTATGATTGCTCTTTCCATTGATATTCTAGGCACTGCTTCTACACTTTGCTTTCTAAGTTTTTTTATTCTCTCTGTCATCATAATTATCCCCCCACTTTCACTTTTATTCCTGCTGTTTTAAATTTTTCTGCTATTTTTTTCATCTCATTCTCAGATGGTTTTTCTTCCCCTGTTAATTTGTATTCTTTATCTAATTTTTCATATTTATCCATACCTAATTTATGATATGGAAGCAGGTTCACCTGTAGTATATTAAGTTTTGATAAAAACTTCACACAATTATCCACATGTTCACTGTCATCATTTATACCTTTTATAATTGGCATCCTTACATATATATTCTTACCCAGGCTGGATAATTTTTTTAAATTTTCTAATATCAATCTATTGGATACACCGGTATATTTAATATGTTTTTCATCATCAAATATCTTTAAATCATATAAAAATAGATCTACCTTATCATGAATTTTCTCTATGTTTTCCCAGTCTGAATAACCACATGTATCAAGAGTAGTATTAATATTGAAATTCTTACATCTTTTTAAAACTTCATTTAAAAATTCCCCCTGCATTAAAGGTTCTCCTCCTGAAAAAGTTACTCCACCTCCTGATTCTTCATAAAATGGGATATCTTTTTTTATGTGAACCATGAGTTCATCTACATGAACTTCTTTGCCTACATGTTCTTTAGCTTCACTTATGCAAAATTCCGCACATCTGCCGCAATTTGTACACTTTTCCAGTTCTACAAAAGGATTTCCATCCTTTAGCTTTATAGCTTCCTCTCTACATATCTTTATACACCTGCCGCAATTTGTACACTTATCTTTACAAGACATAATTTCTTCTTTTAAACTTATATTTTCTGGGTTATGACACCACCAACACTTTAACGGACACCCTTTAAAAAATATAGTAGTCCTTATACCAGGTCCATCATGAACTGAATACCTTTGAACATTTACAATTGTTCCTTTCATTTTTCCTCCCTTTTCAGAAGTAATAATTTTATTTGTTTTATTTTTATTTTATACCGAGAGTATATAACATTTTTTTCACTAAGTCTAGACTAAATTTTATATTTATAAACATTTTGTTTACAAATATAAACATAATGTTTGTTTTCAATATTATGAGAGCCCTCAAAACAGTCTTCAAAGGTAACATTCATTAATAAAAAAAACCTGTTTTTAAAAAACAGGTTTTTTTTATTATTTTTTATAACCGTTAGGTGTTCCTACAGCTATTATTCTTGTTTTCTTACTCGTATTGTTCCCCCAGTTATGGAGAGAATCAGAACTATAGTGTGCACTGTCTCCTGGAAATAGCGTTTCTTCCCTGTCATCCATCACTAAGGTAAGAATCCCTTCTAATACATATATGAATTCCTCTCCGTCATGAGAATATCCCTTTAATCTTTCCTGTTTCTCTTTTGGCAAAATATCTATCATTCTTGGTACCATATCTTTATCTGTAAGGTTATTACTCAAATGATAATGAACAAACTGTGAATTAACCAGTTCATAAACTTCCTTTTCATACCCCCGCATTACTACCTTTTTTTCATTTTTTACTTCCACTTCACGGAAAAAATAAGTAAGTTCCACACCTAGTTCCACTGAAATTCTCTGAAGTACATCCACTGAAATAGTTGTAAGACCTCTTTCCAGCTGGGATAAAAATCCTGCAGATAGATCTACCATTTCTTCCAGACCCCTTAGTGTCATCCCCTTATTTATTCTCAGCTCTTTTATCTTTTCTCCTATATTTTCACCTATATTCTCTAACATATATACTCCTTATGGGTCTTTACTCTTTGAAAATAGTATACTCGATATATATACAAAAGTCTAACGTTAAAATGTTAATTCTATCATCGACAATATAAAATAAGCCGAGGTCTTTTTTATTTTTAATGTTTTAAAATTTGATTCTGAAATTAATTGTAGTAATATACTAATGCTGAAAAAGAGGGGAAATAATATCGCTTTGTGTCAGATGATATTTGAAACCTCTTTAGGATCAAAAAAAGGAGTGATAAAATGATAATTTATAAAGGTAATTTGATCATAGATGTAATCAAAAATACGATTAAAGTAGATTTAGAAATAACCTGTGACAACAATAAAGAAAAATTTTATATCAATAAAAATATGGATACAGTTGAAATAACTTCTAAAAATAATATAACTTATGAAGTAAGTAAAGGTGTTGTTCCTTCTAGTAAAATTATTTCTGAAACAAAAAAAATTTGTCTAGATGGAGGAGAGAAAAACCTAACCTTTAATATAAAATATGCCGGTGAAATAATAAATAATAATACTATTAATCAGGTAAAAGAAGATTGGACAGAGTTAGGATGCTACCTTCCATGGTTTCCAATAAATAAAAAACTGGATAAATGCAAATTTCAGATAGATGTTACCTGTATTGGAGGAGAAAACAGTAAAATATTATATCCTCTTTCCAAAGAAAGTATAATCGACTTCTCATGTCCTGTTTTTATTTCTAATAATCACTCAATGGAGGAGGTTGTCTCGGGAAAAACTAAAGTAATTATTTATTTCAGAGAGAAAGAGGGAAAAGAACTTAAAGATATTATAAAAAATAGTGCCGATAAAATTTTAACTCATTTTATAGAGACTTTTGGAAAGTTAGAGGAAGATATTATCTTGACTGTAGTAATCTCTCCTAGAAAGAAAGGGGGAGACTATTGCAGGAAAAACTTAATCGTGCTCAATGAATCTGAAAATAATCTAGATAAAACTTCCTACGAACAATATTTTGCCCATGAATTAGCTCATCTCTGGTGGACTCATGGAAATATGGATTCATGGGAAGACTGGCTGAATGAATCCTTTGCGGAATATTCTGTCCTTTCCTATGTAAGATCTGAATACGGGGAAAAAGTTTTAACTGAAAAAATTAAAAAATATGAGGAAAAAATTAAAGGAACTCCTCCAATATTTAATTTAGATAGAGGTCATGAAATGAGTTATCTGGCACTTTATCCTAAAGGAGCATTAATTTTAAATAAACTATATGGATTCCTTGGAGAACAGGAATTTAATAGGTTGTTAAAAAGAGTCAGTATGTTAAAGATTAATAACACCTCCCACCTTTTTGAAGTAATTGAAAATGAATTTTCTTCTGAAGCCAGAAAAAAATTAGAGTGGAACCTTCGAAACTTCTAAAAAACTAAAAAGAATCGAGCTGTTTAAACTATACCCTTTGTCAAGTGTCCAGTTTCATGGTTACAGTTTAAAGAGCTCTTAGATCAATTTTTTATAGATAACAAAAACTTCTCAAATTTTAAATGTAATTACTGATACCAAATTCAAATAATTTATAAACAATTGTCAGCATTACACAACCTATTACAAAATCTAAGATTTTCCAAGTTATATCTTTTTTAAATAAAGGAGAAAAAAATCTAGCTCCATACGCTAATCCAAAAAACCAAACAAAAGATGCCATACAGGCTCCTATTACAAAATTTGTTCTATCAACTATCGGGTACCTTGCTCCAATACTTCCAAGTAAAATAACTGTATCAAGGTATACATGTGGATTTAATAAGGTAAAAGCTAATAAAGTTATAAGTGTCACTTTAAGTGAAGTTGAGTCTTCTTTATCTTCTTCTGAGTTTAAACTTTTTGACTGAAACACAGCCATAAAAGATTTTATGCCATACATAGATAAAAATACTATTCCAAATAAGGTTGCTGAAATCATCAGTATAGGAGTTTTACTTATTATAGTTCCTAAGCCCATTGATCCAAGTATGATTAAAAGCATATCTATAATTGAACAAGTCAACGCTGTTATAAAGACGTGCTGCTTCATTATACCTTTCTTAAGCACAAAAGCATTTTGAGAACCAATTGCAATAATCAATCCTGCTCCTACTCCAAAACCTTCAATAATAATAGTCGGATTCATTTTGACTGCTCCTTTTAAAATTAAATTTTAAATCATAACCTAATTAGGTAATAAACTAGATTAATAGTGTATATACTTCAATTCTAACTTAAAAACAATACTTCTTCTAAAATTTTATTTCTCCCTCCTCTACTATTTTCAAAACTAGACAGATATTAAATACACTTTAATCGAATAGTCTTGTTGAAATTTTATTTAAATTTTAAAAATTAATATAGCACTTGGAAAATCAAAACCCATATAGAATATAAAATAAATAACCTTAAGAAAACTATCTAGATTTATGCTTCTCTTCACTTTGTATTTAATTATAAGTCTTTTCTAAAAACTAGAGACAATGATTTTTTATACCTGGAAAAATAATAAATATTTACAACCAGTCCTAAAACGCCTACTAAAGTGCCTAAAGTTATATAACCTAATTTTTCTGCTATAAAGCCACCTAAAAATGATCCTAACAACATCCCCATATTACTCAAAACTAAAGAAATACTTGATAAACGTCCCCTCATATTTCCTGGGATATAGGCCATTATTGAACTAGTTCTAATTGTTATTGTTATAATCCCTAAACTTCCAGTTATTCCCCATATAGTATAGATACCATATAGGGGAGATATAAAAATAAATAAAAGTAATGAATCTATTATAAAATTTATTATTACATATATTTTAAACTTATTCTCAGGGCTGTATGTTACAAATATTGACTGTAAAAATCCTATAATAAACCTAGACCCTGTCATTACTATTCCTAAAATAATATATTTATCCTTTCCTAAATTAACTTTAGACTCAAAATAAGGCAGCATAACAGTCATAATGGCACCCCAGGTAACAGTAGTAAAAAAGATCTTCATATAAATAACATAAATCCCTTTTTCCTTCCTTAAATATACATATCCCTCCTTTAAATTTTCTAAAAATGTAGATTTTGAATCTTTTATCAAATTTTCTTTCACATCTATAAAGCATTCAAATATTGCTACAATCAGATAAGTTATCGAATTAAAGATTAATATCCCAGATAGTCCTATTTTATTATATACAATCAAGAAAATAGGAGCCATCAATCCTTGGGAAACTGGACCTAAAAGAGAGTCTATAGAATATGCTTTTTGAGATTTTCCAGGAGTTATAGTATCTGGTAATAGTGTTGTAAAAGCTGCTGAATAAACTGAATCTAATAAACTTATCAAAAAGTTAAAGCCTAGATATAAAGGCAAACTAAATTCTGTAAAGTATATTACCACTGGCAGTAAAAAAAATAACAAACAATAACAGCAGTCTGTACCTATTACTATTTTTTTCCTACTGTATTTATCTATTATTGGTCCCAACAACGGGGTTATAACTAATTTAGGTATATAATATGCTACATTAAACATAGCAAATAAAAATACAGATTTAGTCATATCAAAAACTGTAAAACTAATAGCCAAAGAAGCCATATAACTTCCCATCATTGATATAAAAGACCCAATTGTTAATAATGTAAAATTTTTATTCCACACTTTATTCTGCTTAGATGCAATATCTATTTCATATGTTATTTTACTCATCTATCTCCCTCCATTTTATTATCTCTTTCTCAAAACTTTCACCTTCTAAAAATTTGAGGGACTCCTCAGCCCAATCAGGAAAATTTTCCCTCTTAAATCCCTCTAAAACAGCAAATATATGTGCTAATATATTGTTCACTGTAATTTCCAACATATTAATTTCTCCATATGATTCAATAAACTTTTCACCACATTTTTTTGTAGAAGAAGTTACATTTAAAATATCAGAAGCTATAAGCCCCTCTCCTAACATATTATAGTCAAACATAAATGCTTCGCTGTAATCCTTGGCAACTATCATATTCACAAAATAAAAATCATTGTATGTTATCGTCCTTCGATCTTTACAAAATTTATGTAATTTATCTATTTCAGAAATTAAAATATCCCATACCTCCTCATTTTTAACATTAATTTTATCTTTAAGAAAAGTAATAGATTCCCTAGTAATTAGATCATACTCAGAATAGAGTTTTATTTTATTATCTTTTAAATATATTTCCCCTTCCCTATGGAGCTTTTGATACCACCTTGCAAGAGGAACTATAACCTTTGGATCAAACACATCTTCTTTTACTGCAAGTCTATATCTATCCGAAAATTTTATATCTTCCATTAAAATAGATGATTCTGCAAAGCTATAAACTGGAATAGTTTGAATTCCTAATTCCATTAATATTTTATAGTTACTAATCTCCCTCTTATAAATTTCATTTTCAAACACTTTTAAAATTTTTGATGACTCTTGATCTTTAACTCTATACACAAGAATCCCGTCTTTATTTGAAACTTCTTCTAGAGTTATTTCTTTTAGATTTTTAACATTGTGTTCTTTTAAAATTTTATAAATTTGTTCCATTTTTACCTCCTAATTAATTTTCCCAAGAGTAAAAAATGTACAAAAAAAAGTCTATTTAGAAATATCCTAAATAGACTTCTGCTTAATTTACTTAAACTAATAGCTATTGATACAAACCTAAACTCTTGGGAAAAGAGTTATTTTGAATAAATAACAATAAATTTAAGCACTAAAAAATACTATAAGTAATTTATAGTCCTGCAATCATAATTATATTACCAAACATCCTCTTTTTATTAAATTACATCTACCCCTGTTAAGTTTCCCATTAATCTTTTACCTCCTTTTAATTTATTTATATTCAGATTGTAGCATTTTATATTTTTATTGTCTAACAAAATTTAAATCAAAAAAGTTATTAAAAAAAGGGACTAAATTAATTTAGTCCCTTAAAAAAATTATTAGAAATTAGTTTTAACCGTTTCTCTTTCAACAATATTACTTTTAAATATCCTTCTAACCTTTTTATCTACTCCATTTATCTGATCAAATAGATCAATTACAGCATTTTCACAGATATTTTTAAAGGGTTGCTGAACAGTTGTAAGTTTTGGATCAAAGAAATCTACGATTTCTAAGTTATCATGACCAATTATAGAGATATCTTCCGGAATAGAAAACCCTTGTTTAATAAGTCCTTTAATAAGCCCTAAAGCTACCTTATCTTGCTGACAGACTACCCCATCAATAGTTTTAAAGAAATTTACTTTTTCAAAAGCTAATCTCTCTCCAGTTTTAAAATCCATTATGTCTTTTATTATATAATCTTTCTCTATTTTCAACTTAGATTCTCTAATAGCCTTTAGATAACCTATAGTACGCTGAGAATAGTTTTTTAATTGTTTGTCATCACTTGTGATAACAGCAATTTTTTTACATCCATTTTCAATTAAATACTGGGTAGCAAGGTAGCCACTATAAACATTATCATTTGTAAATAGTTTCATTGGACCCCAGTATTTATTTGGTTTATAATATACCAATGTATGTGGAATTTTATTTCTTTTTAGTGCTTCTATATCTTCTATTGGGATATCCCTGCAGGCAATTAGAAGTCCATCCACTTCCCTTCCATTGGTAAGTCTTTTTATATTACTTTTTACACGACTTCTACTATTTAAAGTATAAACCACAGCTTCATAATTTTGTTCTTCAACACCCTTAAGGAGGTGTTCTTCTAGAGAACTGAAAAAATCTCTCATATTAAATTTATAAAACCCATCTGGAAATATTATTCCAATACGTTTTGTTTTTTTGTTAGCCAAATTTCTTGCATTTATATTACACTGAAAATTATATTCTTCAGCTATTTTTTTTACCCGGCTCATTGTTTTTTTTGAGACTAATGGGCTATCATTTAAGCATCTAGAAACAGTAGATTCACTTACACCAGCTATTTTTGCTATATCTTTTAATGTTATTGCCATAATTTAACCTACCTTTCTTTCATGTATTTTAATAGTTTCCTATAGAATAAAGAATAATATACTGCAGGAAAAAAAATATTATTAGTATCACTGAATATCTGTCAAATTCTAAAGGTAGTTTAGAAACTCCCTCCTCTGATGTTTCATTGTCTGAAATCATCTTTTCCCTTTGACCAATTAAAGTATATTTATATTTTTCATCTTCACTCTTATTTGATTTTATAAAGCAACTGAATAAATAACCTATAATAGAAGTTATCACAAAACCAATTGCAGGATTCCATATCCAGCTGATCTCAATGTGCTGGCCTATTAAAAATGTAACAATCATCCCCATTATTATCCCAATAGACACACCTTTATCACTACTTTTTACTGTAAACATTGCTAAGAAAAATGCACCACACATGGGGCCAGAAATATAGGATATATATTTTCCAATGACATCTAATACCGATTTCATTGTTCCTGAAAACCCTATTAATGTAAACAGTACTATCAGTATACCAAAAACAACAGAAATAATCATTGTATTTTTTAGTGAAGTAACATCTGCTTTAGTAGAAATAAATCTTTCGTGGATATCTTTTGTGTAAACTGTTGTCATTGAATTAAGCAATGAATCTATACTAGACATGGCCGCTGCAAATATCCCAGATATAATTAACCCAACGACTCCTACAGGAAGATGATTGGATAAAAAATCTATCATTATATCGTTAGAGGAATTAAAGCTTGCTCCTTTATAATAAATAAAAAGCATCACTCCTAATATCATAAAAGAGAAATATACTATATTCATAATAATAGCACTTACAAGAAATGAATTTTTTACGCCTTTATATGATTTTGATGTAAGAATCCTCTGCACCTGCCCTTGGTCTAAACCAAAATATCGAACCCACATAATAAACCCACCTATAAGAGATGCCCAAAATCCATTTGTAGAACTTATATTAAAACTAAAATCAATAGCCTGGAGTTTCCCAGCCTCTCTTGCTATTACAAAAGTATCACCAATCGATAGTCCTGTTGCTTTTAATATAAAGATAAATGCAAATATCAATCCACCCCATAATATTCCCATTTGAGTTGCATCGGTCCATATAACAGCCTTTATCCCTCCTAAAAGGGTATAAACTATAGCTACAACCACTATTATTATTACGCTTATTTTTATATCAAAATTAGTAAATTTATTTATTATAAGAGCAGGTATATAAACCATAGAACTCACTTGAATTAAAGAATTGATTAAAAATCCAAATACAGTTAATGTTCTGCTATAAATTCCTAGCCTTTTTTCCACATACTCATATACAGATGTTAATTTAAGATTATAAAATACAGGAATAAAAGTATAGAGAGCCGCCATTATAGCTAACGGGACAGTAATATTAACCATGAAAGGTCCGATCCCACTACTATATGCCCAGCCTGGTCCTCCTACAAAACCATTTGCACTTATCATTGTAGCTGCGACTGATAATCCTACAGGAAACCATGGCATAGACCTTCCAGCTAAAAAATAATCTTCTTGTGTTTCATTTTTTTTACCCAATCTATAACCAATAAAGATCATTCCGATCATATAAAATATGACTATCATAAAATCAATTTGTGACATTATTTCCCTCCTTTATTATAAGTATAAAGAGGCTGACACTAGGTCAGCCATTTTATTTAGATTATAGGTTAGGATTCATTATTTCCTGAGTTCTTTCAAAGATATCTAATCCTTGTTGTTTTAACCAGTAAGGTAAATCAATCAATACCCAGTTTTCAGTAAGTTTATCCCCTTCTCTGCAATAAACGTCTACAACCTGCATATCAGCATGAATTCCGCCAGGCATCCCTAAAAAACCTCCAAGTGGAGTATTAGAAAGGTTAGGCCAACCAAAGAAACAAGCAAAATTCCCCTCTGCAAATCTACACACATGTCCGTTAAATTTCTTATCAGTCAAGTTGTTTCTAAATGGAAGCTGATGCTGTTTTTGGTATCTAGGAATTGTATAACTAGCACCAATTCCTGCAGGTCCATACCAAATCATATCTTCAGACCATGCTTTCGCCAATACTTCTGGAGGGCATCCCATAGCTCCACTTTCATTTAATTCTGTCAAATCATTGACCATCTTATTTACTAATGCAAGGGTATCTATACCATCCTGCTCAGGAGCATCTTCAAATAAAAGTCCGTCATGGTTTCTCGGCCCTGGATATACAAAATATTGTCCTGTAGAAGGTGGCATAGGATTAACTCCTGCCTGCTGCATAAATCCGATTATATCTATAAATATTCCTGTTTTAGTTATTTTTCCTTCTTCTATACAACTAAATTCAGCATAACGTAGATTAATCATCTTACCGGTAGGTCTGATTCCCATCCACTCTTTATCAAATAACCCCATAAAATGACCCATTGACATTACCCATTCTTCACCACTTATCTCATTGGTTCCTCCAATAAAGATATCTTGTCTTCTCTGCATCTTAGTCAATGAAGTTTTCAATGGAATCCAAAATTTTTCTGCTACTGATTCTGCATCAGTCTGCTCTCTAAAAGGATATACTCCTTTCCAGTTGTAATCTTTTCCTGTGTGTTCTTTTAATACTGACACTATAGTCTCAGGTGTTGCTTTCTCCATAGCCTCAAAGTAATCCCTTACTATTTTTTTACTATTTTGATACTTATTCATAACTCTCTCCTTTTATTTTAAATTTTCATTCAGACACGTTTCTTCTTTTTTATTTTTTACAAGAGTTTCAGGTAGGAAGAACCATATTACTGCTCCTATTAATGCTACTATCATAACTATTGTAAAGACTCCTTTCATCCCCCAAGCTGTTGCTGCTACTCCTGCTACCATAGGCAGTGCAAATGTTGATACTATTCTACCACCATTAAATGATATTCCTGCTGATAAAGAACGGAATTTTTGTGGGAATAACTCTGTATAGTATGCTCCCCAAGCTCCAGAAAATCCAAAAGAAATACCTAATAAGAATGATAGAACGTAAAATAATTTTATGTCTCCTCCTCCTAACTTTGAGAAGAAAAAAATAATTACCGATACTGACGCCATCCCAATAAGTGGAGCTTTCCTACCAAATTTGTCTGAGATGAACCCCCAGAAGTTATAGCCGATAAGTTGTCCTATCCCCTGTAATGAATAGATAGATCCTGCTGTTGCTGCTGACATTCCCAGTACTGTCGTTAAATATGTAGTGGCGTTATTTGAATAACCTGCATAAGATACAAAGTTAGCTCCAGAAAGTAAGATCACTCCTAAACCGATGAAAAAATATTTTCCTTTATACATCTCAAAATAATTGATCTTAATATTTTCTTTTGCAGCTTCCTCTCTCATTTGTTTCATATGAGCAGAATCATCAGGTACAAGGAAAAATACTAGGATAACTCCAATAATAGGTGGTATGATAGCTGTCCATAAAAGGATTTTCCAGTTAGCATCTCCCAAAGCTCCATACAACTGACCTGCAAATATCATAGCTACTGAAAAAGTACTTGTACAAATCGCAGCTAATTTACCCCTGTATTTTTGTGGGAATAACTCTGTAATTAGAGGTATCGCAGTTCCAAATACTCCTCCTAATGAAAACCCTGTTACAAATCTAGCTCCCCTCCATAAATTGTAGCTGGTAGGATCCAGTAATGGTAAAAAAGTCATAGATGCAAAGAGCAAGGCTATTCCCATAAGAGTTTTCTTTTTTCCAAACCTAGTAGAACACATACCAAATATAATTGTTCCAGGTATTGTTCCAAATGATAGAATTGCAAAGATCGATGATGCATTCTGCAAAGTAAATCCAAACTCATTAATCAATGTTGGTCTTACAAAGGTCCCAACCATAAAATTATAGCAGTAAAAAAAGTATATTGTTAAGATAGCTACAAATGCAGCTATCCTTCGCCCCATCGAAAAGTCTACCCCTAAGATAGCTTTTTCTTCATTATTATTATTCAAAATATCCCCCCTAGTTACTTCTAATATAATTAAAAAATTTCATATCCAATATTTATAAATTTTAATTTCTATTGACCTTGAATAAAATCATCATCATTTTCAACATGAATTTGTCTCAATACATCCAACCCATCAAAAGTAACCCACTCTTCGGTAATCATACCATCTTTAACTCTTAAATGATTTATACCAAATATTTCTACCGGCTTTCCACTTGGCTGACCAAAGAATCCAATACCTTCGTGCATTCCAGAGATTCTCCATCTAACCGATACATCCCACGAGTCTTTTCCGGGGATCTCATTACAAGTTACTCTTTCTATCATAGTTCTTCCATTAGGAACAGATGCGAATAAACTTACTAAAAATCCCTGTAATTGACTTTCACCGATAAGTTCCTTATTACAAATCGAATGAATAACAGCATTTTCTGTATAATATTCTCTGACTTTATTAAAATATCTATAATTCCATACATTTTCATACATAGAAAGTATAAAATTTCCAATATCAAAATTTCCATTATCATCTGTTGTTTTATTTATTGTAAGTTCAGGAACAAATTGTCCTTTTCTATTTTCTGCAAGGCCAAATCTTGATTGTAGTGCTGGAGCCTTTGTTTTAAATCCTTTAGCCATTCTCTTAGCTACCTCGATTGGATCAAATCCCAATTGTTTAACAATATAAAGGTTATCTCTTACTAACCATTCTTCTATAATTCTATTCTTATAAATTTTACAGTCAACAGTTGTTCTAAAAAATGCTTTTTTTCCTGTTGCAGGTCCAAAACCGCTGTCCCCAAGATTAGTAGCATTAGACACAATCCTATGGGAAGAATAATATGTATTATCAGGATCGGCTGCCCATACGACATTTTCTCCAACTAATCTTCTATCAGGAAAAGCATGTAATGTTTGAAGTGTATTTGAAACAACATCATTCATTCCTTGCAGATTAAAAGATCCACAGTGCATCGTTACATCATCGTGATATGTATCATAAATTACTCCGATTCCTCTTTCTTCCCAGATATTGTGAGTGATTCTCATAATGTAATCTACAAAATCACAATATTTTTTATCAAACCCCTCCATATCCTGTTTAACCTCAGTGTTTTTAGATAACTCATTATACGAATGAAAATGAACTGGTGTAACTTCACTGGTTTCTCCAAAAAAAACCTTTCCTGTTGGGTGAGTTTTTATTTTTGGTTTTACAGCTTTAGTAGTTGAATCCTGTTTAATAACCGTTACTTTTTCTAGTTTTTTTTCCATGTTATTTTCTTTCAAATTTACCCCTCCATTTTGCAATCGCTTGCAATAAAAAATAAAAAAATAATAAAACGAATCTTTTCGTACTAGAATATTACAATTTATATACTTAAAAGTCAAATTAAATTTAAATTATTTTGAAAGCGATTGCAAAAATTAAATATATGTTTAAATATAATTACACTTAATTTTTAAAACTTCATTCATAAATTTATGGACATCCCCCTAAAATTTCTGTGAAAATAATAATAATAATAAACTTTTTTTAGAGCTGTATCTCAAATTTCTTAAGTGTTTCAATAAAAAAATATATTGTGCACACTATTGTGGTGTGAAAATAATATTCCTTATTGACTTTGCTATAAAATAAGAATACAGTTGATTAAAAGACTATACTTAGAACCATAGAGTGTTACAAATTATAAAGATCGGGAGTAGTGATATTTATGAATAATAGCAGAGTACCAAAACCAGAATGGTTAAAAATAAACTTAGGAAGTGTTAAAGGTTTTCAAAATATAGAAAACATTTTAAAGGAATTAAACTTAAAAACAGTATGTAAAGAAGCAAACTGCCCTAATAGAGCAGAGTGTTATTCTAGTGGAACTGCTACTTTTTTGATAATGGGGGGAATCTGCACTAGAAAGTGTAAATTTTGTAATGTAAAAGATGGTTCACCAAAAAGTTTGGATATTGATGAACCTAAACATATTGCTGAGGCTGTTAAGAAACTTAAATTAAATTATGTAGTTATCACATCGGTAACCCGGGATGATTTAGTTGATGGGGGTGCTGGTCACTTTGCTGAGGTTATAAAAGAGATAAGAGAAATTAATAAAAATGTCAGAATTGAAATATTGATTCCTGACTTAAAAGGGAGTGAAGACTCTTTAAATATAGTTTTAAAAGCAATGCCCGAAGTATTAAACCATAATATCGAAACAATCCCAAGATTATATGAACTCGTAAGACCAGAGGCTGAATATAATAGAAGTTTAGAGATCTTGAAAATGTCAAAAGCAATAGATCCAAGAATTAAAACCAAATCTGGAATAATGTTAGGATTGGGGGAAACCCGGGAAGAAGTTATTGAAGTCTTTAAAGACTTGAGGAAAAATTCTTGTGATCTATTAACTATAGGTCAATATTTAAGACCTTCAGAAGAACACTACCCTATGTCTGAATACGTAACTCCTGAAGAGTTTGAGTGGTACAAGGAAAAAGCTGAAGAAATCGGATTTGAAGGCGTGGCTTCTGGACCTCTTGTTAGAAGTTCTTATAAAGCCTGGCAACTATATAATGATTAAGGAGGATGAAATGGAATTGAAAAAAACATCGTTAAATGAAGTGCATAAAAAACTAGGTGGGAAATTAGTAGATTTTGCAGGATGGGAACTACCTATTCAATTTGAAGGAATAAAAGCAGAACATTTAGCTGTTAGGGAAAGAGCCGGTCTCTTTGATGTGTCACATATGGGAGAAATTACTATTGATGGTTTAGAAGCTTTAAAATTTGTGGATTATTTAGTTGCCAATAATGCAAGTGTTCTGAATGAAAATCAAGTTATGTATACATTTATGTGCAATGAAAAAGGTGGAGTTGTAGATGACTTACTTGTCTATAAATATACCAACGAAAAGATATTATTGGTAGTAAATGCATCTAATATTGAAAAAGATTATAGATGGATAGAAGAAAAAGCCAAAGATTTTGATGTTGTAACAAAAGACATATCCAATGATGTCTCACAAATTGCAATCCAGGGACCTCAAGCTCAAGAGATCCTTCAAAAGGTTACAGGTATTGACTTAAATGAGATAAAATTTTTTACATTCAATTCTAAAGTCCTATTATCTGGAGTAGAATGCCTGGTTTCAAGAACTGGATATACTGGAGAAGATGGATTTGAAATATATCTAAATAATGATAAAGCTGCTTTTATTGTAGAAGAACTACTAAATGTTGGTGGAGAAGATCTTTCTCCTATAGGATTAGGTGCTAGAGACACACTTAGATTTGAAGCAGGATTACCACTATACGGGAATGAATTAAGAGACGATGTCACTCCTCTCGAATCAGGACTTGGTTTTTTTGTAAAGTTAGAGGCTGGAGATTTTATAGGAAAAGATATCCTCGTAGCACAAAAAAAAGAAGGTTTAAAAAGAAGAACTGCGGGATTTAAATTAATTGGAAAAGGTATTGCCAGGGGTGGCTATAAAGCCTTTGCTGATGGAAAAGAGATAGGAACTGTCACAACAGGCTATCAGCTTCCCGGACAAAAAGAAAGTATAGGTATTGCTCTTATAGATATAGATTACGCTAAAATAGGCAAAAATATTGAAATTGAAATCAGGAATAAACTTGTAGATGCAGAAGTAATCAGCAAAAAATTTTTAGAAAAAAAATACAAAAAATAAATAAAAAATATAGAGGAGGAATTAATCATGGAAAAATTACTTTATTCAAAAAATCACGAATGGATTAGGAAAGAGGGGAGTACAGCGTTTATCGGAATCACTGATCATGCACAGAAATCATTGGGAGAAATTGTGTATGTAGAACTTCCTGAAGTTGATGATGAATTTGAAATTGAAGAAGCTTTTGGTGTTATAGAATCTGTAAAAGCAGCTTCAGATTCATATATGCCTGTATCAGGAAAAATCATTGAAATTAATGAAGCTTTAGAAGACAGTCCTACTTTATTAAACGAAGATCCATATGGGGCTTGGATTATAAAAATCGAACTTTCAGACGAAGGAGAATTAGATTCATTATTAGATCTATCAGCATATAATGAATTATGTGAGGAGGATAATTAATGTATAGATATATACCTGCTACGGAGGACGACAGAAAAGAGATGTTAGGTGTAATTGGTATTAATAACGTTGATGAACTTTTTAATGATATCCCTAAAGATTTAAAGCAAAGTCAACCTTTAAATATTGGTGCACCTATGTCTGAAATAGAGTTGAAGAAAAGAATAGAGGAATTGGGTAATAAAAATTCATCAGATCTTATATGTTTTAGGGGAGCTGGGGCATACGATCACTATATTCCTGCAGCAGTTGATCACCTAATCAGCCGGTCTGAATTTTATACAGCGTATACACCATATCAACCCGAAATCAGTCAGGGAACATTACAGTGTATATTTGAATATCAAACTATGATAGCTAACTTAACCGGGATGTTCGCATCCAATGCTTCTATGTATGACGGTGCTACGTCAGCAGCAGAAGGAGCTATGGTAGCCGCAACTGTTACTAAAAGAAAAGAAATAGTTGTCTCAAAGAGTGTTAATCCTGAGACAAGAAAAGTTCTGAAAACATATTGTAAATTTAGAGATATCGAGGTAGTCGAGGTAGAACTAGATGAAGGTGTTACCTCTATTAAAGATTTAAAGGATAAAATTTCTGATAAAACAGCGGGAGTAATAGTACAAAGCCCTAATTTTTTTGGAATAATTGAAGACCTGGATGAAATCAGAGAAAACATCACAGATAAAAAAACAAAATATATTGTCTACACAGACCTTGTAGCAATGGGAATGCTTAAAACTCCTGGGGAATCCGGAGCAGATATTGTTGTTGGGGATGCCCAAAGTTTTAGCAGTGGACTTGCATATGGTGGACCTTATCTAGGATTTATGGCAATAACCAAAGAACTTATCAGAAAGATGCCAGGAAGGATAGTCGGAGAAAGTGTGGATCAAGATGGTAAAAGATCTTATGTCTTAACTCTCCAAGCAAGAGAACAACATATCAGAAGGTATAAAGCCACTTCTAATATTTGTTCAAACCATGCATTAAATGCTTTGGCAGCGACTATTTGTATGGGACTTCTAGGAAAAGTCGGATTAGAAAAAATGGCTGAACAATGTTATAAAAAATCTAATTACACATTGAGTAAAATCCTGGAAACAGGTAGATATAAATTAAAATTTAACAGACCTTTCTTCAAGGAATTCGTAATCGAGGGAGAGGAGTCTCCTGAAATTATCAATGAAAAATTATTAAAGAATGGTATTTTGGGTGGGTATCCTCTGGAAAAAGAATATCCAGAATTAAAAAATACATCTTTAGTTTGTACTACAGAAAAAAGAAGTAAATTAGAGATCGATAGTTTTGCTAAGAGGATGGGTGAGATATAGATGAGAGAATACAATAAACTTATATTTGAAATTTCTAAAAAAGGAAGATGTGGTTATTCACTGCCAGAATTTGAGGTAGAGAACTCTATTATTAACTTAGAAATACCAAAAAATTTACTAAAAACAAAGGATATAAAGTTACCAGAAGTAAGTGAAAATGGAGTAGTGAGACACTATACTCGTTTATCTAATAAAAACTTTGGATTAGATACGGGGTTCTATCCTTTGGGATCTTGTACTATGAAATACAACCCCAAAATAAATGAAGTGATCGCTCGAAATTCTAAGATGGTAAACCTCCATCCTTATCAACCTGAAGAAAGTGTACAAGGAGCTCTTGAAATGATGTATGAGGTAGAAACAGACCTAGCCGAAGTTGCTGGAATGGATCAGGTATCTCTTCAACCTGCTGCAGGTTCCCATGGAGAGATGACAGGACTTATGTTGATAAAAGCTTACCACGAGAAAAATGGTGATTTTAAAAGAAAAAATATAATACTTCCTGATTCTGCTCATGGAACAAACCCATCTTCAGCACAAATTGTAGGCTACAATGTAATTGAAATTAAATCCACACCAGAAGGTGATGTGGATGTTGAAGCTCTAAAAGAACATCTGAATGATGAACTGGCAGGATTCATGTTAACAAACCCAAGTACCCTTGGGATCTTTGAATCAAATATAAAAGAAATTTCAACACTTATACATGATGCTGGAGGATTGCTGTATTACGACGGAGCAAATATGAACGCAATAATGGGCAAAGCAAGACCTGGAGATATGGGATTTGATGTAATGCATTATAATTTACATAAAACTTTTTCTACTCCACATGGTGGAGGGGGTCCTGGATGTGGAGCAATAGGATTTAAAAATAAACTTGCCCCTTTTCAGCCTGTACCTGTTATAGAAAAAACAAATAACAAATATCACCTTAATTATGACAAACCTGATAGTATCGGTAAAGTTCGTAGTTTTTATGGGAATTATGGTGTTATTTTGAGAGCATATACATATATCTTGACAATGGGTGGAAGTGGTTTACAGACTGCAAGTGAAACTGCAGTTCTTAATGCAAACTATATGATGGCAAAATTAAAAGAGCATTACCCTATTGCAGTCGATAGAGTATGTAAGCATGAATTTGTATTAACAGAACCAGAACATGAAAAGATAACTACACTTGATATTGCAAAAAGGCTTTTAGATTTTGGATATCATCCACCAACAATTTATTTCCCTCTCATTGTAAAAGGAGCTATGATGATAGAACCTACAGAAACAGAGAGCAAAGAAACAATGGATGAGTTTATAGATGCTATGATCACTATAAAAAAAGAGATGAAAGAAGATCCTGAAGTTGTTCTATCAGCACCTAGAAACACACTAATCAAAAGAATTGACGAAGGAAAAGCTGCAAGAGATATAATTGTTACTCACTCTTGGTAAGATATAAATCTAAGATAATAATCAAAAAGGAGGAGAATTAATGAGTTTTTTAAATGGTAAACCGGCTAAAGAAGCTATAGAAGATAGCATATTAGAGTCTCTTCTTGAAAGAGATGGAAAAATGTGTGATACATGAGACAGAAATGCGGCATTATCTCTGGCATTTGGAGTAAAGTCTGAACTATCTCAGGATGAGGTAGAAGAAGTTAAAAATTATGTGAATGATTTAAAAGATGAAGAACTTTTACTTAACGATAAGATCAAAGTTCAATTTATAAAAGGAGATGTTAAAGAAAGAAAAAATAAAGCTCTTCTAATTTTTAGATATAAATATTTGGAGGGGTTATAATGGATAATAAACAACTTAGTTATATTGATAGAGAGGTCTTTGACCAAATAATCAATGAAAGAGAGAGACAAGAAAATGGAATTGAATTAATTGCCTCTGAGAATTTTGTATCTAAAGCTGTAATGGAAGCAGTTGGTTCGGAATTTACAAATAAATATGCTGAAGGATATTCGGGAAAAAGATACTACGGCGGGTGTGAACATGTAGATGTTGTGGAAAAACTTGCAATTGACAGATTAAAAAAACTCTTTGGTTGTAAATATGCAAATGTCCAGCCTCACTCTGGCTCCCAAGCTAATATGGCAGTATATATGGCTCTTCTAAACATAGGGGATAAAGTTTTAGGGATGGCTCTAGACCAAGGAGGACACCTTACCCATGGTCACTTTGTAAATTTTTCAGGTTCCCTCTATGATGTAGTTTCATATAAATTAACTGAAAAAGAGCAGATTATTGATTATAACAATATTAGAGAGATGGCTCTAAAAGAAAAACCAAAGTTGATTATAGCGGGAGCCAGCGCTTATTCAAGGGAAATAGATTTTAAAAAATTTAGAGAAATAGCCGATGAAGTAGGAGCATATCTTATGGTAGATATGGCACATATTGCAGGTCTTGTTGCTGCAGGTCTTCATAATAACCCTGTCCCATACGCTCATGTTGTTACATCTACAACTCATAAGACATTACGTGGACCTCGTGGAGGAATTATCCTTTCAAATGATGAAGATATTATGAAAAAAATTAATAAAACTATCTTCCCAGGTATTCAAGGGGGACCCCTAATGCACGTAATTGCAGGTAAAGCAGTGGCGTTTAAAGAAGCTCTTTCTGATGACTTTAAAGAATACCAAAAGCAGGTTGTTAAAAATGCAAAAGTATTTGGTGAGACTCTCGTAGAAAGAGGATTTAATTTAGTTTCTGGTGGGACGGATAATCATATGTTCCTTGTTGATCTACAAAATAAAGGGATCACGGGTAAAGAAGCCGAAAGAATACTTTTAGAATCAGATATCACTACAAACAAAAATGCCGTTCCAAATGATCCTCAAAAACCTTTTGTAACAAGCGGAATAAGAATAGGTACTCCTGCTGTAACTACTAGAGGGATGAAGGAAAAAGAGATGGTTAAGATTGCTAATATGGTTGCAGATATTATAGAAGGAAAATCTGAAAAAAACTATAGGAAAGAAGTTCAGGCCTTAGCAGCAGAATTTCCAATAAATAGATGATGAAAGATATAAGAGTTACAGACACAGGAAGAGTACCATATTTAAAATCTTATGAACTTCAAATGAAATTTTTTGACAACTTAATCTCTGATAAAGAAGTTTTGGGCCACCTTATTATAACAGAGCCTAACCCCACTATCACTAAGGGCATTAGAGGAGAAGATAGTGAGATTTTTATATCAAAAGAGGAACGAGAGGAAAAAGGAATTGAGCTTATTGATATTAGAAGAGGTGGAAAAGTAACTTTTCACGGTCCCGGTCAAATAGTTATCTATCCTATCCTGAATTTATCTCATTTTAAAAAAAGCATTAAATGGTATATTGAATCTTTAGAAGATGTTGTAATTTTAACATTGAAAGGATTGGGGGTAAAAGCTCATAAAAAAGAAGGTATTGTCGGTATTTTTACCGAGAAAGGAAAAATTTGTGCTGTAGGAGTGGAAGTTAAAAAATGGAGAACACTTCACGGTATTGCAATTAATCACGAAGTTGATCTGGACTATTTTAATAACATTAACCCTTGTGGTATAAGCAATTTAGGAGTTACTTCAATATTAAATGAAGGTAAGAAAATTACAAGAGAGGATATATTAGACCTCTTTAAATTAAATTTTTCTAAGGTATTTAATGTTTCTCTAAAAAATTAGAGTCTTTCGTTGCACAAAATAAGCACTAAAAAATACTCTTAGAATATTTTAAAAAGGACAACTAGACAATTTAAGTCTATTTGTCCTTTTTAGTTATGTAAAGGAAATATACGGAAATACTCTCCCATTTTTTTAATCTTTTTCTGTCAACCCAATACTTTTACAATATCTTTCGAAAGATTCACGGGATAATTTCTTATCGTAAGGTTCATTTGTCACGCAAAAATAATTCCCTGTAAATATACATGCTCCTAAAAAATTAAAGATAAGCATTAATTCATTTGTATTTTTTATGTTTTTTATACTGATGAGATTTTTAAAAATTTCCAGCATAAATTTATAATTTTTATTGATTTCTGTTTTAGTATCATCACTTATATAGCTAGAATTACTGAAATAATTTACAAACTTTTTTTCTTGAGGATTTTCAATTCCCCAAAGGATTAAATTATCCCATATTTTTTTTAATTTTTCTTTAGATTTATTTTCTTTATTGAAATCCCTTAAAATAAAATTTATTTGTTTTGTTTTTACCTCTTTAAATATTTCATTTATTAAAATATCTTTACTCTTAAAATAATTAAATAAGGTCCCTGTGGCAATCTTAGCTTCTTTTGCTATCAAACTTGTAGGTGTTCCATGAAAACCTCTTTCTACAAAAAGTTTTACAGCAGTATTTATTATTATTTTTCTTTTTTTATCCTTTATATTCATCTTTCCCCTTCTTTTGATTAAAATAAGAGCCTGTAAAACAAGCTCTTATTATTAAATTATTTTTTTTAGCCGTTCTTCCATAATATGCTGACAGATAGATCTCTTTAATATCTTCCGGTGATATATTTCTTGGATTTGTTAAAGTACAAGGATCATTAAATGCATTTGTAAATGCCATTCCAGAAAGTGATGATACATTATGCATAGCTCCTCTGGCTTTTATGACTTTTATGTCATTCCCATTCTTGTAACCTGTTTCAAGACTTTCAAAAACCATTTAAAATCCAAATTAATGATCTCCTCTTATTGTAATATTTATATATGTTATTCATCTTCCCTAAGATGTTCATATATATGATATATTTATCGTGATTGCTTTGTCAAGATGTTTTTTTCACTTTTATGATGAAATACTCTTTTTAAAAAGTTTTTTTCATTATTTTAATAATTTAAACATGCTTAATAATTAAAATCCACTCAATAACCATAAATTATTTTTTCTTATATATATATAATAGTAACGTTCTTGTTGTTTTATTAAATAACTTTAGAACCTCTTCAAATATTTATTTTCTTATACTTCTTTTTTTTCGATATTTAGTAAGGAATTATCCCTATAAAAGTTTTAATTTATTATAGATAAAAAAACTTTCAATATTAGTATCACTAATATTGAAAGCTCCTCCTTCATATTTCATTTGTAGCCCTATAAAATAATAATTTTTTATTTTATTTACCTTCAACATGATCATCATTATCTCTTAAAAAATAAACTTTTCCATCTTTACTTCTCTCTAAATACCCTATATCAATTAATTCTCTTCTTAAAAGACAACTATCCTTAAGAATAGACAGGTTATTCAGACATTTATTAACCTCACTTTCAGTGTATATTTTTTTAGGTTCAAAAAATGTTATTAAATATTTTAAAATTTGTACCTGTTTATTCCTTTTAGTAGGATAAAGTTTTAATAAACCATTTTTATCCAAAAAATTATTAACTTTTTTTTGATCGAACATATTGTGTTCCTCCTTATCTTCTAATTTTTTTTATGGTAACAAAAGTTCAAAACTTAATTTCTTTTCATTTAATATTCTCATAAAATTTATATTTTTAGTCTTAAAAAAAATCAGCTATTACAAATGATGAAATAAGTGATATACAGTACATTAATGTTACGAATAGTAATTTAAAGATTTTAATTATAATTTTAATCATCCCCTCTTATATCAAATTTAATAATTTAAGTTCTATTTTTTAGATCTTTATATTTTAAAGAAAAAAGAGAGCCCTAGCCCCCCCCATTTTCTTTTCTCAGTTTTCATTTATTGTTTTCATTTTCGACTCTCTCCCAAGGGTCACTTTAGTATATTATGTCGTTAAAATTAATTTGTCAAATTTAACAATATAAACATAAAATTTGGAATTTATAACCCCTTATTTTTCCAAAACAACTCTTTTTTTATTTTATTTATATAAAATTGCGATTTTATTGTATAATTTCACTACGATTAGGAGGGTTTATGAATAATAAAATATTTGAACTTATAAAAGAGCATAAAATTGGAATTAAAGAATTGGAGAATCCAAAAATGAGCCTGTCTCTACTGTACAAGATCAGAAGCGGAAAAACACCTTTAAAACCAAAACATCTACCATATTTAGTTATTTCACTTAATAAAATATTTAAAGAAAAAAATATAAATAAGATAATCACTACAGAAGACCTATATATTCCACCCCAGCAGGAGCTGGAACAATTAGTCAACAAAAGTCTTATAAATAAAAGTATCTATTCCACTGAAAAACAAGAAGAAATAAATAAGTTTGAACTAAAAAAAGAAGTTCATAGCTGCAGATACCGATATATTATAGCCAAACATAATCAGAGGACAGACAGGAAAGAAGAAGCTTTAAAGATCTACTATGACCTGTTAAATAATTTCTCCTGCTCTGATATTTTCTACTCTGTCTTAATTGAAATCATCAGACTGGAAAAATTAGAACTTACCTATGATATATATCTGAGATATAAAAAACAGATCGATATAGCTCCATATAAAACAAAGGCTCTCTTAGCTTACAATACCGGAGTTAACCTTTTAAGAACCGAAAAATGGAAGAAAGCTGTCCCATGTTTTGAGGTTCTTGTAAATATGCCAGAGATTACAAAACACTACTATCACTCATACAATAATCTGGGGATCTGTTGTCAAAACTTAGGCGAATATGACAAATCCATTGAATATTTTAAAAAAAGAGTCAGTGACCCATCAAATTATCATGATTTAGAAATTTGTTATATCAACATTATTTCCTGTGCCAGAGAGATGAAAAATGAAATACTGGTAAAGATTACTCTTAATAAACTCGAAAATATACTTAAAGAATTAAAAAATAAAATATTATATCAAACTTATTGGAATATAGGATTAGCTTATTTATATTTAGGAGAGCAAAAAAAAGCTATAAATGCATTTGAAAAAGAAATTTCACTTCCTATAAATTTTGACAATCCTCATTTTAACCCAATTAAATATCTAGATTCCATTAAACAACTTGTTTTACTCCATGATAGTCAGCCGTTAAAACAGCAGGGATTGATAAAAATAATTAGCAGAATACCAAAAAAAATGATGGATTATGATTTCTTGACATACATATTAAAATTCTATATAAATAATTCTTTAGAATATGAAGCCAGCCTTCTGATTCAGAAGATACCATTATAAATTTAAAGGAGGAATTTCAATGAAAACAAAATATTTAATTTTTTTAGGTGTCCTATTACTCTTTAGCATTACTTTTGCTAATAAAGATGACGGTCAGGGAAGAAGAGCTCCTAAAGTCCCAGCTAACATATCTGAAATCACATTTGAACTTAACTAAAAAAAGAACTCTTAAATCATATAGGTTTAAGGGTTCTTTTTTCTTTTTTCAAAACCTTAAAATACTTTAAATAGACAGACATTTTTTAAAAATTTCATTTCGTACATTTCCTAAACTTTAAAAAAAATTATGAAAAATTAAATAGCGTCAATTGGCGTTTATTTTAATAGCAAATTTATCTATAATTCAAATATAAAAATAATTTTAAAATTATTAAAGGTGATTGAAAGTCAAAATAAAAGAAACGCATGATGGAAATCAAAAGCAATGAATTTACAGAAAATAAATTATAAAAATTTAAATTAGAGAGGGTGAGTATTATGAAACAAATATCAAATGAAAGGGGAAACAGTTATGATTCTACTAATTATTAATGTTTTATTCCCATTATTTTTTACTATCTTGATAGGTTGGTATGCTGGAAAAAAAGAGATAGTTAAAGAAGAACACTCAAAATCACTGGTTGATTTTATAATCTTGTTAGCTACTCCAGCTCTATTATTTAATATGACTGTTACTAAACCTATAGAATCATTCCTTAATTTAAATGTAGTTGTAGTAATAAGTATAGGTTTATTATTGACATATATTAAAACGTATATCATATATCATTATAAATTTAAGAAACACCCTAAAGAAACTTCTCAAGCGTCACTCATGTCTGCTTTTCCAAATGCAGCTTTTATGGGAATTCCTATAATATCACATCTATATGGTGATGAAGGGATCTCTGTAGTTATTATAGGAAGTCTTCTTGTATTCCTTTTAGTAACTCCTATTACAATATTTTTAGTCGAGTATCACGATAATCCGAAGAGTGTTAGTTTTAAATCAATAGGTATACAGCTACTTAATTTAGCCAAAACTCCTGTTATTTTTGCTCCTATATTAGGGCTTATACTATCATTTTTCCACATTCCAATACCAGACTATATAACATCTAGTTTTAAGTTTTTAGGGGATACAGCCCCAGCTATTTCGTTATTTACTACTGGTCTTTTTATGGCTTATACTCAAATTTCTCTTTCATCTGAGGTAGTATTACTGATATTTATAAGAAATATTACTTCTCCATTAATATTTTACTTTGTGATAATAGGAATGGGGATTACTGGCAATTTATTCAATGAAATTCTTATTGTTTCAGCTATGCCTACAGCTTCGACTGCACCTATATTTTCAGCTAAATTTGAAACCTATGAAAAGGAAACGGCTGCAGTTACCGTTTTAGGAACGATAGTATCTATCTTTACAATTGGAGGTTTAATTTTCTTAATTGGTTGATATTAACTTATATAGAATAAAAAAATTATAAGAACAAAAAAAATTCTCTTTCTCAATGATAAAACAAAAATCCCCCCTTCTGACTGTGTGACTATTACAGCTAAAATATGTTATAATTATAGATATTTATTATCTTAATGATAATTTATTAAGAAGGAGGATAATATTATGACTGTAGCAGATATACTACATAAAATTAATTTTGAAGAACTTATAGGAACTAAATTTGAAGATCTTATCTCGATTGAAAAACTGCCTAAAGGAACTTCTATTTTTTACGAACGATTTAAAAAATTTAATACATATTTTTTAATAAAAGGTAAAACTCAGCATATAATATATACTCCTGAAGGTGGAGAATTTTATAGAGATTTTTTTGAAGGTGATATTCCAGGGTTAAGTTTTTCTCTTTCCAACAGAAATACACCAGAACGATTTAGGCCTTTTGATGTAGACGTTATCGTTAAAGAAGATTCAATAATTGCTTATCTACCCCTTGAAAAAACTCTAGATTTAGAATTTAAAGGTAAAGCCGCAGTTCTTGAAAAAATTATAACCATAGGAGTAGAAGATCACTTTAAAGAATTTAATCACCTTCTGCTTAAAAGTATCTATTCAGATGAAGAGTTTTTCATAAAGTATTTAGAAAATCATAAAGTATTAAATATAGGAACCTCCAAAGAAATTTCAGAGCATCTCAACATAAATTTGAGAACACTCCAAAGGTTATTAAAAAAGCTGATAGAAGAAAAAGTTATAGAAAAGACAGGAACTAAGATATTTATAAAAGATCAATTTAAACTAGATAAATATAAGAAAAAATTTGAAAAGTAGGGATATGTAATCCCCTACTTTTTTTTTGTAAAAAAATCAAAGTAACGACGTTTGGCGTGGAGACCGTAATCAATTTATTCTATAATAAGAGCATAAAAAGTAGAGGTTATTATTCTCTACTTTTTAAAATTTTGATATAAAAATCATTCTAACGACACTTGACGTGTCATTTAAAATTTTATTATTTTATAATGGTTACATAAAAGAAATATCAACAAAACATTTAAAAATGTTTTAAGAAACATAACACAGAAGAGAAACATTTGTAAAAAAATATTATCAATTGAATTTTGCACATCATGAGGAGATGTAAAAAAGAACTATAATTTTACGACAACTGACGTGTAGTTCGAAATGGAATTAATTTATAATGTATATATAAAAGAAATGAAAATAAGAGGAGTGTAATTATGAAAAAATTATTTGAAGAAAATATTTTAGCAGGTAAGAAATTAAAAAACAGAGTAATCATGGCACCAATGACTAGAGCTCGTGCAAGTCAGCCTGGAGATACAGCAAATGATATGATGGCTGAATACTATGGTCAAAGAGCCAGTGCAGGAATGATTATATCAGAAGCTACTCAAATATCTACACAAGGGAAAGGATATTCTTTCACTCCCGGAATCTACTCACCAGAACAAGTAGAAGGATGGAAGAGGGTAACAAAATCTATCCATGCTAATGATGGTGTTACATTTGCTCAATTATGGCATGTAGGAAGAATGTCTCATCCATATTTTCATAATGGAGAAAGAACTGTAGGTCCATCTGAAGTAGATTTTGATTCACAAATTTGGATGTGGAAAGAGGGAGAAGACGCTGGTAAAATGGTAGATTGTCCTAAGCCTAGAGCCCTTGAAACAGAAGAGATAAAAGAGATTGTCAGAGATTATGCTAAAGCTGCAAAAAATGCTGTAGATGCAGGATTTGATGGTATTGAGATCCATGGTGGAAATGGTTATCTTATAGATCAATTCTTAAGAACACCTTCTAATGTAAGAACAGATGAATATGGTGGTTCTTTGGAAAATAGAACTAAATTTGCAAAAGAAATTTTAAAAGCTACAGCAGATGAGATTGGAGCAGATAAAGTTGGAATTAAATTAGCGCCATTTATTACATACCGTGGAATGGACTGTCCATATACTTTAGATGCTATCTTAGATGTTGCAAAATATTGCCAAGAACTAAATATAGAGTATATCCACTTAAGTGAAGCTGATTGGGATGAAGCACCTGCAGTTCCAGAAAGTTTTAGAGTAGAGCTTAGAAAAGTATTCAAGAATAAAATAATTGTAGCAGGAAACTATACAAAGGAAAGAGGAGAAGAGTTATTGGAAAAAGATTATGCAGATCTAATTGCATTTGGAAGACCATTTATCTCTAACCCTAACTTACCACATAAACTAGAAAATAACTTACCATTGATGCCTTTAGATCCAACAACTTTATTTGGTGGAGATGAAAAAGGGTATTTAGATTATCAAGGTTAATAACTAAAAAAATCATTTAGAACAAATCAACTATGAGGTGAAATAATGGAATCTATATTAAAAAACAGAAAACAATTTCTAGAAAAAATAGAAAAAACTAATAATGGAGATAAAATTATACTAGGTATTATAGATTTATCTTTCCATAGAGTTACTGGAGCTTTAATAACTTATATTCTGAATAAAATGGGATATGAAGTTGAAAGAAGATATGCTCCCCATGAAGAAAATTTTAAAAGATTAAAGCACGGAGGAATCGACATGTTATCTTCTGCTTGGATCCCATCAAGTCATGGAGGATATAAAGCCGATGTAGAAAGTCTTACACCTGTGATTGAACTAGGAAATCACTACTCTCCCTACGCACTTTGGGGAGTTCCAGATTATATCCCAGAAGATATGCTCAAAACTATCGATGACTTAAAAAAGCCTGAAGTATTAGAAAAAATGAATAAAAATATCCAGGGAATTAATATCGGTGCTGGAATTACAAGATTTTCTATTAAGATGATGGAAGAATATGGTCTAAGCGATGCTGGTTATGAATTTAAAATTGGAAATCAGGATTTATGTGTTGAAGCCTTTGAAAAAGGTGTAGCTAAGAAAGAATGGCTAGTAGTTCCATTATGGCAGCCTCAATTTTTACAGCATAAATTTAAAATTAGAGATTTAGAAGAGCCAAAAGGTCTTCTTGGAGTTACAGATAAAGCTTTATTATTAATATCTGAAAAAAAAGCTAAAAATACTTTTATAAAAGAAGAATTAGAAATTTTAGATAAAGTAATCTTATCTAATGAAATTATTTCAGAACTTGATTATATGTATTGTAGAGGAAATCTAAGTGAAGATGAAGCTGTAAAAAAATGGTTTGAAAATTAGAATGCAGTTTTCTAGTTAAATTTTATTAAGTAATCGTCAAAGTTATTAATTAGTATATTTTAAATGTTATATTTTTTTTACTAAGGAGGAATAAATTATGAGATCCAAAAGTCAATTAGATTTTCAATATGCACACAGATTTTTAGGATATGAAGGTGAAGCTCAATATCTTCATGGACATACAGGAACTTTACTTATCGAAGTAGAAGGAGAGGTTGATCCTAGAACTGGATTTGCATTTCCGTGTAACAAGATTAAAAATATTGCTTGGGAATATTTAAAAAACTTTGACCATGCTTTAATTTTACAAGAAGAAGATGGGTTACTACAACATATATTAGAGGTATATAAAGAGCAAGGAATCAATGATGGAGATAAGGATAACACAACTTTAGGTCTTCCTATAGATAATGAATTAGCTAAATCATATCCTGAAAAGAGACTAGTAGTAGTAAAGAAAGTAGCTACTTGCGAAAACTTACTAGAAATTTTCTACTCATTATTAAAAGATCACTACAATATCAAAAGATTAGAAGTAACATCTGGAGATAATGCAGCATACAGAGAGTTTTAAACAAATTTAATTAAGATCCAACCATTTTTTATAAATAGCTTCTTAGTATCATAGAGATAATGATATTAAGAAGCTTTATATATTAACTAAATAAAAGCAGGAGATGAAAATGAAAGATCAACTATTAAAAGCCAGAACACATAGACGATATCAAAATAAAAAAGTAGATATAGAGATAGTTAGAAACATTATAAAGGGTGCTAAAAATTCTCCTAGTGCATTTAATATGCAACTTAGTAGATATATTATCGTCAATGAAGATATGGAATTAAAAGATAAATTATTTAAACTTACTAACCTTCCTACATTTCACGAGGTAGAAGAGCAACATAAACCAGCAGGTTATATTATTGTAGTAGTTGAAAAATCAAGGATAAAAAATAGAGATACTCTAAGTTTTGACCAAGGGATAGTCTACCAGAGTATAAATTTGATGATGAATGAATATGGTATGAGAAATGTATGTTTGTTTTCACCAAATAAAAACAAAATACAAGAGTTATTAAAACTAGGTATTAATAAGTATGAAGTTTCTTATGCCATAGGATATGGACACCCTCTTACTAAAAAAAGAAATGTAGTAGAGACAGAAGATATCTCTGCTTGGAAGTATTTTAAAGATGAGAGTGGAATTTATAATGTTCCTAAACTTACTCTAGAAACTTTAATAATCGATGAAAAATAAATTTTAATACTTATAAATCAAAAGATAGCCAAAATAATTGAGAATATATATATTCTCAATTTAAGATTATAGCTAAAGAGTATTAGATATATTATTTTCCTCCCTAATCTGGGAGGTTTTTTTATGAAGTTAAAAATAAATAAGGGGGATATCGATAAGTAAACATCCAAATTCGAATAAAATAATACCAATAAAAAGGGATAATTATAATTGAATATCTTTTTATTTAATATTTTATGTTTTCTCTCTACTATTTTTTAATTAATTGTCATATAGTTTTTGATTTTATCGCATCTACTCCAATAAACAAAAACTCTCCTAGCTATATGGTTATTATAGCTGGGAGAGCTTATTTTATATCTCAATTATGCATCTTGCTTTGTATCTGTAATTACAACTTCTCTTAAAGAAACCGATTGAGGCAATTCATAGGCATATTTTATTGTTTTTGCTACATCATTTGCTGTGATATTTATAGCTCCTACTGCCTCTTTCCAAGCTTCGTATCCATTGACAATATCTTTATCTGTAGTATGTCCCAATAATTCAGTTGTTACTGCTCCTGGACAAATAGACAACACTCTTACATTATAAGAAGACATCTCTTGTCTCGCTACTTCAGTAAGACCTGTCACGCCATATTTGGTTGCACAATAAGCAGCATGACCACCAAATGGTTTTAATCCTGCTATTGAAGATAGATTAATTATTGTTCCAAATTTTCTTTCTTTCATATCCTTCATTACTATCTGCATTCCATTCATTACCCCCATTACATTTACATTTAACATAGTTTGCCATTCACTCGCATCTTGAGTTGCTATATCTCCCAATAACATCATTCCAGCATTATTTATTATTAAATCTGTTTTCCCATATTTAGCTTCAGCTTCTCTTATTGCATTTTCAAATGAAACTTTATCAGTTACATCTACTTTTCTACATATTGTATTTGGTAAATTAAGTGCCTCCATTTTTCCCACCCTTCTTGCTAATAACAACATTGGATATCCATCTTTTGAGAATTCCTTTGCCAGTTCCATTCCAAATCCGCTGCTTGCTCCTGTTATTACTACTAATTTTTTCATTAAATTTCCTCCTAAAGTTTTATTATGAAATTAGTATATATCTTAAACCATGGTTTAATGCAAACCTTTTTTTATTTTTAACTAAAAAAATTCAAAGTAACGACATTTGGCGTGTAATTTAAAATCAAATTAATTTACAATGTATACATAAAAGTAAGAAGAACAAAAACTACTAAATGGCCTGTCAAAAAATATCACATAAAAAATAGTAACTTTTATAGGTAATAAATTATTACCGTTATTTTTTAGATGTTAAAATTTGTAGTGTATTAAATTTATTTATAAAAGGAGAGAAAAAATGAAAAACTACCATTTCAAGTATGGATACTGACACTTGCAGCATTTGCAATAGGAACAGCGGAATTTATAATTGCAGGAGTATTAAAAGATGTAGCTGCAGCATTTTCAATAACAGAAGGGGCTGCAGGAAACTTTATAGGTTATTACGCATTAGCAATAGTTATTGGAGGACCTATACTCACACTTTGGTTATCTAGATATGATAAAAAGATAGTTTTGATTGGATTAATTGGATTATTTATAGCGGGGAATCTAATTTGTGCCTTTGCACCAACTTATCATATGATGCTTTTAGGTAGAGTCATATCAGGATTAACTCAAGGTCCTTTCTATGGAATAGGAGCAGTTATTGCCACAGAATTGGTTACAAAAGAACAAAACGGAAGAGCAATAGGTCAAATGTTTGCCGGATTAACACTAGCAAATGTTTTAGGAGTTCCTGGAGGAACTTTTATAGCTCAAAACTTTAGTTGGGATACAACATTTGTAGTGGTTGCATTTCTTGGATTAATAACAATGATCAGTATAATAATTTTTATAAAAGATCTAAAAGAAAATCAAACAGAAAATAGTATTATCTCCCAATTGAGTGTATTTAAAAATCCTAGATTAATAGGAAGTCTTTTAAGCACAGTACTAGTTTGGACAGGGTTTATGAGTGTTTACGGTTATTTAGCTCCACTATCACTTGATGTAGCAGGAATATCTAAGCATCTATTAACTCCACTTCTTATCCTTGTAGGGTTCGGTCTTTTAGTTGGGAATAACTTTGGAGGTAAAGCAGCAGATAAAGATCTTGATAGATCACTTATAGTTGGTGCTGTATTCATGATAGTTAGTATGATTATTTTAGGATTTGTAGATACAAATTATTATTTATTCTGGATATTTGCATTTATCTTTGGTATAGGAACTTTCTTTAATGTTCCATCAATGCAAATGAATGTAATGAGATATGGAGCCAAAGCCCCAGAACTAGCAGGTACTGCAAATATATCAGCCTTTAATATAGCTAATTTTTTAGGAGCCTCAATAGGTGGATATATATTAGATAGTCAGTCTATAGGAGCATCTGCAATTCCATTTTATGGAGCAATAATACCAACGATTGGTTTAGTATTTACATTTATCGCAATAAAAGTTAACAAAAATAAAGTTGTTGTAGCTTAATTTAAACTAAATGTAAAATTAAAAGAAGTGTAATTTATGAAAAATTATTTGAAGAAAATACTTTAACAGGAAACTATATAAAGAGGAGAAGAATTGTTAGAAAAAGGGTATATTGATTATAAATGAAATTAATAAAGGAGATAATCATTTTGATTATCTCTTTTATTATATTTTTTATGAACTTTTATTTTTATAGACCTCCTTCTTTCAATTCTAATTTTTGTATTCTCTCTATAGCTTAAAATAATAATCTTTCCTCTCATTCAAAAGTTGTCGCGGCGACATTTTTTCATATTTTTTCTCCTCTATTTCAAACAATTTTTTCTTGATTATGATAAAATTTATTTATACTAAATTATTTATACTAAACTTAATACCGTTTTTGAAAAAAGGAGAATCACATGTTAGAAAATTTAAAACTGTCGCTGATTACAGGAATTTCCATATTAACTGCCCTGTCTATAGGAACTCTCCTACATATAAACTCTTTATTTTATGCTTGTATTGCAGCAGTGGTAGTATCCCAATCCTGCCATAAAAAAGTTATTCAATTAGGTATAAAAAGACTTTATGGAACAATTATAGGAGCCCTTATGGGTCTATTTTTTTATCATTATCTTCCTCATTCAAATTATATCTATGCCTTGGGTGCATTTCTGGTAGTTTTCATCTGCTCTAATTTTTTAAAAGCCCCCTCAAATATGGCAGGAATAGTCTTTTTAGCTATTTCTATAAATTTAGGAGGAATTTCTAGTTCTTTTTATGCTTTTCACAGGATAATAGATACCGGAGTTGGCATCATCTCCACAGTCTTTATAACTGTTATCTTTACATTTTTAGAAGATAAATTTAAAAAATAACCCTCTCATAAAAAGTTTAATAATTCGTTTCTATAAAATAATAATTGACATTACCATTCAAAGAATATATTATTAATGAATGAAGTATTTAGTATATATATGAAAAACATATAAATGTAATATGATAATACTATAAATATAGGTGAAATTTGAAGATAAAGGAGGAATTTATGAAAGAACATTCAAATTGTGGAATAGGAGTCGTAGCTGATATAAACAATATACCTCAACATCAGATAGTCAGAGAGGGTATAAAAATATTAAATAGATTAGAACATCGAGGAGGGACTCTAAGAGACGGTAGTGGCGATGGTGCCGGTCTTTTAGTCCAGGTTCCAAAGGATTTTTTTAAAGAAAAAATTGGTATAGATGGAGATTACCATGTAGCTATGACATTCCTGCCAAAAGATGAACTCTTAAGAAAAATCTGTATAGACATAATTCTAGAAGAGGTCTCTTCTACTGGAAGTGCTGTCATAGGCGAAAGAAAAGTTCCTGTAAAGGAGGAGATCCTCGGAACCAGTGCAAGAAAATCTCTTCCATATATATATCAATATTTTATAAAGATTCCTCAAAGTAAAGATAGTTTTTCTGCATATAACTTGAGAAGAAATATAGAAAAAAAGATTTCTGCTGAAGGGATATTTAAAAAAGATTTTTATTTTGCTTCATTTTCCAATAAGACAGTAGTTTATAAGGGACTTATTACTCCTAAACAATTCAATGATTTTTATAGTGACCTCTCAGAAGAAAGTTTTAAATCAGCCTATGTTATGATCCATCAGAGGTTTAGTACAAATACACTGCCTTCATGGGATCTGGCACAGCCATTTAGAACTTTGGAGCACAATGGAGAGATCAACACAATAAACGGTAATACAGCGTGGATTGAAGCCAGAAAAAATGATACTTATTCAAAAGAATATTCAAGGGATGATGTCGAAAACATCTTTCCCCTTACCAGTCCTGAAAATTCTGACAGTGCCAATCTTGACAGTGTAGTAGAATTTATGATGTATACAGGGAAGAAACTTCCTGAGATAGTTACAACTCTGGTTCCTCAGGCTTGGGAAAAAAATAATAATTTAGAAGAAAAATTAAAAGAGTATTATGAGGCCAAATCTCTAGTTATGGAACCTTGGGACGGCCCTGCAGGTCTTATTACATCTAATGGAGATGAGATCTTTGCCTCTTTGGACAGAAATGGCCTGAGACCTATGAGATATACGATAACTAAAGATAATAAACTCATTATCTCTTCTGAGATGGGAGTACTGGATACAGAATTTTCAAAAATTGCTCATAGTGGAAAACTAAGTGCAGGGGAATTTTTACACTTAGATCTCATAGAAAAAAAACTACTCACTAGAGATGAGATAATTGAAAGGATCATCAGTGGAACAGATTACAGTGAGGAGGTAAAGAATCTAAAAAAATATAGTAGAGCAGAGGTAGTGAAAGCTGATCTAACAACCAAAGAAGTAGAAGATCTTTTAGACAGATATTCATATACCAAGGAAGATATAGATATGTCCATAGAGCATCTAGCCGATGAGGGGAAAGAGGTCGTAGCATCTACAAACTACGATGTCCCTCTGGCTGTATTAGATGAAGATAATCCCAGACTATTCTTTGATTATTTTAAGCAGAAATTTGCTCAGGTAACCAATCCTCCTACGGATTCTATAAGGGAAAAATCAATATTTTCTATCACTTCTAACTTTGGAGGGAAGAAAAATCTTTTAGACCCAATAGAAGATAGGGGAACCATACACCAGTTTCCCTCTCCCATAGTAGAAAATAAATATATAGAAAAATTTAAACAAGTAAACTCCGCTGTGATTTCAACAGAATTTCAAGAAAATATGGAGGAATCTTTAAAAAGCATAATAGAAATCGCTATATCAAATGCAAAGCAGAATAAAAATATCATCCTTACGGATAAAGATACCAAAAGATCCATCCCTATATTACTTGCTGTCTCTGCAGTGCATCATGCTCTGATAGAAAAAGGATTGAGGGGAAAAATCGGCCTGGCTGCAGAAAGTGGTGAAATTCGTGAAGTTACTCATTATGCACTTCTTATTGGATACGGAGCAGACCTTGTTAATCCATACCTTGTATTGGAATATCTTGCCGTTAAGGAATTGAACACAGTTAAATATTTAAAAGCAGTCGATAACGGTATACAAAAGATAATGTCTAAGATGGGAATATCTTCTATAGCATCCTATAGAGGAGCCAAAATTTTTGAAAGTATCGGCTTATCCCAGGAACTATGTAGAAAATATATGGGGAATACATCTTCAGACCTTGACGGATTGGGCATACAAGACATCCAAAGAGAAGTTATCTCTAGAGAAAAGACCGGATATTCCCACAAAAAAAGTATCGGAGAGTTTATAGCTACAAAAAATGGCCTCTCCCATAAAAATTCATATGATATGATAAAAAAACTTCAGGAGGCAGTCTATTCAAAAGATTATACTAAGTATAAGGAATACTCAGATGACTTCCATAAGATAAAGGGAACTTTGAGAGATTATTTCATCCTGAATAAAAAACCTATCTCATTATCCCAGGTGGAATCGGAGGAAAATATACTAAAAAGATTTGTAGCAGGAGCCATGTCTTTTGGAGCTCTCTCCAAGGAAGCTCACGAAACTATCGCTATAGCCTTTAACTCCATTGGAGCTATGTCAAATTCCGGTGAAGGTGGAGAAGATATAGAAAGATTAAAAGATAACAGAATCTCCCAAGTTAAACAGATTGCCAGTGGTAGGTTTGGTGTAACAGCAAATTATCTTATGCATGCCAAAGAACTTCAGATAAAGATGGCCCAGGGAGCAAAGCCTGGAGAAGGTGGACATCTTCCGGGACATAAAGTCAGTGATTCCATTGGAAAAGTAAGAAATACAGTTCCGGGGACAGATCTTATCTCTCCTCCTCCCCACCATGATATCTATTCTATAGAAGATCTGGCTCAGCTGATATTTGATCTAAAAAATTTGAATACTGATGCTAAGGTAAGTGTGAAACTGGCCAGTGAAAAAGGTGTTGGAATAATAGCCAGCGGGACTGTAAAGGCAGGAGCCGATAAGGTAGTTATATCAGGATTTGACGGAGGAACAGGTGCAGCAGTTTCTTCATCTATGAAATTTACAGCTACTCCATGGGAACTTGGACTATCAGACACCCATAAAGTTTTATGTGAAAATGATCTGAGAGATCTGGTTAAACTCCAAGTAGACGGTGGGATAAAAACAGGATATGACATTATTGTTGCAGCTCTTTTAGGAGCAGATGAATATGCTTTTGGTAGTGGACTTCTTGTGGCTGAAGGCTGTATCTTCTGTAGAAGATGCCATACCAATTCATGTCCTGTAGGAATTACAACTCAGAAAGAAGAATTGAGAGAAAAATTTACCGGATCACCTGAAGATATCCTTACATATTTAAAGTTTATAGCATCTGAAGTAAGGGAACTACTGGCATCTATAGGAGCTAAAAGTATTGAAGAAATACTTGGTAAATCTTCCTTGTTATCTTCTGATTTAAGCTCTGGATATAAAAGATCTAAGCTGAATTTTGATCCTATCTTCAGAGAGGTTAGAAGTAAAAAAGAATACTGTGGAAATATAAACACAGTAGATCCTCTAAATAAAATGATTTGTCAGAACTCAAATCATGGGAACTTGGAATATCATGGAATAATTGATAATACAAACAGATCTTTTGGAACTACAGTAGCTGGAAAAGCTCAATTAGAAGCTTTCCATAATGACGGGAAAACAAATTTAAACATAAACCTCAGGGGATATTCGGGACAGAGTTTTGGTGCCTTTGCCGTAGAGGGGCAGAAGATAACCTTAGAAGGTTATGGGAATGACTATGTAGCCAAAGGTCTCTCTGGAGGAACAATTATAATTAAAAAACCAGAAGAGGTAGATTATTCATCTAATATGGGATGTATTGCCGGGAACACAGTATTATATGGAGCTACTGGAGGAGAATTATACTTAAATGGCAGCGCTGGAGAACGATTTGCAGTAAGAAATTCTGGAGCTTCTGCTGTGGTAGAAGGTATAGGAAACCATGGCTGTGAGTATATGACTGGAGGACATGTTGTTATCTTGGGAAGTACAGGAAATAACTTTGGAGCAGGAATGAGTGGAGGAGTTGCTTACCTGTTGAAAGAAAACTATTTAGAATCCAACATAAATATGGATATGGTAGAATGTTTTGATATCAATGAAAATGATCTGGAAATATTGGAAATTTTATTGAAAAAACATCTTGATTATACAGATAATAAGGTTGTAGGAGGCCTGCTAACAGAGGGAATCAAAAATAACTTTATAAAAATAGCCTCTAGAAGATATTTAGAAAAAACAAGGAATATATAAGTATATAGATAAAAAGACAGACATTTAAAAAATATCTGTCTTTTTTATTTATCAATGAGATCGATTTTATACCTTTTCCAGCATATGGTCTAATTTTTCTTTCTTAGTTTTTAAATATCTTTTATTCTCCTCATTAGGTGTAATTTCGATATTTTCTCTCTCTACAACATCTATCCCATAAGATTTTAATCCCTCTATCTTCTTAGGATTATTTGTCATAAGTTTAACTGATTTTACTCCTAAATCTTTCAATATCTGAGATCCTAATACATAATCTCTTAGATCTGCTTCAAATCCAAGTTTTTCATTAGCTTCCACAGTATCTAATCCTTCGTCCTGCAGATTATAGGCTTTCATCTTGTTATAAAGACCTATTCCTCTTCCTTCCTGACGAAGATATAGGATAACTCCCTCTTCTTTTCCATCTATAGTTTTCATAGCCTTATGTAGTTGGGAACCACAGTCACATCTACGAGATCCCAATACATCTCCTGTAAAACATTCAGAATGTATCCTTACCAATACCTCTTCTTTACCCTTTACATCTCCTTTTACTAAGGCAATATGTTCCTTATCATCCAAACAATTTTCATAGGCATGAAGGTTAAATTCACCCCATTGTGTAGGCATCTTTGCTACTGCAACTTCATTTACTAAAACATCATTTTCTTTCCTGTATTTTATAAGATCTTCTATACTTACAAGTTTTAAATTATGCTTTTTAGCAAATGTTTTTAAATCATCTAATCTTGCCATGGTACCGTCATCTTTTAAAATTTCACAGATTACACCCATTGGTTTTAACCCTGCTAAACGTGCAAAATCTACAGATGCTTCAGTATGACCATTTCTGATCAAAACTCCTCCATCTTTTGCTACAAGGGGAAATAGATGTCCTGGCCTATTAAAGTCATCAGCACCTTTATTTCTATCAGATAGATCTTTTATAGTCTGCACCCTGTCTCTGATAGATATTCCTGTAGTAGTATCTTTTGAATCCACAGATACTGTAAAGGCTGTTCCATGGGGATCGGTATTGTTCCCGACCATTTGATCTAACTTTAATTCCTTAGCTCTTGCTCTATCCATTGGGACACAAGTAAGTCCTCTGGCATGAGTAGCCATAAAATTAATCGCATCATAGGATACCATATCGGCAGCCATTACTATATCTCCTTCATTTTCTCTGTCTTCATCATCTACTACTATTATCATCTTTCCTTGTTTTATATCTTCAATTGCATCTTTTATATTATCTAACATAGTTATTCTCCCCTTTTTCAATTTTTTTAATACAACTTTTTTATTGATTTCAAAATTTAGTTTTCATAACAAGTCGAAATTATTGCTGGTGAAAACTGATATTTAGTAATTACTAAGCTTTAATAAAAGCCATTTTCAGCTAAAAAACCTTCTGTGATATTACTTTTCTTTTCAACATCTGCTTTTTCTTTAAAGTTCATCATTCTCTCTACATATTTTCCGATTAAATCGGTCTCTACATTTAGATGATCTCCTACACTTTTACTTCCCAAAGTTATCATCTCCTGGGTGTGAGGAATTAGTGATACACTTAAGAAATCATCTCCAAAATCTACTACAGTCAGACTGGCACCATCCAGGGTAATTCTCCCCTTTTCAACAACATATTTCATAAGTCGTGACTCAATCTTTACTACATAGATTTTTGCTATTCCATCGGAATAGATATTAGATATCATTCCTTCACCGTCTACATCACCTGTTACCAGATGCCCTCCTAAAGGAGTGGCCAAAGTTATAGATTTTTCTAAGTTTACCCGATCTCCAACCTTCAATCTTTTCAGGTTGGTTCTTTTCACACTTTCATGCATTATGTCAGCCTCGAAATAATCGCTGCCTATCTTAGTAGCAGTCAGACAGGTTCCATTAGTAGCAATACTGTCTCCTAATTTCGCCCCTTCAAGTACTTTTTTACACCTCAGTGTTATTTTAAGTGAAAGATCTCCTGTTTCCAGACCGATTACTTCCCCCATCTCCTCTACTAATCCTGTAAACATAATTTTACTCCTTATAAACTAAATTCTATTGCTACATTATCTCCATAGATTCTAAACTTTGCCTCTTTTAATTCTATACTTTCTTTCATATTTCCTATCTTAAATCCACTTACAAATGGGATGGCATTATTGTCTCCTGTGATTTTTGGAGCAATAAATATCTCTCCTCCATCTAAAGCTTTTTCTTTAAAAGCCATAGATATCATAGAATTCCCACCTTCTAAAAGTATAGAATCTATCCCTATTTTTCCTATTTTTTCCAATATCTCTGTCATTAAAAATCTATTTCCATCTAAAAATATAAATTTCACATTATATTTCTTTTCAAATTTTAGATGCTTTTCACTATCGATATTTTCTTTAGAGGTAACTATTATAGATTTATTATCCCTGTTATTTTGAATAAAATTATAGTCCTCTGGAGTTTTTAAACCGGGATCTATGACGATTCTATGGGGATTATTCCCACCGTCTATCCTTGCATTGAGCCTTGGGTTATCTCCTAATAGTGTATTTATCCCTACCATTATCCCCATATATTTATGTCGTAACCTCTGTACTCTTTCCCTCGATATCTCATTAGAGATCCATTTAGAATCTCCACTTTCAGTAGCTATTTTTCCATCTAGGGTAATAGCGCACTTTAAAAATAAATAAGGAATTTTTTTCTCTATATATTTAAAGAAAACAACATTTTGTTTTAAGGCTGTATTTTTTAAAACATTAATTTTTACCTCTATTCCTGCTTCTTCTAAAAGTTTAACACCTTTCCCAGCTACCAATGGATTGGGATCTAAAGTTGCGATTACACATCGTTTAATTCCCATTTTAACTATCTTTTCAGCACAAGGAGGGGTCTTCCCATAATGGGAACATGGTTCCAAAGTTACATATATTGTAGCGCCTTCAGCTCTTTTCCCTGCTTCTTCTAATGCAAAAACTTCTGCATGGGGACCACCGTATTTTTTGTGGTAGCCTCTTCCGATTATTTCCCCATCTTTTACAACTACTGATCCTACCATAGGATTTGGATTTACATCTCCCTCTCCTAAGGCTGCCAGTTCCAGGGCTAACTCCATATATTTTTCATCTAAATTCACCATAATTAACTCCCTTCCTCAGTGCTCTTTATGTTTATAGTTCTTCTTCTCTGACTATATTTTTAAGGTTTTATCCTATTGTTTGGATTAAGTTTACCATCTCGATAGCCGATACTCCTGCATCAAAACCTTTATTTCCTGCTTTAGTTCCAGCTCTTTCTATAGCCTGCTCAATTGTATTCGTTGTTAAAACTCCAAAGATTACAGGGATTCCTGAATCCATTGATACAGTTGCTATTCCTTTAGATACTTCTGCACATACATAATCAAAATGAGGTGTTGATCCTTTTATTACTGCTCCTAGAGCTATTACTGCGTCATATTTTTTAGTTTCTACCATTTTTTTAGCTATCAATGGCATTTCAAACACTCCTGGAACCCATGCCGCATCTATATTTTCAACATTTACACCATGTCTAACTAGAGCATCCTTAGCTCCTCCTAATAATTTAGAAGTGATAAATTCATTGAATCTCCCGCATACTATTCCTACTCTGATATTCTCTCCGTTAAAATTTCCTTCAAATGTTTTCATGATTTTTTTCCCCCATATATTTTATTTTTTTTATAAAAAAGCAACGTGACGTTGCATCCAGATTAGCCAAATTTATATTTTAATAATTTTTTACCACATCAGAATTTTTCTCTAAAGATTCTTAGATAATAAAAAAAGCCTCAAGTTTTACTTGAGGCTTTAGACTTCTAATAATTTTTTTAATTTATACTTTCCTAAAAAAAGACTTCCATATGGTTCTATTTCAGAATACCCCATAAAGGAAAAACATTTTAAACTATAAATTAAAATTTTATTAAATAACTTCTATCATCCAGACTATACTGTCGGTACTAGAATTTCACTAGTTCAGCTTACGCTCGCGGACTATAACCGCCGGTAGGGAATCACACCCTGCCCCGAAGTTTCTATTCAATTTTATAATTGATTATATCCTTAATTTTCTCTCTTTGTCAAACATTTTTTATAAATAATTCAAAAAAAAGACATAAATAACTTTTTTTAAACTTTTTTATATTTTTTACGTCTAATAAAGTAACTACAAACATTAAAAAAAATTAATTTATAAGATGTAAATTTATAAAACTTTTAATGAAGTTTTAATTTTTTTCTATCCATATAGGTGGTATACTCTATTAAGGAGTTATTATCACAATTATTTTGAGGAGGTGTATAAGTTGAAAGTGTTTCTTATATTAAAAAAGGGTGAAAAAATAATGCAAAAATTTAACAACAAAACATTACTTCTAGCATCTATAATATCTTGGAATCAAAGTTTTGGTGATTATGATCCTATGAAAATTATCATGGCCCTAGACAGTAGCGGCCAAATATTATTTAGTTCTTAATTTTTTTAATTTTAAAAGCCCAAGTCTAAAGACTTGGGCTTTATTATTTCAAATAATTTTTATCTTTTTGATTCTTTTATTTAACTATGAATCCACTGGCCATGACTTCACCATCGTAATTATAAAGTACCACACCTTGTCCTGGAGTTATGGCTCTAACCTTCTCCTCAGTGAAGTCTATCTTTATCTTGTCATTTTCTAAAACCTTTACACTACAAGGATGAAATTTATCTCTAGATCTAGTCTTTGCTTTTAATTTCATACTTTTTAAATCTTCTATCATTTCGCATCCCAAAAGATTTATTTTGTTAGCTATCAAATATGAACTAAATAACTCTTCATTATTTCCAACTATCAAACGATTTTTTTTGCTATCTATTTGAATAACATAAAGTGGTGTCGGGTAACTGATTCCTAACCCTTTTCTCTGTCCAATAGTATAAAAACTAACTCCTCTATGCTTACCGATTATCTTTCCATCTGTTGTTACAATCTCCCCTTCAGATGTAGCTTTCCCATCTGTCAGTTCATTTAAGAATTCGCCTAATTTACCATCCTCTACAAAACAGATCTCTTGACTGTCTTTCTTTGCATATACTCTGATATTTAATAGTTCGGCTAATTCTCTTACCTGAGGTTTCTCAAGATCTCCTATTGGGAACATTAATTTTTTTATATTTTCTTTTCTCATTTGAGACAGAAAATATACCTGGTCTTTATTTGGATCGTCACCTATTTTCAACAGACCATTTTCTATCTTAGCATAATGCCCGGTAGCTATAAAGTCAGCTCCATGAGATAATGCTGATTGTACTAATCTTCCAAACTTAATATGTCTATTGCACACCATGCATGGATTAGGAGTTCTTCCTTCCATATAGTCGTTTACAAAACTGTCTACCACTATGTCTTTGAATTCGTCTCCTAAGTTAATCATATGATGTTCTATTCCTAGATCATCACATACTTTTTTTGCATCACTTAAGTCTATATTTGTACTGCATGCTGATCCACTGGTCCAGACCTCCATTGTGATTCCAAAAACTTTGTATCCTTGTTTTTTTAACAGGTAAGCCACTGTTGAAGAATCTACTCCTCCACTCATTGCTACTGCTATTGTTACATTTTCATTCTTTGGATCATACTTTAAGTATGAATCTAAATTTTTTACCATTTCACTACTCCTTTTTAAGATTATAGGAAAAAGCTATATCTTAGTTTTTTATAAATGATGACAGAGTGATTGCCACTCCACCTAACATAATTATTACACTGGCATAATGCCTCAATGTTTCTAAAGTTTTAAATGTTATTTTTTTTCTATAATGAGATAATGCCCCTGTTATTCCAAACCACTGGGTTCCTCCACCGATTAGTATTCCCAAAGCAATTTTTAAACTAATGTGTTTTACATCTGTAGATACACCTAAAATTGCAAAAAGACCTATAAAGGTAAAGATCGAAAGTGGGTTAGCAAATGCCACTAGAATAGTTGTTACATAAGATCTTATATAACCAAAGTGATCTTCTTCTACAATATTTTTTATCTCTTTTCTGTTTCTAAAAATTTTATATCCTAATCCTAATATTAATATTCCAGATACTACCTTTATTTCTATTTGATAGTCACGTAATAAACCTTCTACATATCTAAATCCAAACAATGCAATAAGCCCGTAAAAAACATCTACTGTTATCATTCCTAAAGAGGATATAAAACCCTTATACCTTCCTTCAGATAGTGTCTTTTCCATGCAATATATAGCTAGTGGACCAAAAGGTAATGAAAGTATCATTCCACATATAATTCCATCTAATAAATGCACATAAATCTCCTCTTCTGCTATTTTATATGAACAATTTATTATATTATATCATATTCCCTCTATTTTTTCCTTCTAATATTCATACTCCATTATTGTTTCTTTATCTGTTCCTATATCAGATATTTTCATCATAGTCTTCCTTTTGGATTCGTCATATTTATATTCATATATCCAGTGAATTAAAGTTTCCCCCAAGCCATCTGTTTTTTTAAACAAAATCGGATCTCCATATTCATTATACTTATACTCTTGAACACTTTTTATATTCTGTCCTTTATCTTTGACAACTATTTTCTTTGGATTTTTTTCCACTTTAACTCCTCCTCATAAATTTAAATCTACCCCTAAAAAGGAGTAGATTTAAATTTTTATCTATAAAGTTTCTGCTATCTTTTTAACTTTTTTTGAAAATTCTTGAATAGCTTTTCTATTTTTTTCTTCATCATAGGTCAATAATTTTTTATCTTCTACAATCATCTTTCCATTTACAATTACTGTATCTACATTAGAAGCATTAGCTGAATACACCAATACTGAATATGGATCAAATATAGGCTGCATATTTGCAGATTTTGTTTCTAGAACTACTATATCTGCTAACTTTCCATTTTCTAGAGATCCTAATTCATCTTCTCTATGGATAGCTCTAGCTCCTCCCATTGTAGCCATTTCTACTACTTTATATGGCGGCATTGCTGATCTGTCTTTATTTGTTAATTTATGTAATTTTGCCACATATCCCATTTGACCGATTATATCCAGTGTATTTCCACTCATAGGTCCATCTGTTCCAAGTCCAATTCTAAGTCCATCATCAAACATCTTCAGCGCTGGAGATACACCTTTTGCCGATTTAATGTTGGCTACCATATTATGTGCTACCCCTATATCTCTTTTTTTCATAAGTTCAATATCACTGTCTGTTACGAAAATAGAATGAGCTGCTATGAATCTTTCATTCAATAGACCTATAGAATCTAAATATTCAATAGGGGTCATATTATATTTAGCTTTAAATTTATCAAACTCTTTTTGTGTTTCTGCTACATGCATAGAAACTGGAACATTATATTTTTTAGAAAGATCTCTTATCCTCTTTAGATCTTCTTCTTTAACAGTATGAGGTGCATGAGGTCCAAATCCAGGAGTTATCAATTCATCATTTTTATATTTTTCTACAAATTCTATCGCCATCTTCACCTTAGCGTCTCCATCTTTTCCGTCTGCTGTAGGATACTTAATGATATTCTGTGTCATTATACCCCTCAAACCGATTTCTTTTACAGCTTCTGCCGCACTTTCTTCAAATAGATACATGTCCACCATAGTTGTAACTCCGCCTTTAGCCATCTCTATAGAACCATGGATAGCTCCAGTATAAACCATCTCTTGAGATACCATCTTATTTTCTAGTGGGAATATATACCTATTTAATCTATCAGGAACGTCATCTGCTAAACTTCTAAATACACTCATAGAAACATGGGTATGAGTATTTATCATCCCCGGCATGATTATCCCACCGTCTGCGTCTATTGTTTTTTTAGAAGAATATTTTTTCAGTATCTTTTTATCTCCTACCTCTACTATCTTATTTCCCTTTACAATTACTACACCATCATCTAGTATTTCTTTTTCTCCATTCATAGTTAAAACTATCCCATTTTTTACTATTAGATCTACTTTTTTTGCAGCTTTTACTTCTGCACTATTAAAAGCAAACAATGAAACGATTGATCCCAATAACAATAATTTTTTCATATTTCCCCTCCGTATAATTTAAATTATTATATTATATCACTCTAATCTATATATATCCACCTATTAAAAAAGTGTCGCGGCGACACTTTTTTAATTTTAGCATTTTAAATTTCACTCTTATTTTTATTTCTGTTGACAATTAAAATGTTTTAATCTATACTGTTTACATATAAACAGTAAGGAGGAGGAATATGCTTTCAAAATACATAAGTATAACCTACAGACAATACCAGCATTATATGAGGGAGGAGTTAAAAAAATATAAGATTGGCAACAGCGACTACCCCATTTTACTCTGTCTCAATAATAACCCAGGGATATGTCAAAACGAAGTCTCTAGGCTGACTAAATTAAACAAAAGTCTGATTTCTAAAGGAGTCAAAAAATTAATTGAATACGATTATCTATATCAAGAAGATGATCTCCACCATAAACAAAAACAAAAATTATTTTTGACAAAAAGCGGAAAAAAGATAATTCCCGACCTAAAAAACATTATCACCCATTGGAAAAAAATCATTTTAAAAGATCTGTCGGAATCAGAGGTTGAAACTTTATTTACTATAATGAAGAAAATAGATCAGAATTCAATGACTATCACATAATAAGAACATTTAGGAGAGTGTATGAAAAACATAAAATTAGAAACAGAAAAAATACCAAAACTTTTATGGGAGTATTCTATCCCAGCCATCACAGGAACTTTGGTTTATATCCTATACAATATCGTAGACCGAATTTTTATAAGTTTTGGTGTTGGAAGATTAGCTATTGCAGGAATAAGTATAGCTTTACCGCTTTTCACGTTTATATTAGCAACAGGGTTATTTATAGGTGTCGGAGGAGGAGCTCTTATTTCTATAAATTTAGGACAAAAAAATAAAGAAAAAGCAGAGCAAATATTAGGGAATGCACTGACTTTATTTATTGGAATGGGAATTTTATTTTCAATTTTCGGGATCTTATTCCTAGATGATATCCTTTTATTATTTGGTGCTACAGCAAATAATATTAATTATGCCAAAGATTATATGTCCATCATCTTTTTTGCCACTACTTTTCAACTATTATTCATAGGAATGAATAATATTATGAGGGGTGAAGGGAACCCAAAAGCTGCCATGAAGATGAGCATCATAGGATGTGGATTAAATATTTTACTAGACCCACTTTTCATATTCACACTGGGTATGGGGATAAAAGGAGCTGCAATTGCTACAGTTATTTCAAATGTGCTTGTAGCAATACTCCAAATCAGGCATTTTTTAAACGGAGACAGCAATATAAAATTAAAACTAAAAAATTTGAAATTAAAAAAAGAGATCCTTCTAGGGATAGCCAGTATTGGAATAGCGCCTTTTATTATGCAGATGTCCAATTCTATCGTGGTCATCTTCATCAATAAAAATTTAAATATCTATGGAGGCGATATCGCTATTGCTGCTTACGGAATAATTAACAGTATCAGTGTTCTTATGTATATGCCTATTGTAGGAATATATCAAGGAAGTCAGCCTATCTTAGGATATAATCACGGTGCTAAAAACTTTAAAAGAGTAAGGGAAACGTATAAGCTATCTCTTCTAGTGGCTATGAGTATTTCAGCCATAGGGTTTTTTGCAGCTATATTTTTACCACATCTATTAATTTCACCATTTATCAATAACGATCAAACATTATTCGAACTAACAACAAATGCAACTAAAATATTTTTTAGTATGACCCTCTTCATGGGATTTCATATGATTGGAAGTAGTTATTTCCAGACTGTTGGAAAAGCCAAAATAACAACAGCTATAAACATCATCCGTCAGTTTATACTTATGCTTCCACTCCTCTATTTTTTACCTAAATACTACGGTGTAAATGGAGTTTGGTTAGCTGTTCCTATTACAGACTTCACACTAGCTCTAATCACATCACATTTTGTAATTAAGGAGTTCAAATCTCTAAAAAAGAAATCAAATTTAGAAGAGCAAGTTATAAAGGTATAGATTATTACAAAAAAAGCAAAAAGTGTCGCCGCGACACTTTTTGCTTTTTAAATTTAAATTTGATATTAAAGGTTTACCCTTCTAAGATCTCTGCTGTAGCTTCATAATATGGTCCTTCTTCATCTTCACCATATTCTACAAAAAAAGTAACTTGTAAATCTCCTAAATAGAATCCTACTCCATCTCCTTCTTTTTCTACAAAGTACTCTATCTTCTTTAATTTTGTTGTTAAAATCAACTCAGAGATATCTTCTCTCATCTCCACCAACTCTTTCATGTCTTCCTCTAAGTCAAAACCTAATTCACTGATCTTCTCACTCATTGCTACAACTCTTCTATCTAATTTTTCTTTCATCTCTTGATCTAATGTAATACTCAATATAATCACTTCCTTTAATGTTTTATTTCTTATTATACCATAAAAAATAAAACAAACTTATAATTCTTTCCTTCAATATCCACCCTTTAATTTTATAGCTTGCTATTCACGAATACCGTCTTTACTCTATCTGCTTTTTCCCTTTTTCCTCCTTCATTAACATTTTCATAAGAACCATATTTCTATGTTCCTCTAGAGTAAAACCTAACCATTTGATTTCCACTGTTTTTTTTCCTCCACTTAAAATCATTCATATATTTTCAATAAGGTATAATCAATAATTATCCGAAGTCAAAAAGTGTCGCCGCGACACTTTTTGACTTTTATGTATTTAAACTTTATATTACAACCCCTACTTCTCTAAAGGCCTTATAAAATTTCATAACCTTGAAATTCAAAAAACATGAACAGTATAATAGCTCAACCGCCAATATCTATAACAAATCTTATGATTTTTGCGAACAGTTCTTCAGATTGATTGATACTTTCGAAACTAAAAAACTAATGTTACACTGTTTAAGTAAACAATATATAACTTAGGAGGAATAAGATGGATTATGGAATTTTAAGCATTATCCCCCCAATTATCACCATAATTTTGGCTATAACTACAGGACAGGTGGTAATCTCTTTATTTTTAGGGATAGTCTTTTGCAACCTTATCTTAACAGATTGGAATCTGTTAACTTCATTAAATCAGAGTCTAAATGGGATTATAGACGTATTTAGTGAAAGTTGGGCTACCAAAACATTGATATTTGTATTTTTAATAGGTGGAGTTATGACCTTGATCCAGGTCTCTGGTGGAGTACAAGGATTTGTCGATTTCCTGACAAAGAAAAAAAGAATAATAAAATCAAGGCGTGGAACTATGCTTTTGGCATACTTTATAGGGATAGTAGTTTTTATAGAATCTAGCATAACCATCTTATTAGCCGGAACCATCACTAGAGATCTCGCCGATAAATATAAGGTATCTAGAGAAAAATTAGCATATATATGTGATTCTACATCAGCACCTATCTGCGGACTGATCCCGTTAAATGGATGGGGTGCTACTATCTTAGGAGTTTTGGCTGCCCAGGTAGCAGCAGGAGTTGTAGATATAAATCCAGTAACTATCCTTATAAAAAGCATTCCATATCAAGTCTATTCATATGTAACTATTCTCAGTGTTCTCTACTTTATTATCTCTGGTAACCATTTTGGACCTATGAAAAAAGCTGAAGACAGAGCCATGCTAGATGGAAAAGTTTTAGCCGATGATGCCAGACCTGTAATCGAAAAAGAATCCATTCATCTTCCTATAAAGAAGGGTGTAAAACCATCTATGTGGCATATGATCCTCCCTATTTTAGTTTTAGTAATAATGGTTCCCACCGGACTGTATATTACTGGCGATGGAGATCTCACTAAGGGAAGCGGGTCTACAGCATTGTTTTGGGCAATATTTGCAGTGACCACCTTTACAGGAATATATTATATAGGTAAAGGTATTATGAACTTAAAAGAATATATGGATTATTTCTATAAGGGAATCGGAGGAATGATCCCCGTTTCATCCATACTAATCTTTGCCTTTGCAATTGGTAATTCCATAAATGCCTTGGGAACGGGAAAATATTTAGCCAACCTATTAAATGGAGCTTCCATAAATTCTGCCTTTACAGGGGTAATAGTATTTATTCTAGCTGGAATAATGGCCTTTGCTACTGGAACATCCTTTGGTACATTCGCAATAATGATTCCTATTGCACTTCAAACTGCCGTAATCCTTGACGGGAATATCTACCTAGCTGTGGGAGCTGCTATATCTGGAGGTATTATGGGAGATCACTGTTCTCCTATATCCGACACCACCATCATGTCATCTATGGCAACAGCATCGGATCATATACATCATGTGAAGACTCAAATTCCATATGCCCTCTTAAATGCAGGAATAAGCTCTATTATATTTATAATATTAGGCTATCTCAGTTAACGTTTAGAAGAGATAAGTAAAATCAACTATTCAACTTATCTCTTTTGAAAAAATTAATTGACAAGTGTAGGAGTTTACTATATAATTTTCTATGTTAAGCATCAGTGGCGGAATGGTAGACGCGTAAGGTTGAGGGCTTTATGGGAGTTTTCCTGTGGGGGTTCAAGTCCCCCCTGATGCACCACGTTATCCCCCTACAAATTGGGATATATAATTAGATATTTAAAAAGCTCCCATTTTTGGGAGCTTTTATTAATTAAAGTATATATCAAACTGTGGGTTTTTCTTATTGTCATCATGCAACTCTATTCTATTGATAATAAATCTCATTACCTTTTTAGCATCATTAATATCTTCAGGTTCTAAATTTTCCATAACATCTATAAACAATTCTAAATTATCATTTCTTACTTCTAAGTTTTTTTCATTATCCCTAATCTCTTCTAATTCTTCTATTTCATTTTCATAGATCGATATATCATTTTTAATCTCTTTTACTAGATCTTCAAAATCATCATCTTCTATTAATCCAGAAGCAAAGCTTCTAGTTAATTTTTTTCTCTTGTTTTTAGATTTAGAAATTTTAACCTTTAGTTTTTCTATATCTAATGTATAATTGACAACTTTAAGATCTTCAGTATTATTTAAATCTTTTAATTCCTTTAAAGCATATATTTGTTTTAATAATTTAGTTTCCAATTTCTCTCTTGGAATTTTCAAGTTACAACGCTTATTATCGCACTGATAATAATGATAATTTTTTTTAGTATTTCTCAAAGTTGAGTTATACATCTTATTTCCACAAGCACATCTAATTAAACCGGCAAATAAAGCTCCACTAGTTGAAAATTCAATTCTTCTTTTAGAATTTAATTTTAGTATTGTTTGGACTTTTTCAAATATCTCTTCCGGCACTATTCCTTCATGCTCACCATCAAACACTTCATAATCTAACTTTGTTTTTTGTTTATGAGTCATTAAGTTTTTTTCTTTTTGTCCCCACTTCTTTTTACCTATATATACTTCATTTTTTAACATCCATCTTATTGATTCATTATTTCTATTAAATTTTTTTCCGGTCGCTGCCATAGATTGGCATCTCAGATAATAATCAAAAATATCATTAACTAATTCTGCATCCTCATTTGGAGTTAATTTTTTTTCGATAACATCATATCCCAGAGGAGCAGTCCCACCTGTAAACTGTCCAACTTTAGCTCTCTCATATTTTCCTGATTTTACCCTAATAGATATTTGCTTTCTTTCATATTCAGCCAATGATGCCTGGATTTGAAAAAATAACATTCCAGTGGCTGTAGTTGTATTTAGATCTGGCTGAGAAATAGAGATAAATTTTATATCTTGTTCCTGAAGCTGTAATACAAATTGGATCATTGTAATCATCTTCCTAGAAATTCTAGAAGCTTCGTAAACTACAAGTACATCAAAACTCCTCGCTTTTATTTCTCTCTGCAATTCTAAAAACCCATCCCTGTCATCTCTTCCACCAGACTCCACATCGGTAATAGTTTTAGTCAATTCTATATCTTGTGATTTTGAATAACTTTTACCTTTTTCAATTTGATACTTTAAAGATTCTTTTTCTTCTTGCATCTCAGTAGAAACTCTGCAATACAAAATTCCTTTAAGCATTTTTCTTTCTCCTATCCTGCTTAGTTTTTATTTTCTTTAAAAGTCTTAAAATTTCTATTTTTTCAATATTACCCATATTTATACCTCCTCCCCTGATTTTGATTTTTATAATTTCCTAAAATTCACTTTAAATCTCCACTGAAAACATTTTTTCTGGTAAACCCCTCTGAGAGTCTCTAAAACGAGTTTCTAGCGATTCCGACAAATTCTTGATTAATCTATCGAACCATCCTTACAAAACGCCTATATAACAAAATTAGAAAGCCGATTTTTCATGTAATCTTATCTAAAAATTAGATTTAAGAATTAATATATTATTTTTTATCCTCTAAAATATTTTATTTATTTGTTTTTATAAAATAAAAGCACACTATTTATATAGTGTGTTTTTATAAAATAAAAGCACACTATTTATATAGTGTGCTTTTATATCTCAAATATTAATATTTTTATGATTTTCATGTTTTTCACTATAGTGAAAAAAATTATTTATAGTTTTTTTCTTCCTATGTAAAGTGCATGATTACTATAACCAACTATTGATTCCTCTCTACAACTTTTAAAATGATAATTTTTATATACCTCAAATTCTTCATCCGAAAGATTATTCACCTTTTCAGGAAGAAGTCTTCCTAAACCATCTGTTGCGGCATTTTCTAATTTGTTTACGTTAAACGTTCCCAAAAATTCTTCAATTTCTTTAGGAGTGTAATAACATGAATCTGTCCAGAAATTAAATCCATCATCTTCACTTAAATATCCATCTGTTAAAACCTTATCTATAAAATCATTAGTTAAAAACTTTTTATCTTTAAAGAGAAGGTTAGAAAGAATATAATGTTTGTTTATATAAGCAATAGCTAAAATTCCTCCTGGCTTTAAAACTCTTAAATTTTCTTTTATACAGTTTTCTCTATCTTTGATATTTGTTAGATGATACATTGGACCAAGACAAAGAACAACATCAAAAGAGTTATCTGCATATTTTTCTAAGTTAGTTGCATTAGCTAATCCTACAGTAAGATTATTCATTTTGTTTCCTAAAGCTTTATTCTTTATTATTTCTACATGTCTAGGAACCAGATCTGTAGCAGTAACACAGTTTCCCTCATTAGCATAATGAAGAGAGTATCTTCCAGTACCTGCACCTGTTTCTAAGATTTTATCACTTTTCTCAATATAATATTTTAAAAGATATTTAGTTGTTTCAAATTCTAATGTGTTAGCTTTTGTCCTCATAAGTCTTGGTTCTTCATCGTACTTATTATAATAGTTAATTATTGTTTCCATTTTCTTTACACCCCTAGTCTTTAAAATTATAGTATTAAATATACTACAATAAAAAATGAATTTCAAGTTAAGCACACTATTTAGTTTTCAATGTCCAATTGAACAAATATTTAATTACTCCTACCTTCTACCTTCCCCAGCCTTCCATTTAATCGGCCACTATGGTCATACCTCTCATTTGTTTTACACTTCTTACACCGAGTATCATAACTCACTCCTAATCGATCGACCTTCGTTATAAACTCTTTTTTACATTTGGTGCATTTTCTGATCTTTTCATCTTTCTTGAGGTTAAGAATTTTATCTTTCTCCTTTTGATTTTTCTTTATCTCAACCTCATAGTCTCGATTGGAAATAATAAATCTTTGAAATTGAATTTTTCTTTTTCTAGTAAAAAAATACTTCTTGGTCCCCATAGGCTCTATATCACCTAACCAAAATTTATTAAGTAGTTCAATGTCTAAACCAAACTTAAAACATTGTTTTTTAGCATATTTCTTAGTATGAGGTCTGGTTTCTAATTTTTTTAAAACTTCTTTTTTAGTTTTCATTAATTCATAACCCCCTAAAAATTAAATACAACCGGTGGCTTTATGCTATAATCTATTTAGAATCACTGACACCTTCTGTAATATTTTTCTTTGGTCGGAATTTTTTATAGGTTGGTGATTCTGTTTGGCAGCCTTTTTAGATCTATAGATCTGAAGGCTGTTTTTTTATACAAACTTAATTTCCCCATAAGATCCTCCCATTTCCATTTTAATAGTTTCTTTTTGCAGATATGCCTCCAAAGACATACTCTGTATATCATTTTTATCTGTATATTCAATATCATGAAGAACCACTTTTTTTATTTTAGGCAAAATGTTAATCCTAAAGTAGTTCCAATCACCGATCTCTGTGTTATGCATAGGTCCCTCCATCTGAGATATACTTATTGAATCTTTTACATAGGACATTTTCCAACTCGGTATTTACAAAACATCCCTCCTCACCTTTGAAGGTTTGCTCCTTGACCTTCTCTCTGAGATCATTGATCTCAATCTCCCCCAATTTATTAACCATAAAGTTTATCTTTTCTTTCCTGGTGACTTTTTTTAATTCTACCGGTTCAACTATCAGGTGATCTTTGTCTCTCAAAATTGCTACCAAGACCTTGGAGTTCATATTTTTATTCTTCAGCTTTATAAATTCAATTACTTTTTTTACTTCCTCCAGATCCCCATTGGAGAACTCTTTGATATTTTTTAAAGTATTAGAATTCTGATTTTTAATACTAGCTTTAGACAGAAGGTCTTTTAAGTTTTTAAAAAAAGTATCTTCAGGGGCAGCAGTAGATCCTTTCTTTTTTGCTACTACTTCTTTTTTAGGTGTTCTTTTCTTGGGGTTCTTTTCTAGGAGTTCTTTGTTAACGCCATTTTGTCCTAGGGGTCGCCCCAAATTGTCCTGGGGGTCAGGACAATTTGGCTCAAGGGGTGCGCCATTTTGTCCCGGGGGTAGAACTACTTTTGAATTAAATAATTTTTTAGCTTCTTTTTCTAACCTTAAGATTGAAAATGTTCCTGGTGTGTTAAACTCACTTTTATTTAAATCTCCTCTTTTTACTATATGAGCTTTACTCACTAAGAGACCTTTTTTAGTCATTCTATGAACTCTTTTTTTAATAGCTTCTACTGTGGGATATAATAATGGAAAATCTTTTTGGATAGTTTCATAACTGATCCAGTGATAAGCTTTTCCATCTTTTATAATTTCTATCGTGTCATCAGATAAGCTGAAATCTCCTATTTTTCGGATTAAAATAAAGTCCTCAATATTCAATTTATGCTTTTCTTTCATTTCTAGAGCAATATCTTGTCTCATATTAAATATTGTATCTCTCATAAATTTACTCCTTTCAATAATATTTTTTTGTTTTTAAAATTAGCACAATTTAAATAAAATACAATTCTTAGTGCTTTTTTAAGGTTTTTAATGTATACTCCTAGAGTAAAGAGTTTTTAGTTTGTTTTAGGAGGTGAGATCCTATGTACGCAGCAGGTGAAAAACCAGGTGTAGGAACTTATATGTGTGTCATGTGTTACTTAGAATTAATAATAGAGACAGACAATGAGGAGTTACCAGCATGCCCAGATTGTGGTTCAGGTCTCTATAAAAAGGTGGATTAGTCCTCCTTTTTTTTTACCTTTTTTTCCGATTTAGATTTTCTCTAATAAGTTTTTTCTCGATATTGGAATTTTCTATCTTTAGCTTTTCTCTGCAGCTGACAGCATATTCCAAGAGCCACACTCTCACTTCATCATCCAAGGTTTCGTACTGGACCTCTAAAGCATCGATCTGTTTTCTTTTTTCAAAATATGTTTCATTGAATTCATTTATTTTTTTATTCAGATCTTCCAGGGCTTTTTTCATAGATGAAAGATTTTTTAGTCTTAGGATCTCAGATCTGGTTTTAGTAAATGATTTTTGCATATCCTCATTCCATTTATTTAAATTGAAACTCTTTATCCGTCTCTCATCATCGAGATCATCTATCACTCCTGCATGTCTCAGATGTTCTTCAAAGGTTTCAACCCTTACCTGCATATTCATGCTTCTTTCTAGCTCTAAGGACAGAGCTGAATCTGGTCTAGCCATGTGTTACCTCCTGTGTTTGATATTTTGACTTTTCCTAAATTCAGAGATTTCATTGACAATATATACATTGTTGTCTCTAAGCTCTTTTAAAATAAATTGCTCTTCTAACTCAAATTTTAACCTCTGAGGTTTAAAGGTTTTTATAAGTGCTAGACGGTATAAATAATCTAAACATACAATTATAAAAATTAATAACCCTAGTATTATTAAAGAATATATAATTAACTTTTCTTTCATTATTATTTCCTCCCCTCATTTCTAATTTATTTAATTTTCCAAGAGAGATTTATTTCTCTCTTTTTATTTTTAAACCTAAAAAATCTAAGATAGCTAATTTACTGCCTAAACAAACTTTGTCCAGGTTAACAGAAACATACAGTTCCCCTCCTCTTTTAAAACACAAAGTATTTTCTTCAGTAAGTTCTAAATCATAATCGTTGTCATTACTTATGATTTCGTATTGAACACCTCTTAATTTTAAATCTAATTTTTTTCCCATGGTGTTCCCTCCTCTTATTTTTTATAAAATCTTCCCGTTAATCTAGTATTTTTGAATTCCCATTATTTTTTCATATTGGTAAATATGCTAAAAACTTAAAAATTATTATTGGGACATTCTCTACAATAATTACAACACTTACAGCAATTATTGTGTTTAGTCAGAAACTTGGTTTTAATATCCATAATTTCATAATTCAATTTTTTTAAAATAAAACTAGCTTCAATCATTAGATTTATAATCCCTATAAGAAAACCCGCTAAAAGAAAGCTCATCCAAAATTTTTCCATTGTTTCACCTCGCTTTAATTTTTTTATCTTCTCAGAGTAGATCTGTTTCTACTCTTTTTTATTTAAAATAATTATATTTTTATAAATTCCTATATCATTCTTGTTTACTTCTCAGCTTCATAGTATAATGAAGTCTAATGCATTATTTAAAGTCTCAATGATACAGTTCAAGATAAGCCCAGGCTATTTTAGAAATTCTTGAACTATACTATTCAGAGTTTAAAGGAGAGTAAAAAATGTATAAAATTAACACAACCGCGTTAGGTGATTTGGCCAGATTTAGCTACAGCATTAAATTTGATGGAAAAATCCCAACAGAAGAAACTGTAAAAGTAATAACAGACAAATTTGAGCCTATATCAAATCTTAATTTCGAAGATTACAATTTCGATAAACTAGAAAAAGATTTTGAATTTAGCTATGTTGAATTCTCAAGAGAAGATGATCCATATAGACATAAAGCCTTAGGTGTAGCTATCATAGCTTCATCTTCTAGCAATTATTCTAATCAGCTTGTTTATGCACTTCTAAATTTCGTTGTTAATTCAATGAAAGATATTGATTATGCTAAAGTTTTAGAAATCATTTTAAAAACGATTTTTCCAAGTTTTAAAACTAATATTAGTACAATCACTGATGAATTTATAAGAAATTATTAAAAGGCTTATATGCCTTTTTTTATTTTTTATATGAATGGGCTCTAATGGTAAAATTAAACCTACTCTAGTTAGATATTTACTCCCTAGCTTGATATAATTTTTGATTTCTCCTATTTAAAAGTTATACTTGAATTAGAAATTAAACCAATACTATCTAGAGTTTAAAGGAGTGGAACAAATGGAACATTTTATTTCAAAAATTTTTATCTTAAAAATCGAAACATTTTTATGGCTTTATTTTTTAGGACTTCTTGCTGTCATTTATGATCAATTTAAAATTAAAGAAACCGCTACTTTTCTAAGAAATTATTGGAATGATATTTTAGTAATTAGAAATTTATCTTTTAATAGTAAACTGGTTCAAACAAATATTGAATATGTTGAATCTTTTCTCTCATCTAGGAAATCTTTAGAAGAAAAATACCCAAGGTGTCTACAGCTTTTAAAAAAATATACAATATTAAAATTTACTAATACAGAATCAGCTAAAAATTTAGATAACCCAGAGAATCTAACTGATTTTATTAATGCCATTCGTTCTTATAAAGATGCTAGTGAATATGAAATGTTAATAAATTTTGAAGAACAAGAAACAAGATACATTATTCAAGAAACATATAATAAAATTGATTTTTCTAAAAATATATCAATTGGATACTTAAAAAGAGAATTTAAAGATACTTTTTTTAGATATCTACCTATTTTTATTTATAAAAATTTAGTTGATTTTATACTTTTAATTTTCTATGTAGCTTTCAAAATGAAACATAAGGCTGAAAATAAATTTTTTAAATTTATTGACAATTTTATGAAAATTATTGGATTTGTTTCTAGTGTAATTTCCCTATATATATTTTTTAATTCTTTGTAAAGAATTTCTGTCTTATACTGATAAAGCTAGTTAAAGCTGAACCTCCTAATCCAAAATAAATAAATGGATTAGATAGTGTCTGTCCTGTTTTTACTACAAAATATAAAATAATTATTGTTAATGCAAATTGTATTATTTCCATGTATTTACTAATTTTATCCTTTTCAATAATAGAGCGTAAAAAGAATATAATTAGTATTAGTGATAAAAAAATAATATCAAACAGTAATTTTTTCATTGTTACACCTCGCTTTAATTTTTTATCTTCCAAGAGTAGATCTGTTTCTACTCTTTTTTATTTAAAATAATTTATATTGTTTCTTCCCATTTGGAGTTAGATCACAGGTCAGTTTTTTTTCTTTAAAATTTTTTATATTTTTACTCTAAAAATGTTGAATACTGATAATTTATAGAGTATACTCAAGTATAGTAATATGGTATTAAAATCTTAATAGTGCTATTCAAGAGAAATGATAAACTTTCTTAAAAACTCTTGAAATATCCTATTTAAAATTTAAGGGGGCGAGCTTCGATGAAAAAATTAGTAAAAGTAAAGGTAAGAAATTTAATGTCTGCTATCTGTGAAAAAGGACATCTTCAAACTTCTACACTTGAAAGAGTAGAGGATTTTTGTGGTGATCTATGTACCAAGTGTAATAGTAAAGTTTTAACTCACTGTACATGTGGCTCACCTATCAAAGGCGGCCTTTTAGCTGTGAATGCTAATCCTAATTTTACTCATGCTCGACAACCTCGATATATGGAGAGTCAAGAAATACCAAATTACTGCCCTGACTGCGGTAAAGCTTATCCATGGGTTGAAAATTTCCTAGCAAAATATAAAAATATTTTATAATCATAAATTTGCCGATTTTTTAAGAGTAGATCTATTTCTACTCTTTTTTATTTAAAATAATTTATATTGCTTCTCCCCGGTAGGAGTAAGATCATAGGTCAGCTTTTTTACTTTCTTTATAAATTCATTCTTTTTTATCTTGTCTTTATTCCTAAATACAGTTTTTATAACCTTAGCATTTGAAATTTCCATAGTTCCCCCTTTTAACATTTTTCATATAGTGTGTAACTTAATTTACTTTTATTAAATAGATTTATTCTTATTTCTCTTCCTGAGTTTGTTATTACTGGTATATCTCTATTAATTAAGACTGGAGAATGAAATTTACGAGGAATGGAAATACTCACTCTAGATATTCCATTTTTTTTATAGCTCATTACCCCATCATATCCATAGAAAACATCAATGATAATATCAATATTACCCATTTTAAGTTCTATAGAACTAGGAACTTTTATTTTTCTACTGACTAAAACTTTATAATCTTTAAAGTTAGTTTTCACATCTCCCCCCTTGTTATTAAATAAAAACAATTTTTTAATCTTTAAAATTAAAAGAACACTTTTATTCACTGATATTTGTAAGTAACTTAAGTAAATTTTTTTAGACTTAAAAGAAGTTTATCGTAAAAATCTTTATCATCTTTTTTTAATTTTTTATAAAATGTATCTCTGGATACACCAGATATTTCTATTGCTTTATTCATATTTAAATCAGATTTTATAACAGTTAATTTCACTTTTCTAAGCAAACTCAAAGCACCCCTCCTCTCCACTTATATTTGTCAGTATAGTTTTACCACTTCTACTGATGATTGTCAAGGAAGTTTTTTTTAGTTTCTTACAATTGTCAGTATTTTTAAATATAATCTTAATATACAAGGAGTTGAAATGTTTTATGGATAAGTTTAATGTTAATGAAGAACAGAGAGATCTGTTAGGAAAATTGATTAGAGAAAAAAGATTAGAGAAAGGATTAAGCCAAGGTCAATTGGCATATAAAACAGGAATTAATAATGCTGATATACATCGTTTAGAAAAAGGGGATAAGAAAAAAATTAATCCTTACTATCTAAGAAGAGTAGCTGAAGCATTAGATTTAGATTATAAAATATTGTATAAAATGGTTGATTATTTAGATGAAGAAAATACTTCTCAAAATTTGGTTAATCCTCTAGGAATAACAGTTATAGAATTACCAGTTTATGGAGCTGCTTCAGCAGGTGGAGGAGCTATCAATATGGGGAACGTAGTTAGAAAAGAAAGTTTTATTCTTTTACAAGGTGAAACTATGCCTAAAGGAGCTTTTGCAGTAGAAGTTTCAGGTGATTCAATGTACCCAACTTTATTAGATGGAGATATTGCCGTAGTAGATCCAGATTGTCATGACTTGGATCTTAATGATGAAATATGTTTAGTAACTTACGAAGGCCAAGAATATATTAAGAGAGTTTCAGATAATGAAAATTTCATAAACTTGATGAGCGATAATTCAAATAGAACTATTTATAAAGACATTATTATTTTAAAAACTGAAGATACTGATTTTAAATGCCATGGAATAGTTGTTGAAAGTAAAAGAAAACATAAGAAAACAAAAAAGTCGTTATAATCGATAATTCCATAGTTATACTGAGTGAGAGAATATAATTATTAAAACTTCTTTTGAGTAAAATTGGTAGGGGAGGACAAATATGTTTACAGAAGAAATCAAAGAATTGACGAAAAAATTAAAAATAAAAAAAGATGAAATAGAAAAAATTGAAATAAAAATAGAAAAATTAAAAAAAATGTCTAACATGAATAAATCAATAAATATAACTCAATTAGATACAAAAATAAATAAAGGTGAAGCTATAGAAATGATCAATAGATGTACAGATAAAAGATTAAATTCTATGGATGCAATTTTTTCAAATAGAAATGAAACAACAGGACAATGGTGGTTTGAACCTAAACCTAAAAAATTTAAAAAAACATTGTATATATTGTTGAATGATCAGAATGAAAATAACCTCTATTTGTTTAGGATCCCTAAAAAAACTTATCTTTATCCTGAAGAGATATTTTATTATAGAAAAGAAAAAAGCTCATGCTCAATAAGAATAGATGGAAATGATATACATGAATTTAAAGATATGTTAGACAGTAAAGTATGTTTTAGTGAGTTTTTAGAAGATGTTATAGCGTATTAAAAATAAATAGTAAAATAAAACTAAGGAGGCTAATTAATGCTTTTTAAAGGCGATTTAATCAATAAACTATCGAGTTTATTTGATGAAAGAAAATATTTGGAGGAGGTGTAGAGGGATATGGAAATAATAAAATTACAGGCTGCTGCCAAATTAATATACCAGTTAGGAGAACAGTTAATTGAAAATGAATTAGTGGCATTATTAGAGTTAATAAAAAACTCCTATGATGCAGACGCTACCTTTGCATCTATTTCAGTAGATACAGAAATAATGACTCCATATGGGAGAGGGAAAATAATTATAGAAGATAATGGTCATGGAATGCTACCAAGCATATTAAAGAATAGCTTCTTTAAAATTGCTACTAACTTTAGAGAGGTGCATAAAGAATCACTAAAGTTTAATAGGCAAGTGTTAGGAGAAAAAGGGCTTGGAAGACTTTCGTTTCAAAGATTAGGGCACTACATTACTGTTAAAACTAAAGCGGATTTAGATGCTTTTAAAGAAAATAATTTATTAAGAGATGAAGATATCGACATTCTACTAAAAACAAATGCTTCTGAATTGAAAATTGATTGGACAAAACTCAATACTGAAATGTCTATTACAGATGTAACAGCAAATTTAGAGCATAATAATAGTGATGAGAAAAACTCTTTTACAAGAATTGAGATTGATGGAATAAGAAATATTGAATTTTGGAAATTGAGTAAGAAAAATATAAAACTTTTAGTAGATGAATTGTACAAGATGTCTTCCCCTTTTGACAAGTTAAATAATTCTAATAACGACGAATTAAAAGATTTATTTAAGATTTTCTTTTCATTAAATGGGAATTCATATTCAAATACAGAAGTAGATGAAGAGGTTTTAGAGTTTTTAGCCGATAACACAATAGAGTTTTCATATGAAAATTCGATATTAAAAATTAATACTATTCACTATGAGAAGTATATAGAGAAGCTTATAAATAATAGAACGAATAAAATGCAAAATTTTCGATTAGTTGAAAACAAGCTGAATGATACCAAGTTATTACAAAATTTTAAATATACCAGTCATAAAATAGATTTCAAAGAAAAAGTACAAGTGGAGTATGAAAAGTATTTTAAAAAAATAGTTTTAAATTATATTGATGGAGGTTTAGCTAATCCAGGTAATTTTTCTGGAAAATTATATAACCTTTCGCTTACTCAAGAAAATAAGAGTTTGATAACAGAGAGTATTAGAGATTTAAAACTTGACGCTATAAAAAGTTATAATGATTTTACTCATATATGGAGTTCATTGCAAGGATTTTATATATTTAGGAATGGTTTTAGGATATTGCCTTATGGTAATAGTAACTATGACTGGGCAGGTTTTGATGTTTATTCTCAAAAAACTAAGTATATTCCCTATCAATCAAAAAGTATTTTAGGATATATAAAATTGGATAGTCCTACATGTAGAAACTTAAGAGAACAAACTAATAGACAAGGTTTTATTTTAGATGAATATGGAGAAAATTTTCTAAATATCATAAAGCATGGAATAGTAACTTTAATTTGTGATGAAATACGTGATATTATTGCTGGATTTGAAATTAAAGGAAACCTTAATGATGATGAAATTGTTACAAGAAATGGATTGTTAAAATTTGAAAGAATAAAAAGTTCAGAAGAAGAAATAGAAGAAGCTATGAAAGAAATTCAAAGTGCTCTTGAGGGTGAAGAAAATAATGAAAGTACAGAAGAAAATGACAAATTAGAAGAAAGTACTGGAGAAATAGTTGTATCTGAAATTTCTATAGGTAAAACTGATGAAAAAAATAAAAACAAAAGAAATAAAAAAATAGGCGATGCTCTAAAAAAAATAAAAAAAGCAGGTAAAAAGCAAAATCAACATTTAAGACAAACAATTGAGATTCAGGAGAAAGTATTAGACGATGTTAAAGATGTGCTACCAATGGTAGGTCAAAGTATAATAATGGAATCAATGACACATGAATTTAATAGAATTGTATCAAATATCAGAGGGTATGCTAGCAGTAGTAGAAAAAAAGTAAAAGAAGGTAATATAGAAAAACGAGAGATATTGAGGTGGCAAAATAATATTATAACTGAGATTAGATACCTTGAAGAGCAGTTAGATCACTTAGAGCCTATGTATAAGAAAAATAAAAAATTAATAGAGGATGTTGATATCAAGAAAATTTTGGAAGAAATTTATATTGATGAGACTCCAATGTCAAAAAAGGCAAAAAAAGCTAATATTCTTGTAGAAGTAAGAGGAGACAGCTTTAGAATAAAAATTAATAGAGGATATTTGGTGACTATCTTTGATAATTTATTCTTAAACTCTTTATACTGGGTTATGTACTCAAATGAAGAGCAAAAAAAGATAATAATAGAGATTAGCGATAAAGGAGAAGTAGTATTTTATGATAATGGGCCAGGTATATCAAAAAATATGGAAATTTTCTTATTCCAACCATTCCAAACAGCAAAAGAAGGTGGTAGAGGATTAGGGTTATATATATCGCAAGCTTTACTTGCTGAATCAAATGGTAAGCTTAGTATGTTAACTGAAAGAAATGACACAGGAAGACTTTATAAATTTTATTTGAAGTTCAATAAGCATGAAATGGAACAAACTTTATTTTAAGGGGGATTAAAGAGAAAATGCATGAAATTTTAAAACAATTGAATATAAAAAAAATAGTATCAATAGATGATGAGTGGGAACATGGTGAAAATGAAAAATTATGGGAAAGTAACCCTGTTAAATATTTAGAGGATAAAGAAGAAGATGCCGATCATGGAAAAATCGTTAAATTAAGTTATTACAATACATTAAGAGAATTAAAAGAAAAAGATAAAAACTTATTTGAAGAAAATTTTGATGAAGATGATTTCCCTGAACTTTATAGTGCAGATACGCCTCTTCCTTTAAAAGCATTAGAAGAACTTTTTGGGGGAGAAATTGAGAAGTTTTGTGGCATTAAAAATTTAAAAGATGAATTTACACAAAACGATGACTTCACTTTATTTGTTGTGGATAGAAACTTGGAAGGGAGTGGCGAAAACGAAGACTCTGTTTTGGAACTCCTAGACTGTATAACAAAGGATCTGAAAGTTGAAAAATTTATGGTGATGCTTTATAGTCATGAAAATCTTAATGATATAAAAGACAAAGAAGCAAAAAAAAATTATTTAAAAACTAATAGTCGTGACCTGAGCTATACTTATCTCATACATCCTATACAAAAAAAAGAAAGCGTAGAAGAAGTAAAGAAAGAACTAAAAAAAATGTGCGGCACTTCATTGGAAAATTTAATATATGATTCTTATCTCTATTCTCACCTATATGATTATTTGGAGAAAAGAAAAAAATTAAACCAAATGGTATATGATGACATATATCATTCTAAAATTTTTGATTTAAAAACAAGTATTATTAATGCTAAAGAAAGTGGGGAAGGAGTTGATAGTTTATTAAATAAAGCTTTTAGAACTATTAATAATATCAGGTCTACCGAAAATGGAAAGTATATAGAAAGTAAAAAAAATCTCAATAATGCTTCTAATAAATATACTAAAAATGAGCCTAGAATTAATTTAGAGGAATTTCTATCAGAAAATAGCAAACACACAATAATAGATTATTCTGTTAATATTCGTTATAAAGATATCTATCCTGGAGATCTATTTAAATTTAAAGATTATAAAAATAAAAATAAGTATGGTTTAGTTATAACAAAATCATGTCACACTATTTTAAGAAAAAAAGGTAATGATATAGCAAGAGATGTAGATAAATATAGGTTATTATTATTAGAAAAAGATAAAATTAATAATCATGATAGAAGTGATAAAGATAATCATGATTTAGACAAGTTTTTAAAAATTGATAAAGGTGTTTATCTTTGGCCTATTCAAATTGATAAAGATTCTACGAACGGGCAAATATCTAAAAGTTGGTTCTTGAAAGTTCCTGATAAAAAAAATCTTCAAATTGTAGATTGTAATATTTTAGATTTATGCACACTTAATAACAAAGGAGAAGCTATTATTGATTTTGAAAGTTCAAAAGAAGAAATTGTCAAGAATAAGACCTATTATTCAGCTGAATATTTTAAAGGTTTAAAATTTGATAATTTTTTTGATGAGAAACTAAAAAGCTTAGGATTGAGCTTTGAAGGTGATGAATTTAATCAATTAAACTATCACATTATTTCTAAAAATAATAATATATCTTTTAATAAGAGCGAGACTAAATTTAAAATTCAGAGGATAGGTAGAGTTATGGAAGATAAAACTTTAGCACTTTACCAGGACTTTCTAGCCAAAATATCTTCCCCAGGAGTTGATGTAATACTTTAAAATTTATGTTATACTAGATTAGAAAAAACATATTAAAGAATTAGATTGAGAGGTAGCATGAGTAAAAAATATGAAGATATAGAGTGGGATTTTTTAAACAATAGATACAAATATACACATGATATACATAAATATCCTGCTAAATTAGTTCCAGGGATTGTAGAAAAATTATTAGAAAGATACCAAACTAAAGGTATGGATACTTTATTTGAACCATACGTAGGATCTGGGACTACTCTGATAGAAGCTAATATAAAAGGATTAAATTGTATAGGAACAGACTTAAATCCTTTAGCTAGAAAAATATCAAAAGTGAAAACAACCTATATAAATATCCAAGAGTTGACTAAAAAAATCGAAAAATTCGATCACGAGCTAATAAAAGTAGAATTAAATATTAATAACTTGATTGTTGAATACCCTAAAGTTACAAATATAAAATATTGGTTCAAAAAAAGAAATATAAAACAGTTGGTTCCAATAAAAGAATGGATCGATAAAATTCAAAATCAAGATATAAAGGATCTTTTTGAAATTGCATTTAGCGAAACTTTAAGAGAAGTGTCAATGACTAGAAATAATGAATTTAAAAGATATCGTATACCTAAGGAAGATATAGAACATTATAGGAAAGAAGCTTTCTTTCTGATGTTGGGGAACCTCACTCAAATGAGAGATAAATTAGAAGAGTATTTAAAAGTTTCAAATAAGGATTCTAAAATAAATATCTATAATTTTGATACTGTTCAAAACATTCCAGAAGATATTTTAAAAGAAAATAGTGTGGATATAGTTATAACTTCTCCTCCCTATGGAGATAGCCAATCAACGGTAGCTTACGGGCAGTTCTCAAGATTTGCTAATGATTGGTTAGGGCATGAAAATTCTGAAAAAATAGATGCTATGTTAATGGGAGGGAAAAGAAAGAAAGAAGAAGTTTATTTTGATTTTCCTCTTTTAGATGATTCACTGTATAAAATAAAAGAACAAGACTCAAAAAGAGTTCGTGAAGTGATGAGTTTCTATTCAGATTATCAAAAATCAATTTCTAATGTAGCTAAAGTAATTAAACCTGGAGGGATAGTAGCATATGTTGTAGGGAATAGAACTATCAAAGGTCAACTTCTTAAAACAGACGAGGTAACAAAACATTTTTTTGAAAAAAATGGATTTGAACACCTTGAAACAATTATTAGAAATATTAGTAGAAAAAGACTTCCAGGAAAAGTAGCGCCTACAGGGAAAAAAGGTAATAAAGTAAAAACAATGCATAAAGAATATATAGTAGTAATGAAAAAAATTTAATTGAGTAGGTATTTTATATGGATAAAAAAAATAAAGACAAAACCAAGAAAATGTGTGAAGAGATGGTTGCTTAAATTTTTTTGATCAAAATATATTTAATTTAGAGAAGAGTTACCCTTCAAAAGAAGCTGAGATATCCAGAGTGATCTTGTAAATATATTAAAAATAAAAAAGATAGTTTTTGACTATCTTTTTTTTATTCAAAAAAGACGATAACAGAACATTAATTCTAAAAAAAAGATTAGAAGTATTGCAAAAAAACTAAAAGTAGGTTAATATATCTATAATTAACCTACTTTTTAGTAAGAGAATATAAAGTAATTACTTAATTTAAAATTTATTTTAGGAGGTGAAAATATGAATAGTGCCAATTTTTTTAGTCAACTTGAAAGTATATTTCCTTATTTTTCTTTGGGATTTATTTCTTATAAAATTTGGAAAATGATTGTACCAAATAAAAAAAATATGTTAAAAGATAATTATTTTGAAATAATTTCTTTAGGTATTTTATATAAATTAGTCTATCTATCTATAGATTTTTTGAATAAACCTATCAAAATTCTTCTTATAATTTCAATGTCTTTTGTTTTGCCATTATTATTAAAAAAAATTCTTTTAAGTAAACTTATAAAAGAAAATACTGTAAATACTATCAGTCCTCTGGCTTGGGATTTTTTCTTTGAAAAAAGAGAGCCTTGTGTTGTAGTAGTTTACATTAAAGGGAAAGAAAAGCCTATTGTTGGTTATTATGGAACAAATTCTTTTGCCAGTGCTTACCCAAACGAACAAAGTATCTATCTTGAATTTATTTATGCTACTGACGATAATAATCAAGTAGTAGAATTTTCAGATTATTCTAAAGGAGTTCTTATCAAAGGTTCTGAAATATCTCGAATTAATTTTATGGATGCTAATATTATAGAAAGTAATGGAGGTGAATAACTTATGAAAGATAATAAAGACACAGTCTCAATCCCGGGTTTAGAAGGATATATTCCTCGTAAAAAACTTTCTGATCACTTTATAAAACCTAGTGATAAAGGAAGTCAAGTTATAAAAGGATATTCTCCTAAGGAAATTACTATTACTACTACACCAGATAAAAAACCAAAAATCAAACCAAAAATAACAATCTTTCCTAAAGAATAAAAAGAAGGACTGCACGCTTACGCATAACTAAAGTTATGCACGTGTAACCCCTGGAAACTTCTGCTTTGCATAAGAATTTTATTTGAGAAAAATACATGATTTTCTCATAAAAAAACAGACAAGTAACTAAGAATTTTTAGCTGCTCGTCTGTTTTTTTTCTATATTTTTTTAACACTATATTCAAAAGTTCCATTTTGACTATAGTAGTTTGTTTCTTTTAAAAGTCCATTCACATATTCATTCTTGAAAAATGCTTCTCTGGTCTTAGAATTACCTTCACTATTTATATATTCCTTTTCATAATTTACTCTCATTTCACCTGTAAATGGTGTCTCCTTTCCTAGTTCATAATAAAGTCCTTTTTTATATTGTAACCTCAATTGTGACGTATTCCCTGTTTGGCTTATGCTCGTCCCATTTAAACTGCTAGTGTAAGGCATACTATACATAAATATCCCTATTAAAACTACCCCTGTAAGTAGTGCAATCTTCTTCTTCATATAACTCCTCCTCTGTATTCTTTTTTGTAAAATGATTATATTCTATATTTTTTTAACATTATATTCAAAAGTTCCATTTTGAGTATAATAGTTTGTATTTTTTATAACTCCATTCACATATTCATTCTCAAAAATTGCTTCTTTGGTCTTATAATTACCTTCGCTATTTACATACTCCTTCTCGTAATTAACTTTCATTTTACCTGTAAACGGTGTACCTTTTCCTAGTTCATAATAAAGTCCTTTTCTATATTGTAACTTCAATTCTGAAGAATTCCCTGTTTGGCTTATGCTAGTTCCATTTAAGCTGCTAGTGTAAGGCATACTATACATAAATATCCCCATTAAAACTACCCCTGTAAATAATAAAATCTTTTTCTTCATCTCTTTCCTCCTCTGTATTCTTTTCTGTAAAATGATTATATGATTTGTTTGTGAAAACTAAGTGAAGAAAAGAAAATAATGATTTTAAAATTAAAATTACTAAAATGTTTAGGGTAAGTAGCCCATATTTAATAATGATTAAAGCAATTTTAAAAAAAATACTTTTATTTTTTTGTAGTTCCCTATATAATTAAACTTGACCAAAGAATTATATTTTTTAGGAGGAGCCTATGGAAAAGAAGAAAATGGAGAAATATATAAAACTAAGTATCGAAATAGAGAAACTAATGGAAGAAGATCTATATGGAGAGATTAAAGTCACTTTTGAAAAAGGTCATCCAATGAAAACTACCATAGTCTCTAATAAAAAATATTAAAATTAAAAAGTAAATATACAATAAAAAATATGGGAAGACGGACCTGTAAGATCTGTTACTAAGACGAGGGCAATTTATATTGCTACTAAGAAAGGACAACTTACAATAAGGAAAACCTTCTAACTTATACTACCAAAAAATTATGGGGTGTAAAGATAGGCTATAACTAGCCTGTTTTTACGCTCCTTTTTGTTTTTTAATAAGGGAAATAGTTAATTTAACGGGAAACTATTCAACATTGAGAAGGTGGGAACTCAATCACCCATTAGGGGGAAATATGAACTGGAAAAAGCAAAGAGAATTAAGACAAACCCAGATGAAAGCCCTGGAAGATAAAAGAAAAGATCTTGCTAAAAAAGGCTGGAAATCCATGGGAAAGATTGAAAGAGACCAACTGTATAAAAAAATAAACTTTGACTGGGACAACATGCATAAATTCATAAGAGATAAAATCCCATCAAAAGAGAAATATTTAACATTAGAAATTGAAAATTATTGTGTAAAAAAAGCAAAGAAATTGAATAGGGAAGGGGCTCCTTCCAAGATTGAAAGGAGCCCCCATATGAAGGAATACAACTAAAGACGTATAAATAAAAGTCTCTGCGAAGTGGATAATCAATAGTTTAATTATTAAAAATAAAAATACTTTTGACTGTATTCAACCCACTTGAAACAAGTGTATATCTAATCTAAATAAAAGTCAATATACTAATTAAAAAAAATTAATGTTGTGAAAAAAAGAATGAGATCTCCATAAAATAGAGGTCTCATGCGAATAATCTATATAATAATAATCCAATAAAAAAGTCTTTTTTAGGCGGATTTAAAATTTCAAAAAAGCAATTTTTGGTATTAACAAGCAGTTTATTATGTATTTTAAATAATGTTTAATTTAAATCCACCTAAATTAAGTATATCGAACTTTTTTTTCAAAGTCAAACGTAACACTTTAGATATTAAAAAAAATAAAGATCTTTTAAATGGAAGAGGACCCCTTCAGGAAAAGGGATCCCATATGAAAAAATCGAAAGATGCTGAAAATCTTTCTAGATGGATTCTAAAATGTTTCATAGACTTTAACAACAATTAAAAGGTTTTTAAAATAATTCTTTGTCAAATCCATCTTAGAATTATTATATATAATTTTTTTCTATGAAACAAGTTTAACTAAATAAACAAAATAAATTAAATAAACAAAAAAGCAAACTCTTTTATTTTAAATCAAATAAAAAGAACCACTTAAAAAAGTGGTTCTTTTAGGGAATTTAAATAAAATTAACTTTTGGGGTGTTAATTTTATTCTGGTGGGTTGTATATAAAATCGCTGTATTTTTTAGGGCTTAAATCCTTTGCTAGTAGTAACTTCTCAAAATCTCTTTCCCACCATGGATAGAGTATATAGCAAAGTATCTTTTAAAACAAGTTTATCTAAATAAATAAAATTAACTAAATTAACTAAATAAAAATAGAGCCTCTAATTATTTAGATAACTAGAGGCTCAGAGGAAAAGTAAGTAAATTCACTGTCCGAAATGAATTTACCCTTATGAGCAGCATACATTCCAACTGGGATGAGGAATGTATACAAATTGGTATGCTCATTATAAATTAATTTTACCTTAAAAAAACGCTAAAGTCAACTAAGTGAAAAAAAAACCTTGAAAACAAAGGGCTACAAAAAAATAAAATAACATCTTCTATATATTTTTAAAGATATTACATTAGGTGAACCTCCTAAAACAAATCATCAATGTAATATCTCTATGAATATATAAAAAAGGCTCTTAAAAGTTAATTTAAGAGCCAATCATAAAACCTTTGTAATGAATCTCTTGGGAGAGAGAATAATATTTATTCAAATATAATAACATCATTACACAGACATTCTACAGTTACTTACCGGCTTAGTCAAGTTAAAAATTAATAAAATTTAATAAGAGGAGGTGAATTTGTCAAATGTTAAATAGAGATAAGTTAGAAAGGATAGGGATCGATAAACTAGTTCTCTCTGGAATAAAAATAGAAACAGATAAAAAATCACTTTTTACTGAAGGTCAGGGATGGATAGAAGAGAAGTTTGAGATAAAAGAAGAACTCTTCAGTATAGAAAAAACTATTAAACTCTACGACAGTGGAGAAGTAAGAGAAACTACATACCTTAGGTTTAATCCTAATAAAATTTTACATGGTCACAATATATACAATACAAGGAATTTTGAACTGAAAGAATCTATTAATAGATTAATAAGTTTATTAAATAGCAAAGACATATCTATAGATCTTTCTGAAGCTAAGATCAGTGAAATAGAGATAAATATAAACCTGGATCTGATCTTTGAAGAATTTAAAGAAGTCTTTATCCTTTTATTCCTTAAACTGCCTAAATTGAGAAAAATAGGCAATATCAATCTAAATGAATCATATAAAAAATTATTTGTAGATTCTACCCTAGATGGAGGATGGAAAAGTCATAAAGTTAGAATTTACGATAAGAAAAGAGAAGTAGACGATAAAACTCTTTTAAATTTTGAATTAACCAGACTGGAGTGGTGGCTATCCAGCTCAACATATAAATACTATGCCACTGAAAGATTTAATATCGATAATACATTAGAAGCACTATTAGGGGATCAAGATCTCTTAGATAAGATTTTTATGGAGTTATGCCGGGAAAAATTATTTAAAGAAGCATATAGATATTTAGAAAAAGAATTAGTACCAAACTTAGAATTAAATTACTTAGAACTAAAAAAACAAAATAAATTAGCCAGATCTAAGGGCCGATCCCCAAAGAGAAGTGTATATAAATACCTGGAAGATAACTCCTGGATATTTGATTATTCTAATCTTATAGACATAGTAAATATTCACAATAAAAAGAACCGTGGAAGGGAAATAAAGAGAATAAATAGTAAATACTCTCACTTAAATAACAAAGAAAAATTAAGTTATTTAGTGGGAAAAATTTTTCCTCACTAATCGCAGAAAGTGAGGAAAAAATAAAAGTACTAATTTCAGCTAAAAGCTATATAAAACAATTGATTGAAAAGAAATGACAAAAAATAATTGTGACACAGTTTCCCTAAGTAATGAGGTAGAAAATTTTAAGTGATTTATGACATTATTATGACATAAAAAAGTAGTTTGGAGGTGAGAGTCATGATGCTAAAAATGAATGAAAGAGATTTTACTGAAATGATAGAAGATGCAGAGAAATTTAAGATCTCATCTTTTCAAACTGATAGATCATTAGAAACCATAAATATCTTTGCAAACAGTTATGTCTATTCTTTTAATAATCCTGGCTTTGATGTTGTAAGTAATAAAGATCCATCTAAGCTCATGGAAGCGATCATAAAGAAGATAAATACAGAAAGTGTAATGGGAAAACTACTTATAGATCTAATAGAAAAAAGATATGGAGTAGATTTAAATGATCTAAGGTTGATTACTGATGAATAGATACAGAAAAATTAATAACGATAAAAAGAAAGATATGAGAAAAGCATATGAAGCCGGAATGGATCTACTGGATATATCTGTTGAATACATGATCAACTATGGAACCCTTAGGAACCTATCTAGTAAAGAGAATTGGAAAAAAGGAAAGACTAAAGCAATATTACAACAGGCATTTATTGAAGATGACATAACTAAAAGAGTTGAATTGAGAAATAAGGTCATAACTGATTATAGAACTCTCCATCAGTCTAACTTATCTTATCTCATGGAGTTAAATGCTAATGGTATAAAACCAAAGGTTAAATCACATGAAGAAGCTTTGAAGAATAGGATAGCAGCCACTACAGAACTGTATAAGCTAGGCAAGGAACTATTCAGCCTTCAGACATCTACAGAACAAATAGATTATAAGTTAAAGCAAATTAAATATGAAGAGTGTAAGAAAGATATTATAAAACAAAAAGAGACAATGCTTATGGAAGAAGAGGATGACGATTAAATAAAAAAAGTAAATGACTATGTAACTAAAGTCATTTACTTTTTATTAGCGAGAGAGCAACAGAGAGGACAACCATTAGCATTTGTGAAGCCTTTAGATAATGCAGCCTTTACTGCTTTAGGAGCAGTTGTATGCTTTCCTAAGTTAATCTTATTAGCGGTAGGCATATTGGGACATCCTGATTTATGAACTTCTTCCGTGGCACAATCGATATAATAAGCACATTGTTTCATAATTTTACCTCCTGATTATTCTTTCTATTAAAGCATAACACAGATTGTAATAAAAAGGTACTGTGAGGTGTTCGGAAAAAAGATTTGCGACGCTGAGGCGCAGAACTTTGGCCGTTAGAAAATTTTTATTTGGGACTTCCAAAAATTTTAGGAGGATATATGGGTCAAATAATTTTAATCAGTGAAAAACAACTAGCCAAACAGTTTTTAATCACTGAGAGACAAGTAAGAACACTATTTAAAGATTTTAAATATGCTCCTGGAGAATATATCTACCGGAAGTGCGTTAAGGAATATATTAAACAAATTAAAAGTAAAAATGGAGATCATAATCTTGAAGATCAAAAATTAAAAAAAGCAAAAAGAGAAACTCAAGAATTCAATTTAAAAATATTAAAAGATAAATATTATCCTGATGATGTAGTCAGAGGAGCCTTATCTGATATGCTAATAAAATTTAAATCCCAGCTCCTCAGTACCAGTAGAAAAATTACTATTGAAATAGAGCAAGATGAAAATCCGGATATTAAAAAGATTGTAGAGAAACATATATTAAAATCCTTGGAAGAGTTAGAAAAATATGATCCTCCAAGCAATAAGGGTGATAGGTGATGAATGGCAAAAAAAAAGTAAAAAAATTATTTAAAGAATGCCTGGATTTATTAAAACCTCCACTTAATTTAAGTATTAGTGAATGGGCAGATGCAAATAGGATCTTATCTTCAGAGGGCTCTAAAGAGATCGGAGCCTGGGAGACAAAGAGAACTCCATACATGATAGAGATCTACGAAAAAATAGAGTCTGGAGATGTGAGAGAAGCAATTCTTATGATGGCTTCCCAGCTTGCAAAATCAGAATTTATAAATAATATCTTTGGGAAATATGCACATCTGGATCCTTGTCCAATGCTATTAGTGCAACCAACAGACACCATGGCAATAGCATATTCTAAAGAACGAATAGCCCCAATGATAAGAGATACCTATGTATTAAAAGCCAGGATAAAAGATGCTAATTCCAAGAACTCAGGGAATACAGTTACACATAAGATGTTCCCGGGAGGGTATCTTGCCTTCATTGGATCTAACTCACCAAGTAAGTTAGCAGCTAGACCAATTAAAATAATTTTCTTTGATGAAGTAGATAGGTATCCGGAGTCTTCAGGTCGGGAAGGAGATGTAATCTCCCTTGGAAGAAAAAGACTAACAACTTATGGTGATGAGAGTAAATGTATTATCACTGGAACACCTACTGTAAAGAATAAAAGTGCCATAGAGAAAGAGTTTGCTAATGGCTCACAGGCAGTATGGAAATTACCTTGTCCCCATTGTGGAGAGTATCAAGTATTAGATTTTAAAAATCTAAAGTGGATTGATGATGATCACGAAACAGTAGAGATGGTTTGTAATGAATGTGGTGTTTTATCTCACGAGAAAGAATGGAAAAGAGGTAATCAATCTAAAGGAAAATGGGTACACAAATTTCCTGAAAAGAAAAAGAAGCTAAGCTATCACCTAAATGCCTTAGCTAGTCCATGGAGAACATGGGAATCAATAGTCGAAGAATGGATAGAATCTCAAGGTGATATGGAAAAAATAAAAACATTTAAAAATACCGTATTGGCCGAAACTTGGGAAGAAGAGAACATCAAGACAATTGATTATATAGCTCTATTTAAAAGACGTGAAACCTATGAGGCTGAAATACCTGAAGGAGTGTTATTACTAACTGCAGGAGTCGATATACAGCATAACAGAATTGAGTTAGAACTTACAGGCTGGGGATTAGGCCGTGAAAGTTGGGGGATTACATACCAGGTATTTTACGGGAATCCTTCAAAAGAAGAAGTTTGGAATGAGTTATATGAATTTTTAAAATCAGATTTTTATTTTAAAGATGGAACTCCATTAAAGATCTTTGCAACTTGTATTGATACTGGGTACAACACACAAAATGTATATAACTTTGTTTCTGATAAAGAAGATGAACGAATCTTTGGAATTAAAGGTCAAGGTGGAATAGTAGCAATAAACAATGGATTTAGAAAAACTAAAAATAATGAGATCAATCTTTATTCTGTAGGGGTCAACGCATTAAAAGATTCAACCATGAGTAAATTGAGAATTAAAAAGTCTGGACCAGGGTTTTGTCATTTCCCTAAAAATCCAACAAGAAACTATACTGAAGAATATTTTATGAGTTTAACTGCTGAGGTTCGAGATCCTAGTAGTAACAAATGGATAAAAATCAGAGAAAGAAATGAAGGATTAGACCTGAGGAACTACTCTGAAGCAGCACTAGAAATATATGATTATGATATGAAAATTTTAGCAACTCTATCCAAAGAAGAATTAAGTCTATTATCTAAAGTTGGATATTTAGAAAGGGAGGAAGAATGAGTATTACAGGGATAACCTTGGAAATGTGCCAGGAGAAATTAAAAATGTATTTAAAAGCTGAAGAAAAAGTTTTATTAGGTCAGGCATATAACATAGATGGAAAAGAAGTTACAAGAGCAGATATAGGGAAGATACAATCAGGAATTAAACTTTGGGAAGAAAGGTGTCGGAAATATGGAAATCCCGATGATGTGGGAATGACAATAGAAAATGTAATACCAGGAAGACATTAGGAGGATGAGAGATGGAGTTAATAAAAATAACTAAAAATGAAAAAGGGGAACAACTTGTTAGTGCTAGAGAGTTGCATAGATTTTTAGAAGTAAAAAAAGATTTTTCCAATTGGATAAAAACATATGTAAAAAATAGCAATTATGGATTAATTGAAGGCGTAGATTATACAACTTATAAGGCGAATTCAACAAAATCAGTACCTAGACCACGAATAGAATATATTTTGAAATTAGATACTGCAAAAGAATTGGCTATGCTATCAAACGTACCAAAAGGAAAAGAGGTTAGACAATATTTTATAGAGTGTGAGAAACAATTGAATAAAAATAAATTACCAATTAGCTATAAAGATGCATTGTTAGAATTAGTCGCAACAATAGAAGAAAAGGAAAAACTAGAAGCTCGTGGGAATCTGATGATGTTACAAAGAGAAGATAGCTCATTTAGGCATATAAAAGTAGTTTTAGCAGATAATAAAGCCCTAGAAGAAGAATTAGATGATACTCAAAAAGAACTTGGGATTTTAAATAATTATTATACAGTTAGTAGAGCACAAAAACAGTTCAAAGGTAACTTTAAGTGGCAAGAACTAAAGAGTAATAGTATTGCATTAGGTTATGAAATAAAGAAAGTCCCCTGCCCTAGATACGGGGAAGCAAATGCATATCATTCAGATGTATGGGGCCATGTATACGGGTTAGATCTTTAGGAGGAAAATATGAAACATAAGAATTTAGTCTTGGCAAAAAATGGGGAAATTCCAAGCTATAAAATAACTGATCCAATAGAAAGAGCTAACGCTTGGATAAAAGAGCAAAAAGAAATACAAGTTTTAAAACAAAAAATAAAAGAGGATAAACACAAAATAAAATTTTTTGAAACAATAACAGGATCTAGAGACGCCCTAGATTTAGGAGTAATTGCCAAAGTTATAAATAAAAAAGGTTATGGAAGAAAAAAGTTATTTGAATTTTTAAAGAGAAAAAAAATATTAATGCAAAATAACCAGCCTTATCAAAAATACATAGATAATGGATGCTTTAGAACTATAGAAACTAAGTTTACCAAATCGAATGGAGAAATATCTATAAACATTAAAACTCTAGTTTATCAAAGAGGTGTAGATCTGATTAGTAAATTATTAAATAAAAATCTATAAATAGAATTATTTAGGAGGAGCAGATGGAACTATCATTAAAAAAAATGTTCCCTGGATTAGCAGCTAAGAGAGTCATGAATAAAGCACGTCTTTATGATGCAGAGAAAACTTATGAAAATGTACTTCAATATCATAACCATGGGGCAGGAACTCAAAATGCTATGGATTATGATGATCAGATAAATAGTTCTGATGTGGACATAGGGGAATCAAAAGATATCTTAGTGGCTAGATCTAGAGATGAATTTATGGGAAATGCCATAGCAAATGGAGCTATCAAAAGAATCAGATCCAATGTTATAGGAACAGGGATAAAACTAAAAGCATCTATAGATAATAGCATACTGGGGTTGGAACAAGAAAAAAAAGAAGAGATAGAAAAAAATATAGAGAACCTATGGAGAATGTGGGCAGGATCTACTGAATGTGATTGGGGAAGACAATCTAAACTGAGTCATATTCAATCCTTGGCTATATTAACTTCTCTAATCGATGGGGAATGTTTCGCAGCTCTATCATTTAAACTTCATCCAGGAGAACTATTCGGATTAAAAGTAAGGTTATTAGATCCTGCTAGTTGTATCAATCCTTCGGATACTGGAGATAAAGATATAAAAAACGGCGTAGAAAAGGATAAAAACGGGATAATAATTGCTTATCATTTTAAAAAGAATAAAGAAGGATCTGAGACTACTAAGATCCAAGTTCATGGAAGTAAAACAGGTAGGAAAAATCTATTGGTCCTAATGGACAAAGAAAGGATAGGACAGAGAAGAGGGATCCCCTTAATTGCTCCAGTTCTTGAAATCCTCCACCAAATGAGAAAGTTTACCCATGCAGAACTAATGGCAGCTACTATTAATTCATATTTTGCAGCATTTATAGAAAATGAAACAGTGGAAACTAAATCTAAAAGTCCTTTTAAACCTAAAGATGGAAAAGATATCACGTTAAAAAGTGGAGTTGTTACTGGCTTACCTCCAGGACAAAAGATAGTATTTCCAGATTCTAATAGACCTAACTCTGGATTTACAAAGTTTATGGATACTATGTGTGTTCATTTAGGCGCAGCTCTGGAATTAGCTCCTGAGCAACTATTACTAAAGTTCTCTAATAATTATTCAGCTTCAAAGGGAGCTCTATTAGAGTCCTGGAAGATGTTAAAAACAAGAAGACAATGGTTTACAGATGATTTTATGCAACCTATCTACGAGGAATTTATGGATTATTGTGTAGCCATGGATTATATAGATCTTCCTGGATATGAAGATCCTTTTAAAAGAAGAGCATATCTAAAAACTCAATGGTTTGGACAAGCTCAAGGATCATTAGATCCCAAAAAAGAAGCTCAAGCTGCAGAAATTAGAATCAAAAATAATTTAAGCACAGGTGGGAGAGAAAGTATGGAACTTAATGGTAGTGATATTGATGATAATATCGAGCAACGTGGGCGAGAGGTAAAGAAGATCAAAAAATTTGGTTTAACAAACAAGGAAGAATCTAAAAACAAAAAAACTAAAGAAGGTGAGGAAGATGAACTTACTTAATGCGGTAATGATAAGCAAAAAGAAAGCGGAGATAAGAATCTATGGAGTAGTAGGTGAGGGTTGGTTTGCTGATGCTACTCCTAAAAACATAAATGAAGAATTAGATGCATTAGGAGATATCAGTGAGATAGATGTCAGAATCAATTCTCGTGGTGGCGGAGTATTTGCAGGATGCGCTATATACAACAGTTTAAAAAGGCATCCAGCTAAAGTAAATATATTTATCGATGGTATTTGCGCCTCTATTGCCACTGTGGTAGCCATGGCAGGAGACACGATACATATGAGCAAGGTTTCTATGATGATGATCCACAATCCATATTATGGAGCGACTGGTGGAGAAGCTAAAGAACTTAGAAAGCAAGCTGATGATCTAGATCAATTTAGAGAAGTGTCCATAGAAGCCTATTTAAGCAAAGTTAATATCACTCGTGACGATCTTATAGAGAAAATGGATGCAACTACCTGGATGACCGCTAAGACCGCTTTAGCACATGGTTTTGTAACTAACATAGAGAGTGAAAGCAAAGCTCAAATGAGTTTTCAGAATAATATGCTTATGTGCGGTACTGAAGAAATTTTAAATGTTTCAGAATTTAAAAATCTAGATGAATTTTTAGAAAAAGAAAATATTAAAAATAGTATGAAGAAAATAGAAAATCCAATAAACAAGAATTTAAAAAATACAGAGGGAGTTGATGAAATGAGTTTAGAGCAATTAATGCAAGAACATCCGGAACTATATAAACAAATAGTTCAAGTAGGAGTTAGCCAGGAAAGAACAAGAATTCAAAACCTAGAAACAATAGAACAAAGGGCAGGAAGACCATTAGAATGTATTCAAAAAGCTAAATTTGAAACTCCTATAGAGTCTACAAACCAAGAATTAATGACTGATATTCTTCAAGAGATGGCAACTCAACCTAAAAATGTTGAAGTTCCACCTAAACCTGAGAATAAAATGGAAATTTTGCTAAACAAGATCGATGATGCAAAAGCTGGAGGAGTCCAAGAACAAATATTAGATGGAATGACTCCAGAAGAGATGAAGATCAAGCAGGAAGAAGAAGAGATTGATGACATAGTAGCGTTAGCAAATGGGATCGAATAAGGAGAGTGATTTTAAATGGAAAAAGAAAAAATAATGCCTGAAAACCTGAAAGCCGGAGGAGTAGTTCCCTACCTAGTAGAACCTATGGGATTTGTTGCAGGAACTTATACTAGAGGGATGCTCTTAGAATTAGATCCCACTACTTTAAAGCTATCAAAGTGTACAGATGAAACTAAGTTCTTTGGAGTATTAAGTGAAAATGTAGAAGTCAAAACAACTGAAACAGCAATGGTTTATGTTAGTGGAATGTTCTATAAAAGTGGAGTTATCAAAGAAGATGCTACAGATATAGAAAAAATAAGAATAAATGGTATTCCTAAAAATATCTATATGAGATAAAAAATTTAAATAACAAAAGGAGTGATTAATAATGCCAGGACCATATGAGGCGAGAAAGATAACCGCAGCAATAGAAAGAGTAAAAAGACCAGTTAATTTTCTTTGGAATATTCTAATTGGTAAAGAGATAGAGGAAGTAGTCCAAGAGATAGAAATCCACTCTAAGGACAATGGAAGAGTAAGAGCAGCATTTGTAGGTCCTATGTCTAATGGAATCCTTATCGAAAGAGATGGGTTTGCAGTTGAAAGATACAAACCTCCATTTATCTCATTGAAGATACCTGCAACTGCTGACTCAGCATATCAGCAGCAATTTGGTGAAGGAATCTATGTTACTGGTAAAAAAGATCTGAATAAGATCTTAAAGAAACAAGTAGCTGAAGATTTAAAGACATTAAAAACAATAGCCCATAGAACTAAGATTTGGGCATTATCTCAATTGATAATGACTGGAGTATTTCCAATGGGTAATGGAAAAGAAGGTATCAGATATGGAGATTTTGCATTAAAGGTATTAACTGGATCGGATAAGTTTGATGCAGAAGGTTCAGATATCATTGGATGGTTAAGTAATCAAAAACTTGAGGTTCAAAAGAACACAGGAAATGTAGTTGATACAGTGATAGTTACCCCAGATGTAGCTAGATCTATTATCAACAACAAAACTTTGATGGAAAAGATAAAGATCCTCAACGACACTCTTATCAATCTTAAACCAAAGGAAAAAGAACCAGGAGTTTCATACATTGGGTATATTCCAGAGATAGATACCAAGATCTATTCATACATGGATTGGGTAAAGGAATACGGTAAACCTACTGAAGAACCTATCTTGCCAGATGGAACACTTTTATACTTCAAAGCCAAGAGTTTTAGAGTAAATTATGGAAGTTTCCCATTCAGAGAAAAGATCACAGATAGAGCAAAGATATTTGTTGGAAAAGAAGCAGTAAAAACTGTTCCTTCATCTGAAGGTAATACAGATCTATTAGAAATCAGATCTTCACCATTAATCATACCGGAAGATGCTCAAGGCTGGATTGCAGCTAAAGTAATATAGGGAGGTAACAATGAAAAAATGTAAAGTTAAATTAACAGCCATTGAATATAAAGGGAAAACATATAAGCCAGGCACAGTTATAGAATTAGAAGATAAAGATGCAGTCGATCTAATTAAATCTGATTTTGTAACTGAAAAAAAGTCTCACTTCCAGGAGAAGAAAACTCCTGAAGAATTAGCACAAGAAAAAAGACGAAAAGAATTAGATGAATTAAATGTCGCAGATCTAAAAGAGATTGCAGTGGATATGGAACTAGAGTTAAAGGTGACTAAAAAAGCTGAGATCATAGAAGCAATTATGGAGGCTGAAGATGAACTTTAAAGATCTGATGGATGAGGATCTAGATCTTTTCTTTGATCCTGAAGAAATAGGAGAAAAAGTTATCTTTGAAGGTAATGAAATAGTAGTAGTTAAATCATCTGAAACCTTCAGGACAAAATACAAAGGTAAAGCTGAACAGATGGGGATCTATACCAATGGGATATGCGTATCTATTAGAAAAACAGACTTCCCATCAAATTTAGCCCCTAACGACAGAGTAGAGATGGATGATGTTTCTTATGAGATTATAGACATAGAAGATCTAGGGAATACATACCGAATAGATATAGCTATTAATTATAGATAATTCTACTAAAGGTGAAATTTTATGATTGAAATAGATAGCAAGTTACTCGCTAAAATAACAAAGGAACTAGAGGGAATAACAGATGGTATTGAAAGTGTAGTTTCAGGGGCTGCTAATAAGGCAGCCCTGGAAGCTAAAAGAGATATAGTTAGTCGTATTATAGATGAATTCTATATTGACAAGAAACCTATAAATGCCAGTATCACGATAAAAAAAGCCAGTGAAAGCAACACAGTAGCCCAGGTTAAAAATAACAGGAAAAAGGATACTTTTACTCTTAAAAGATTTAAAGTAGATATCCCAAGTAACGGTCCTATCAAAGTAGCTCAAAGCAGGAGCGGTGGACTTAAAGAACTAAAAAGAGGATTTGTTAATGCTCCCAAGAATCAACCTGGGAATGTTCAGGTATTCAGAAGAGACGGGAAGAAAAGAAATCCCATTAGTTTACAAAGAGGATACTCTACCGGTGGGATGCTAGAAACAAATAATGTAATTGAATTTATAGAGGAGCTTATCCAAGAAAAACTAGAAAAGAACCTAGGAACACAAGTAGAAAAATTCTTTGAAAAATAAAAATTAGGAGGACAAAAATGATAATTAATGGAAAAAAAACAAGTGCGGTAATGATTGTAATAGTTATGGCGATATTAATGATGACTAAATCATGTCATAGAATATCCGCAGGATATGTAGGTGTTGTTTATAGCCCTAATGGAGGAGTTCAAGAAAAGGTGTTAACCCAAGGATACAACCTTATCAATCCTTTTAAAAATGTAACAGAATATACCGTAGGAACAGAACAAGCATATTTATCTGCAGATGAAAGGGAAGGTTCAGAAGATAATGATTCCTTTATAGTTCCTACTTCAGATGGAAAGATGGTAAATGTAGATTTAGAATATTCATATAGATATGATGAAAATAAAGTTGCTAAAATATTTACTCGATTTAAAGGTAAAAGTGGAGAACTTATTCAGAATACATATACCAGAGTAAAGATAAAAGCATATGTTTCCGAGGTAACTTCTAAATTTAGTGTCCTTGATATTTATGGATCTAAACGGGCAGATCTAAACTTAAAGGCTTATCAGCATATTAAAGAAAAGTTTGCTAAAGATGGAATAATCATTGAATCTGTTAATTTCTCAAGAATAGGACTAGATAAAGCCACTGCTACAGTTATTCAACAAAGAGTAAATACACAACAAGAATTAGAAAGACAAAAGATTGAAAAACAAAAAGCTCAAATTGAAGCTGAAAGAAATGCTATCCAGGAGCAAGGAAAAGCAAATGTTAAATTAATTCAAGCTAAAGCTGAAGCAGAGAGAATATTAACTGTAGCTAAAGCCCAATCTAAAGCCAATGATCTAAAGAAAAAATCTTTATCAGATGAATTAATTAGATATGAACAAACCCTAAGATGGAATGGAGAATTACCGCAAGTTACTTCTGGAGGAACTCCAATAATAGATATTAGAAACTAAGGAGGCATTATGTCAACTAAAAATATAGGTAAGGAAATTTTAAATACTGTTAAAGATATTTCAAATGTCGTTAAAGAATCCCCGCCAATAAATATCAATAAAAAGGAGAAGCCATGTCAGTAAGAAATTTAGAACAAGAGATAAAAAGACGAATAACTGAAGCAGTAAAAGGTATTCAGTTAATAAACGATAAAGGTGAATTTGTCTTACCACTAGTTGAAACAGGCGCACTGCCTAAATCAGCAGTGAGAGGAGAACCATATATATTAATTCAAACTACCCATATTGAAGATAAAGAATTAAGCGGTATTGCAGATATTAATATCTTATATGGAACTATTGGGTTAAGTAGAGAAAGGGAAAAGAGTAGACCTTTAGTTAAATTGACACATGCAACTGGTCATTGGGATGTACTCTCAGTGATAGATAAGATCAGGGAAGATTTCTTTAAAGATACCAATTTTCAGTTTGGGATATTAAAGAGATCTATGAAACATGAAGTCTATGGAGAGATTGAGTTCCCCCATTACCTCGGTGAGACTAAATGTACCTTTGAAATAGCAGTAACACAGCCACAAGATGACTATCTGTAGGGAGGAATGATGGCAGTAAAAAAAGAATCTAAAAAGAAAAAAATAGAAGAACCAAAAGAGATAAAAAAAGTGAGCATATTTTATATAGGTCCAGGAGTCCAAAGAGGGATTTTAGATAAAGGAACTATCTTTCGAGGAAATCTCCCTGAAGAAATAGAGAAATTAAAAGAAAAATATCCATCTATAGCTCCTCTATTTGTTTCTGAAGATAAATATGTTGAATCTTTAAATGAAATAGATCAACCAGGAACTATAACAAATATCCTTTTTAATAAAGCATTAGAGGAGGTATTAAGCTAATGGGAAATATAAATCATGGAGTAAAAACAAGTGAAACCTCCACCTCTATAGCAAGTGTAATAGAAAGTGGGAATTGCGCAGTAATTATAGGAACTGCACCGGTAAATTTAGCAAAGACACCTCAGATCAATAAACCTGTTCTTTGTTATTCAGAAAGAGAAGCTATAGAAGCCTTTGGATATTCAGATGATTGGGCGAGTTATACCCTTTGTGAAGCTATAGATGTATTTTTTAGGTTATTTAAAGTAGGACCAGTAGTTCTCATAAATGTCTTGGATCCTGCTACCCATAAGGAAGCAGTTAGTGATGGAGATATCACATTTACTAAGAAAAAAGGAACTATAGCTGATAAAGGAATTTTGTTACCGAGTTTATCTTTAAAACAATCTGATGATAGTCCAGTTCCTAAAGAAAAATATACAGCAGTATTCAATGAGGATGGATCTGTAAGTATCATAATTACAGATGAAACATTAGCAGGAACTCTAAACGCAGGAAAAGTAAGCTACGATAAACTAAAACCTGGTTTAGTAACTGAAGCAGATGTTATAGGAGGGATTGATACAACTACTCTAAAGACCGAAGGAATAGCTCTGATAAATCAGGTATTTCCTAAATTTAATAAGGTTCCTAACATCGGATTAGCCCCTGGATGGACCGATAAGAGCAAGGTAATGACAGTCCTTGTATCTGCTATGAAAAGTATCAATGAGGTCTTTACCGGCATAGCATTAGCCGATATAGATTCAACAACGATTGATAAGTATAACAAGGTCACTGCATGGAAAAACGATAATAATTATATCCATGAAAATTTGTATAATTTTTGGCCAATGGGATTAATCGACAAAACTCTTTACCACCTTTCTACTTTAGTAGCTGCTTCTATGTATGCAGTAGATACTAAAAATGGAGATATCCCATATGAATCACCATCTAATAAACCTCTTAATATCACAGGGATCTGTCTGAAGAATAAAACAGAAGTAGATCTTCTATTAACCCAGGCTGATTATCTAAATGATAATGGAGTAGCAACTTCTATTAACTTTAATAACGGTTGGAGATTATGGGGGAATAGAACTGGATGTTATCCAGCTAATAGAGATATTAAAGATAATACAATCTCTTGTAAGAGGATGTTTATCTGGGATAACAACAACTTTACTCTGACTTACTGGTTAGATGTAGATAAGCCGGCTAATAATAAGCTAATGGATAAGATCGTAGACAGCTATAACGACTACTACAATGGATTAGTAACTACAGGAGCCATTTTAGGCGGAAGGATCGAGTTTAATAAACAAGATAATCCAACTACTAAGTTAATGGATGGAAAGTACAATTTTAAAAGATATATGACTCCAGTAGGAGTAGCAGAAAAGATAGAATCAGCTCTAGAGTATGATACAGAATACTTAAAGAAACTATTTGGAGGTGGTAAGTAATGAATGGATTTCCAATATCCCTACAAGGATTTAGTTTGTATTTAAATGCATTAAAAGAAATAGGAACAGTAGACGTAGAATTACCTAATATCCAGTTTATGACCGATACAGTTACAGGTTCTGGAATAGCAGGAGAATTAGAAGTTCCTATTGCCGGGTTAACTAAATCTATGGGAATGAAAATAAAGAAGAGAGCGGTTAATGCTCAATTTACAACACTTCTTGCACCTATCATGCATCAATTAGCTTTTAGAGGTAATCTTCAGATGGCTGATCCAGGAAGTCCTATAGGAAGGGTGAAAAATAGAAAGATTAGAATCATGGCTAAAGTAACTCCTAAGAACAAAAACTTAGGAAAAGCAGAAACAGCTAAAGCTATGGATACAGAAGCAGAATTTGAAGTAATTAGTTTAAGAATATTTGTAGATGAGATAGAAACTCTTCATATTGATAAACTTAACAATAAATTTGTAGTAGATGGTATCAATTATCTAGATAATGATGATTTCCTATAAAAAGTAAAAAGTCCACGTATAGTCAACGCGAACTTTTTAACTTTGAAGGTTGTAATTATGTTTGGTCTAATAAACAGTATTACACTATTTTATTACTCCAAAGATAAACAAAAGTCAACTTAAAAGTTTTTAGTAATAAATATTATTAAAACAAAGAGCTCTCGTATAATCAACAAGAGCTCTTTGAGAAATTATGGTACCAATACTACTGGGTGTTGATATTAGCACATTAGTATTAATACCTTTAAAAATACTAAAAGTCAAGGAATAAATGAAAGAAAAAAAACAAAATGCCTGAAGACAAGTAATCAGAAGGAAAGATAGAAGAAGGAATTTAAAAAATTAAATAATAATCCTCTAAAACAAAAAGCCCCTGTAAAATCAACAAGAACTCTTTGAGGAAAGAAACATATGGCATTAATATTTACTAGCTATAATATCAATACACTAGTATTAGTACCTTAATAATTACTAAAAGTCAACTTAAAAAATAAAAAAGGAGAACCGGATGAAAGAAAATAAAGAACTTAAATCAGTAGATAAAAAAATAAAAAAAGACTATGTAACTGTAGTCGGTGGAGTAACTACTATTAATTTAAAACACCCTGTTAAATTTAATGATGTGGAGATTAAAGAAGTAAAAATGGATTTCAATTCTTTGACTGGAGCTAAGTTGTGTGAAGCAGAGGTAGTCTCCCAGGGTAAATATTATAGTTCTAGTTCAGAGATTAAATTCGGACAGGCATATCAAGCTGCCGTAGGAGCTGCAGCTGCAGATCTACCTTATGAAGCTATCTTAGAGTTAAAACATTCAGATTTTGATGTCTTGGTAGAAGTGGTTAAGGGTTTCTTATTATCGTAGATCTAAATGAACCAGAAAAAATTTTAAAGTTTAGGAGCAATATGATAAAGATAGGACAGGCTACTAAAACTGGGATAAAATTTTTTAATGATTTGAAACTTATAGATCTAGTTAAATGGATGGAGGCGATACCTGATGAATAGAAACTTTATTATTAAGATAGGTGGAGCCCTTAATCCATCAGTAAAGAAAAGTTTTACTAAAGCTAGTAAGGAATTAGAAAAATTAGGCTTAGAAATGAAGCAAATGAAAACAAGAAGTAAAGCTTTAGGAAAAGCCAGACAAGAAAGCTCTAAACTAGAAAATCAATTTATTAAAAGTCGTGCTGAATTTCAAAAGAACAGCAAAGAATCAGAAATTTTAGCAGATAAGATAAAGAAGTTAAAGATTCAAGTTAATGGATCGGGAAAAGCCAGTAAAGCCGCAACTATTGAATTTAAAAAAGCATTACAAACACAGAAACAATTAGATAAAACTTTAGTTAAATCAAAAGAATCCACAAAAAAATATAGTAATGAATTATCTAAAGCTAAATCAAGGGTATGGATGCTCTCTAAAGGTGAAAAAGAACTTGGAGATAAGATGCAAAGAAATCTTAAGATCCAGGAGAAAATGAGAAAAAATCAGAAGCGATTTAAAGATTATAAAGATAACGGCCAAAAAAGGATGAAGAAAATGATCCCTCCTGCTCTCATGATCGGAGTAGGAGTTAAGTTGGCAATAGATGATGAAGCTGCATTTGCAGATGTGAAAAAACAATTAAGTATCAGTGACCCTAAAGAAATCCAAAAATTTAGAAAAGAACTACTGCAGACAACAAAGGATATCCCTTTGATGAATACTGAGATATATGAGATAGCTGCTGCTGCAGGTCAAGCTGGGATAGAACAAAAAGAACTAGCTAAGTTTACCGCTGATACTGCAAAGGTAGCAGTTGCTTTTGGTGTTGACGCAGATAAAGCCGGAGGGAATCTTGCCACCTGGAGAACCTCCCTGAAAATGACTCAAAGTGAAGTTATGGGATTAGCAGATCAGATAAATACATTAGGAGATAATATCAAAGTTACTCCCGCTCAAGTAAGTGACATTGTAACTGCTATGGGACCTTTAGGAAAAATGGCTAATATAACAGTTTCTGAAACTGCAGCTTTAGGTGCAAGTCTTATTGATTTTGGCGTTAAAGATGCAAGTACTGCCAGTACTGCATTAAGAAAACTATACTCCACTATGAGTAGTGGTGAATCAGCTAGTAAGAGCAGAAAAGAAGCCTTTGAGGCGCTAGGTTTTGACTCAGCTCAGATTGCAAAAGATATGCAAAAAGATTCTATGGGAACTATCAAGAAGGTTCTAGGAGCATTTGAAAATGTGGATAAAAGTAAACGAATGTCTATAGGAACCATGTTGTTTGGTGAGGAAGCAGTGGGAGCACTCCTACCTTTAACTAATCAATTAGGGAAATTACAAAATAACTTAGATATGATTAATGATAAGAAAAAAGTGGCTAACAGTGTCAATAATGAATTTAATAATGTTAACGGTACTGCCTCAGCTCAATTAAAAATATTAGGTAAATCACTACTTAACCTCGGTCTGGCTTTTACTAATTTCTTATTACCTCCTTTAAAAGTTCTGACAAAACTATTTACTAAAGGCTCTCAGATAATTACAGGGTTTGCACAGAAATTCCCAGGACTAACAGAGTTTCTAACTCTCACAGCAACAGGGTTTGTAGGAGTAAATTTAGCTATTGGAGCAGCCACTTTTGGAGTAGGCGCTCTGGGTACAGCTTTTACCGCACTAATGTCTAATCCAATCCTTTTAATTTTAGCTGCAGTTGCTGCAGGTGGATATTTAATCTATAAGAACTTTGATAAGATCGAATCTAAAACTATAGAACTATGGAATGGATTTAAAACCAATATAGGAAAGATGAAAGATAAAACTTTGGAATTATGGGAAGTATTTGAAAAATCTCCAATCTTTAAAGTATTTGAATACAGTCCTTTGGGTATGTTTTTAAAGGGCATTAAAAGAATATATGATTGGTATAAGAAATTTAAAGGTGAGAAAACAAAAGAGCTGCCCTCACTTCAAAAAGTTAAAACTTCAAATTTATTACAGAATAGGAATACTAAACAACTAAAGTCACCTTCAAAATCTGCTCTATCTGGTAATTGGAACAGAAAACAAAATATTAACAATGTTCCTGCTTATGCAAAAGGTGGAACGGTAAATACTCCTCACTTAGCGCTAGTAGGAGATGCACCAGAAACTATAGTTCCCCATGATAGAACTAGACAATCAAAAAGCCTTTGGTATCATGCAGGAGCTAAATTAGGAATGTTTGCTGGAGATGGGATCCCATCTTTAACTTCCAAAGTTGAGAAGAAATTAGTTAACAATTCTACTGATAAAAAGATAGAGATTAAGATAGATTTTAATCCTACTATTCAAGGTAATGTAGATAATATCAGTGAGATCCTAAAAAAATCAAGTGAGGATCTTGCGCAAATAATCAAGAAAATTGTTAAAGATACAATTGCTGAAGATATTAAAACTGAAAGGAGGTTAAGTTTTGACTAGAGAAGTGGATATATACAAAACTATCCAGGGAGATACCTGGGATAATATTAGTTTTAAAGTATATGGAGAAGATAAATTCTCTAAATCACTAATAAGATCTAACCCCAGATACATGAATATAGCTATCTTCAGTGGTGGAATAGAACTGATATGTCCTGATATTCCTAATACTAAAAACTTAACTGTTCCACCTTGGAGGCAGCCATGATATCCAGGAGAACCTATTTAACTGTAACCTATGAAGGAAAAGACATTACAGGAGACATATCTTCATATATCAAAGGATTTTCATACACAGACAACCTAGATAAAGGAGATAGTGTGACCCTCAGCCTTACGGGAGATAAATGGATTAAGGAATGGGCTATCTTAAAGGGAGATAAGCTTAAAATCGAATTAGGAGTGATTAACTGGAGAAATGAAGGAGATAACAGGATCTTAAAATGTGGAACTTTTACCATAGATGATCTATCTTTTTCAGGAACTCCAGATACCATGAATATCTCAGCAACTTCTATAGATATAACAAAAGATCTTAAAGGAGTAAAAAAAGATAATACCTGGGAAAATGTATCTCTTAGAGAGATCGCACAAGAAATATCAAAAACTTATTCCATGAATCTATTCTATGACTGTCCTGAAGAGTTTACCTTTGATAAAGTTAATCAATTAAAAGAATCAGATGCTAGTCTACTATCTAGAATATCAAAAGAACAGGGAATGGCCTTAAAGATAACTACGGATAAAATCATTATTTTTGATGAGAAGACATATGAAAACAAAGAAACTGTAATTACTTTTAATAAATCAGATCTAATGAGCTATAACCTTCAATGTGATGACCTAGAGGTCTATGAGGGATGCAAGCTAACATTCTATGATCCAATCTTAGGAGAGCTCTTAAAAGGTGAATACGAAGCTCCTATGAGTTTGTTCTACAAAGTGAAAACAGGAAAGATTCTCTATAAAAATATAGATACAAAGGTTACAGGAATAACAAAAGAAGAGAAAGAAAAGTTTTTAAATGAACGAGCAAAAAAGATACTTAGAAATATGAATAAAAATGAAACAAAAATAAAAATATCTCATATGGGAGATCCAGAATATTTGGCAGGTCTCACAACTAAAATTTTAGGATTTGGAAGGTATGATGGAGTGTATCTGATAACTTCAGTTACTCATGATATTACCAGGGAATATATCTGCAGTTTAAATATGAGAAGGAGGTTGGACTTTTAATGGAGTTTAGGTTTTTAAGGACTGGAAAGGTATCCTCTATAAGTTATAAGACAACTACAGCAAGGGTTGAGTTTGATGATACTCCTGGAGAAATTTCTAAACCTTTACAAGTTTTAACAGATCATACAAATACAGAAAAAAATTATTCAATGCCTAGTGTAAAAGAAGACGTAGTTTGTGTATTCTTACCTAATGCACCTAATGTAGGCTTTATTTTAGGGAGTTATTCCACTGGCAAAAATCTACCAAAAGATACCGGTAAGATGAAATATATTATCTTTCCAGATGGAACTAAGATCAAATATAATTTTGAAACTCACTTATTAGAAGTTAATTGTGTAGGAGACATAGATATAAAGGGAGCTAATAATATAAATATATCTTCTAATAACATAGTGATGACAACAAATAGCTTAACTATTAATTCAAAAGCTACTTCTATTGCAGGAACTTCACTAGATATAAACGCAATGACAACTGCTAAAAATGTTACCGCTGAAGAAGTAGGAGTCAAAAAATTGACCACTCCTAAGGGAGATGTAGACCTCCACAAACATAAAGATGCAGAAAATAGACCAACTACAATTCCAGTATAGTATTTTAACATAGTAAAAGCCTTAACTCTGCAAGTCAAGGCTTTTAAAAGGTAATTAACATGAAGATCAACAGGTCTTCTTATTCATAGTATTCATTATAAATTCCAAAAAAGCAAATTTATTTTATCAATAATTATAAATAAAATAGTAAAAGCCTTAACTCTAGGAAATTAAGGCTTTTAAAAAGGAAAAGAATATATGACAAACTATACTCGTATTTATTATCACTTATAAATTATAAAAAATCAATTAAATAAAAAAAACAGGAAAAAATCCTGTTTTAGTGCAAAACAATTTTGAGGCATTGAATGCTTAATTATAGTATCTTTAAATGCTCAAAAAGTCAAATTTAGGGTTCATATTTTAGAAAATCTTAAGTGAGGTGAAGAATAATGATAGGAAAATTAGGAAATATTCCCTTTGAAGTCTCCTTTGATGGAAAGAACAAAAAAATATTAAACTTTATCAACTTAAAACTTAGTAGTGGAGCTAACTATGAAAAGCATGCCCGGAAAGGACAAAAACCTGCTTTAGAGTTTATAGATCTAAAAACTGATGTTCTTACTTTTAAAATGATTCTTAGAAGTGATTTTGGAATAGATCCCCAGGAACTAGTTAAAAAATTAGATTTATATAAGAATACTGGAGAAACACTGGATTTTAGTTTAGGAGATAAACCTATAGGAAGTGGCCAGTATGTTATTACTTCCTATGATGCTGGATATGAGTATATAACTAATGGAGGGAAAGTAAGAAAGATAGATGTATCCCTTACACTGGAAGAATATGTAGAAATGATATACAAAAATACAGATGTAGTTATTAAACCTAAAAAGGCTACTAAGAAAAAAGTGGTTCCACAAGGTTTTAACCAGGGAATGGTAGACAGAGGTGAAGCATAATGATCTATACTTTAGAACCACAAAACAAGGTCAATTTAAAAGCTACCGGAATAGATAGGATCCTTCAAAATGGAAGAAATATCCTTTCTGTAGTTATTGGAGAAGTTATCCTAGCCAGGGGTATTGGCATAAATGGAGATATAGTAGATTCACCATTAAACAGGAGTACTGCCTTGATGAATATGCAAACACAGTTTAAGAAATATGAGCCTAGATTAAAGATACATAAGGTTACATACATAACAGATCATCAAAGGGGAACTTTAAAGCCCATTATGGAGGTGAGTATCATTGAATGATTTAAATATACATAATGAAAGTTCAGAAGAGATCCTCGGAAGGATGGTTAAAAAATATGAAGATTTAAGTGGCGTTTCTTTAGGATTAGCAGATGAGAGAAGATGGTTGCTCCAGACAGTAGCTTACTCTCTTTTTATTAGGAATGAAACTACCAATGAAGGCCTCAAGATGAATTTACTCAGGTATACAAAGGGAGACTATGCCACTGAGATGGGAGCCTTTACTGATACAGAAAGATTAGGTTCTAAAAAAGCAAGTGTACTTTTAAAGTTTGAGATAGAAGAAGCAAAAGAGCACCTTTTAGGAGTTAATTCGGTAAGGGTTACACCAGGAAATAATATGTATTTTCTAACACCATATTTTGAGTTTAAGCCAGGAGAAATAGTTAAGGAAGTTATTGCTATTTGTACTGAAGAAGGGATAGTTGGCAACGGGTATCTTCCAGGAGAAATAAATAAGATAGTTGATCCTTTCCCTTTTTTTAAATCTGTAATAAATATGGAAATATCCCAAGGGGGAGCTGAGATTGAAACAGATGAAAGCTTAAAAGAAAGGATCCGAACTGCTCCAAGTAAGTTTTCAACTGCAGGTCCAGGAGATGGATATATCTATTGGGCGAAAACCGCTAACCAAGAAATCATAGATGTAAATGTAGAGATGACTACACCAGGAACAGTCCGGATAACACCTCTAATGAAGGGAGGAGAACTTCCCACTGACAGTGTTCTTCAAGATGTGTTTGATACTTGCAATGCAGATAAGAGGAGACCATTAACAGACAATCTGGTGGTGAATAAACCTGCGCAAATAAACTATGATATAGATTTTACATACTATATCTCTAGTCGAAATATAGGGTTAGTAAATGAGATACAAGACCAGGTTAATAAAGCAGTTAGTGAATACGTTACATGGCAAAAAGGATCTCTTAAAAGAGATATAACTCCTACTGAATTAGTCTATCTAGTTAGAAGCGCAGGAGCTAAAAGAGTTACTATTGTTTCTCCTAGTTTCAAAATAGTTAATTCATTTGAAGTAGCTAAGGAAAGGAATTTCAATATTAGATATGGAGGAGTAGAAGATGATTAAAATAGATGATATTTCAATCCTAAGACTTCTCCCTAATTTTCTTCAGGAAGATGAAGAGATAAATTTTTTAACCCAAGTTATCCAAGAAGAGTTAGATCTGATTAATTCCAGGGAAAAGAATCTTTTTCTTTATGGTGATTTTAAAATACTGGATGAACCTATCTTAGACGAACTAGCTTACCAGTGGAGAGTTGAAGGGTATGAACAAACCTTATCGAAAGAAATCAAAGCTAGTCTAGTAGAGACCGCATATATTGTCAGAAAAACCAAAGGAACTAGGTATGCTGTAGAAAAAACTATGAAAGATATTCATGGTGATTTTGAGCTATTAGAGTGGCAAGAGTATGGAGGATTTCCATATCACTTTAAGATCATTGGAAGTGTCCCACCAACAAGTGAAAAACTAAAAGAACTATATAAATCAATTAATATGACTAAAAATGAAAGGAGTTCCCTAGATGGAATTATAGTCAGCAGCCAATGGGAAGGGACAAACTACTCAGGAACTGTTTTTCATTCATCACTTTATGAGGTTATTCCATTAGATCCTAATGTAGCTTCAGATTTCGAAAAATATTTAGGAGGAAGAAATGGCTAAATATACAGGTACAGTCCTAACCAACAAAGGGAAAGAACTATTAGCTAGAGCTATCTTAGGAGAAGCTATAGTCTTTACTAAGGTCGAAATTGGGAAAGGGATCCTTCCTCTAGGAACAGATAAAGAAGCTTTAACTTCTCTAATAGATAGTTTTAAAATTTTAAGTATTACCAGTTCATCCAAACTACCTAATGGAGGATATAGGATAAGGATATCCTTTAATAATAAGGGTTTTATAGAAGATACATATTTAAGAGAAGTAGGAGTTTATGCCAGGGGAGAAGATGGAGTTGAGATCCTTTATTCATATTGCAATACAGACACACCAAATTTAATTCCCAATGAATCCAGTGGGGTCATAGAATCAGTAGAAGACATTATTACCTATATTTCAAGTGCAGCAACTATCAATGCGGTTATAGATCAAAGTAATGTCTATGCTACCATAAAAGACCTTGTAGAAGGTCTAGCAACTAAAGAAGATAAGTTTAATAAGAATGACGCTTTTAACAAATCATTTGGAACTATTACCGGAACAGTAATGGAAGGAGATAAAAGGGCTAGTGATCTAGGAGGAGAGCCTGCATTTACTAAAAAAGATGCTTTTAATAGAAGTTTTTCTCATGTAATTAGTTCAACAAGTAAAATTTTAGTAGCTTCAGCATATGCTGTAAAAATTGCTTATGATAAAGGAGCAGCAGCACTAACTAAAGCTACATCAGCTCAAAATACAGCAAATTCGGCACAGACAAAAGCTAACCAGGCTTACACTTTAGCAAGTGAGAAAGAGCCTAAATTCATTAAAAATAGTGGGTTTAATCTTAATATAACTCATTTAGTCAATTCAACAAGTAAAGTTTTGGTAGCTTCAGCACTAGCGGTGAAAATAGCTTATGATAAGGGTCTAGAAGCTCTTGGTTTAGCTAACACAAATAAAAATGCAATACAGAATAATACAGAACAAATAGAGAATTTAACAAAAGTAGTAAAAGTGAGTGGGAGTGATTTTCAAAAGTTAATTAGTATTCCTTATCCAACAGGATTCACAAGAAATAACTGTAAGGTGTCTTTTCAAGACATGGGTTCAGTTGTACATTTCATACAAGGATATAAGGTTACAACAGATGGAAGGAACTACATAGTTAATAGATTATTAGGAACTTCAAGTGATTATATTGCAGAGATTACTTTTACAAAACAATTCTAAATTTGTTTTAGTCGGTAGATAAAAAAGTGAGGTGAAAAATGAAATATAACTTATTTAAAAAAGAGCCAGCTCCTACATGGGAGGAAGCCAAAGAAAAACATATAAAATCTGTTTCTTTGGATGAGAATAGAATTGATGGGAAATATGAAAAAGCATTCCCATATGACTATGATCCAGAGATCCATTTTGTATACGAGGGAGAATTAGTAGAACCATATACTATTCAATCTGATTTTACTCTATACTTTCTAAACGATAGAGAGCAAATAGAAAAAGGGTATAAAATCCTTGGAATTGGTGAAATCTTAGAAGATAATATGATAAAAACTATTCCCTCTCCTGGAGAATTTTATACCTGGAACGCTAATATCTGGATCTATGATAAACAAAGTGAGATCGATAGTATAAATAATAGGATTAAAGCAATCGAAACTGATTTAGAAAATAGACAAACGAGGTTAGATTCTAGAGAAAAACTAGGGATGAAAATAATTAAACCAGATCCTGAAATAGTAAAGTTATTACAGCTTCATGCTGATACTTCTCAAGAACTTACTTTAATTTAAATAGGAGGTATTATGTTCCCAGATACAGCTATAGCTGCTAATTGGATAATAGGAGGCTTACTAGCAATTAATTTAGCTAAACCTCTTTGGGAGAGAGTCTTTAAAAGAGTTGATAAAGGGAGTGATCGAATAGATCGTATTGAAAGAGAAGTAGAAGAAATCAAAATTAAATTATCTGAAAAAGTAAGCAGGGAAGAGTTTAATAAACTCATGATGAAGCTATCTGAAATAGAAGGATATTTAAAGGCTAAAAAGGAGGGATAAATGAAAATATCTAAACAAGGAATAGAGCTCATAAAGCATTTTGAAAGTTATGAAATGAAGGCATATAAGTGTCCTGCAGACGTTTGGACTATTGGTTGGGGATTTACTAGAGTCAATGGTGTAAAAATTAAGAAAGGCGATATTATGACCTTAAAAGTAGCTGATTTAGAACTAATAAAACAATTAAAAATATATGAAAATGTTGTCAAAAAGGTTATAATGATAAAAAAAATAAATCAAAATCAATATGATGCTCTAGTCTCCCTTTGTTACAATATTGGAGGATCTAGTTTTAGGAAATCTGATATAGTCCAATTGGTAAATGGTAGGAATTTTATAGGTGCTTGCAAAATTTTTAATTTATGGTCCAAGGCAGCAGGCAAAAGATCCAAAGGATTACTCAGAAGAAGGATGTCGGAAAGGAATTTATTCTGCAGTTGGCCAAGCCCAATCGTAAAAGTCGTTCCTCAAAATTATGAAATAGCGTATAAAGAAATATAAGGAGAGTGAAACATGAAAGAAATATTTTTACATCCATTTGTATTGAGCACATTATTGGGTATAGTATTATTAATTTTACCTTCCCCATTAGTGAGAACAACAGGAAAAAAAGTTGGAAATGCAATTGAAGAAACAGGAGGAGTAAAAGCTAGGAACATAGCTTATAAGGTACTCAGTGATTTTGCTGAAGGATTAAAGGAATCCAAACATAATGGAAACATTAATTTAACCTCTAATGATCAGATCGATAGTGAGCTGGATAAATATAAGATATCGCTGGGTTTGGAGGATTCAAAATACAAGGAAAAGGATTAGAATTTAAAGTAGATCCATGGAATCATAAGACAAAATTATTTCAATTTAAAATTTTTAGGAGAGCTAATTCAATAAGAGAATTGTTTTGAAAATAAAAAAAATAGAGTAAAAGAATATTTAGAAGAAATGACTTTCAATGAGGAAGTCATTTTTTTTGAAAAAGTTTAAATTTTTTTTGAATATCCTCACCCAAATATTCACTTCTATTAAATAAACAAAACAATTAGTTTGATAGTCAAAATGAATCAAGTGGGAATTGTGCATTAGATTTTCTATTGTGCTTAGGGAATAATCTGTATGTAAAGCAAGAGAACATCAATGGAAATGCTGAAGTTAAAAGCTTATTGTCTTTTTAATTTCGGAGGTGGGAAAGATGAAAAAATTATTATTGATTGCTGCCATATTAGCTGTAGGAACAACTGCATTTGCAGTATCTGAAGGATTCTCTATGAACGTTGGAATTATTGACAGTATGTATCCTGGTTTTATTACTCTTGAAGCTAACAATGATTCAGGAGATATAAACTACATGCAAGATATTACTACTAATGATAATCAAGTACATAAAGCTAAAGCTGCTAATATATTCAGAGACAAAGGTAGAGGTTGGGAAGATCATACTCTTACTTTAGTTAAAGTTAAAGTATTAGAACCTATTAAAATTGAATCTGAAATAGACTTATTATACACTGAAGCAGTTAGAGGAGATAAAATGGAAATAGGTGACATTGGTTTTAGAATTAAAGGTGAAGGACCTGCAGAAGTTACATTTAAATTTGTTGGTCAATTATTTGATGACGTTAAACCTGGTAATTCAAAAGCTACTATTAAAGGTCATAATGGATTCTTCCCTGTTAAAACTGTTGGTTTAGGTGGCGGAGCTATGACTGCTACTCAAGGTGTATATTTATATGGTGGTCAAAAAGAAATAGAAGTAGATTTATATCTTGACTTAACAAAAATTAGTGCTGGTTACAAATTAGGTCTTATACTTGCCGAAGCTAGATATCAATAGAACACAATAGTTAGATTAAATAAGCGGGCTTTTAGCCTGCTTATTTTTTACTATCTAGAAAATTATAAAAGGAAGATTTTTAGTATATCTTTTTATATAATAGAATAAATCAAATACACTAATGATTCCTGTATTTTAGAGTTATTTAGCATATTTTAATGTTACTTTTTACTTCTTTTGTAACTTTCATTTATAATGCCAATAAAATTAACCTTAGACGGACGCTATAAATTTAGCGTCCGTTTATTTAGTATCATTTATTTTTTTGTTTTCAGTTTTCTTTAAATTTTGTCCGCGATTATTTAACATCCCAAGACTAAAAAAAATCGATTACTCTTCTTTACTATTTAATATGATGTTTTCTCTCATGTATTTTTCGCCGTTTACAATAATTTTCAAAACTCCCATAAAATTTTTCATAATGGGGATTTAATATATAATATTTATACCATCTTATCAAATACCATCTTAGTTTTTTCATTTCCTCCCTCCCAAAACTATATCTTAATTCCCTTACTATTCTATATATATATATAATAGTAAGGGAATCCTTCAAAAATAATTAAATTAATTTAAATTTAAATTAAGAACTCTTAAAAAATGAAATTTGATAATCTCTTTAACTTTCATTTAGAATACTAATAAAATCAAACTTAAGAGATCAAGTAGTTTTCAAATTAATTTATAATAACAAAAAAAAGTCGAAAAAAATTCAACCTTTTTTTATTATTATTTAATATTATGCTTTTTTTCATACATTTTTCGCTGTTTACAATAGTTTTCAAAATTTCCATAAAATTTTTCATAATGAGGATTTAATATATAATATTTAAACCATCTTATCGTATACCACATTATTTTTTTCACTCTGTTATGCCCCCCGATAATCATTATTAAAATTCCCTTACTAATTAGTAAGGGAATATATTAAATTATACCACATTATTTATTCAATTTTAACACTTTTTTAGTAAACAATTAGCTTTCTCAAAAGTCAATATTAAAAAGGACACTATAAATTTTTAGTGTCCTTCTATTTAGTATTTTTACTATTTTTTTGCATTTTTTTTGGATTTTATCCACTCTCATTATTTTATGGTATAATAAAATATATTTCATCTTGGAAGGAAGCTATGTATGAATTAATAGAAAAATATATATACTTTTATTCAAAGAATTTTTTAAAGCTATGTACCAGCTACCTCTAATTGCTTATTATTCTTTAATAGGAGGTAAGCGTCGGGCATACTGACGCACCATGCTCCCTCCTAAAAATTAGGATAAAACTTAATATATTTCTAAACTCTCTAACTTAATTTCTTGGTTTTACAACTTAAAGATAGTAATAAAAAATTAATATTGAATATTATCTAAAAACCAATGCAAACAGAGTTTTATTAGAGAAAAGAGTACTTAATGTTCTTTTTTTAGTACTCTTTTAATATAATAAAAAATGCCGAAAAGACGGAGAAAAAAACTATCAAAAAATGTAAAAAAGCTTTGTTTCTGAGTGATAGAGAAGTTAGATGGGGGATTTCAATTACTTTATCAAAGTTATATCAATATTTTTTATTGCATCAACAATTGCATTTTCTGTGTGTTTAGAAATATTTACATAGTCATCTATATGGCTATAACCATTAGATAGGACTAAGTTTCCACTTGAAGTGGAATAATAAAGACTAGCTTTTATAACATTAATATCTGTCATAATTTGGGTATCAAAACCGATATCTAGAGTATATTCTTCAGTTAATTTTCTTAATGCTTGATTTATTTTTATTTTAATACTAAGCCCCCCTTATCCCCATCTAATAAGAGTATAGCACATAAAATAGGGACTTAAAAAGATCCCGTAATGATATCTTAAGATTAAGAAAGAGTCCTTTCAATATTTTTTTCATTACCCTCCCTAATTTCAGAGGGAAGAGTTCGGGAGTAATTTTAGTAGATAAGAATAAGTTTTCTAAAAAAAAGTAGAAGTCCCCGTAAAGTCAACGAGAACTTCTAACTAAAGATGTGATATTAATATTTGGTTTGAAGAAATATTAATACTATTACCTTTATTACTATAAAAAATACAAAAAGTCAAAAAAAATGTACAGTTTTTTGACTTTTTTTTATCTTAGATATTTCTATTTAGAAAATTTCATTAGATAAACATACAATGGCTGTCAGTAAAAATATTACTGCTAAGAAGTAGTAATTAAATATGTAGAAAATAGACTAGCTACAGGGTCAGAATAAGAACCAATAAATAGTAAAAGCCTTAACTTCGAAAGTTAAGGCTTTTACAAAACATACACATACAATAATTAAACTTGGGGAAGTTTAATTACTCAGATTATTCCCTATAAATCAGAAAAAAGCAAGTTTATTTTTAATATTAAGAAATAAAGATGTATAAATACCTTTAAAATCTATAGTCTAAGACAACTAAAAAAGGAGACATCAATAAATTGATGCCTCCTTTTTAGATTATACACTGGTCTAATAGTTGCAGTTCATTTCACGGAGATTAAATATTAGCAACTAGTTTTTTCTACTGCAATATATTCATTTTCTCCTAAGATAACAATTGCTTTCTCTTTGTTAGCATCATTAACTAAGATGATCGGTCCTGTACAACCCATTCCTGCTTCTGCATAGATCCCATTTCTCATAAGTTCTAATGCTGCATCATCTAAGTCCATAATATCTATTCCTGATACTTGCGCTGTTACTACTTCTTTTTCTGGTTTTACAAATTCTTCTACTGGCTTTTTAGGCGCTTCAACAAAACTAGCTAAGATATCTTCGTATCCTGCTTTTTTTATCATCTCATATTCTTTGCTTACTATTGCAGTAAGATCATTTTTCCCTAATAGTGCAGCATATTTTATTGCTCCTTCTACTACAGGTACTCCTGATGCTCTAGATAATATTAATATAGTTCTCTTCATATCAAATGATACTCCTGGACCATATCCGTATCCGCTTGCTTCATAAGATCCACCTGTTGAGTAAGAAGAAAACATCTTCATAAGAATATTTCCTGTTAAACTGTCTGTTACCATTACATCTGATGATCCCATTAAAAGGTCATTTCCTCTCATGATTGTTCCACCATCTGCTCTTCTAGATTCACCAAAGTTGATTGCGTAACCATTGTCAGCTAATTTTCTAAGAGATCTTTCTACAGCTCTTGAGCTGTCTACATTTAAGATTCCAACAGTAGGATTAGCTATTCCAATTGCTTTAGCTGTTGCTATTCCATAAAGTGAGTTCTTAAACATAGCTTCTGTTCTGTTAGTAGCTGATGTTCCTGTAGTAGTTCCTATTAACATGTCATTTCCAAAAGCAGGAGTTACTACTCTACCAATTGTAGAAGTTCCTATTGGGAAACTGTAGTGCATAGTTACAGCTGAATTGATCTCTTTTGAGTCGATTAATTCTTCCATTCTTTTATGCGCTTCTGCTTCTGTATTAGCTTCTACAACTCTTAAAGTTGTCTCTACTTTAGGTCCGATTAAAACTACATCAAAGTCACCACTTAAAGCTGCTTTTTCAGCACCTTTAACGATGTTTTCTATTCCGTGCTCACTACCTATTGTAGTTATTCCTACACAGATTCTTTTACCAAATGACCCTGTTTCCATGGCATTGGCTATATCTAAAAAAGTTTCACCTATCATTTGTTTAATATCTAAAGACATATAACTAACCCCCTTAACCTAAGAATTGAGAGGCAAAGTTTTTCATAGCTTCTGCAATCATTGTATTGATTTCATCTTTAGAAACTTTTCCTGCTTCCTCTGTAACACCTGTGTTTCTCTCTACCATGATAGATACACCATCGAATAAGTTAGTCATTCTTCCTAAGAATAATGATCCTTTTCCTACTACCATTACTCTGTTTAATTCACCTGTAGTTAATTCATCCATAGCAAATCCTAAGTAAGGTACTCCTGAAGGGATATGACCTTGTGTAGGTGCCCATCCAACCATTCCGTTATTTACAACGAAATCTTTCATAGCTTTCTTTTCGATATGTCCTTTCTTAACTCCACAAGCTCCGATCATCTTGTAGTTTCCTTCTGGTACATCTCCTGCTCCTGCTGGTTTTGTAACATCTGGATTTTGCATCTCTACTGAGTACTTATCTACATCTGTAATTTTTAATCCAGCTCTTTCTAATGGCTCGATTACTAATGATGAGATAACTGCTTGAGGTGAAGATCCTGTTCCTACAGTATGTCTACCTACGAAATCAGTGTTGATTACTGGACTAACTCCGTCATTTTCAGAGATTAAGATAGCGAATGCTCCTAATGTATCCTCTAAGATAGGTAAGTCTTTTTTAACATGGTCTTTACCGTTCATTCCTAATTTTGCTGTAGCTCCACCTGCAACTACTACAACGTTCTTGTACGTTCCAGCTTTTACTAATGATGCTGCGTTTATTAATGAATGAGTAGGTGCTGCACAGAATCCTCTAAGGTCTGATCCAGTTGCATTTACTGCTCCAGATGCTTCTGCGATAGCTTTAGCGAAGTTTCCTCCACCTCTTTGGTTCATATCTCCACAAGCTTCTTCTGAACATTCGATTACATAGTCGATAGTTGTAGGATCGATGTTGTTTCTTGCAATTAAGTTTTTAAATGCTAAGATTCCAGATGCTTTTACAACTAAGTTTTCAAAAATTACATGAGAACTTAAGTTAGAGTCTACATCATGAGCTCTTTTTACACATCCAACTAATTTATCTTCATGGTATAACCCTTCTGCTCCCTCTTCATTTACTAAAGCTTCGATTACAGAGAAATCATGACCTTTGCTTAATTGAGCTTCGTCAGCTTCAGAATAGAACTCATAGTTTCTATATGCTTCTACTGCGTCAGCTAAGAATGCTGTTTCTAATAATACTAAGTCGAAAACGTCAGCTAATTTTACCATTACGATAAATTCTTTTTGAGCTAAGATCTCTCCGAATTTACCTTTATTTGAAGAACCTTCAATATTTTTACCTACGAATGGCATTCCAACTTCTTTTAATTTTTCAGGAGTCATATTTCCAATGTAAGTTTGGTTAGGTCCGTAGTTTACTACTTCTTCATAAGTTCTGTAGCTGTCTCTGATATTTTTTAAATATTCAGAATCCGGGTTAGTATGTTTTTCAACTGTTTGTGTAGTTCCATTGTGTAAGATCATGTCTGGAGTATGCACTAAACAATATGCTGCTCCTTTTAAAACTGCAAAATTCATCTTTTATTCCTCCGATTTTTATTATATATTTATATCACTATTAATAAAAATAAGGGAAAGAGACAATAACTCTTCCCCTTATTTAGGTTTATTTATTTTGTTTTTTATCTTCTATATTTTTCAATTAGAAGATTTATTGATTTTAATAATCTAAGAAAGTTATTATTATTTTTATAGGATTTTTTTTTATTTAAATTTGTTGCCGATAATTCTTACCTCAATTTTTATTAATAAGGAAAAATTATTTTGTTACTATTATATAGGCTCATCCTGAGCCATGTGTTCAATGGATTTTTCGAGAATTATTTTTGATTAAAGATTTGTTGTGTGCCTCGCATAAGACACGGTTTTGAATATGATTTCTTAGTTTTTTTAGTTATTTTTTGTTGCTGGTTTAGCTATTACAAGTTTTGCGAGAAATTAAAGGTATTTACAACCTTCTCCTCTGATTTCGTTCATTTCTTCTACGATTTCTTCTACTTCTAATACCATTTCCATCATTCCTACTTGCTCTTCAAATACTTCTTCATTTACAGAACCTTTGAATTGATCTTCTAATACGTGGAATACTGATAATCCTAACGCTTCGTTAGCTAGTACTCCTGAGAATGTAGGGTCTCCCATTGTTACTGTTTCTGCAGCTAATCCAGATGCCTCTGCTTCTGCTGCTCCTAATATAACTACTAAGTTTTCTGCTCCATATTCAGTTGCGAAATCTTTAATTCTTTTTTGATTCTCTAAATCCATTGCTCCTGCTGCCGTTCAGACAAAACATTCTGTAGAAGCAAATATTACCTCTACTGAAGGGATTGTTTCTGCACAAGCTTTTATAGCTTCTCCAGGTACACCGTCTCTATCTCCTACTATTATTAACTTTTTATTTTCGAACATAATTATTTCCTCCTAATATTTTACTAATACTTTTAAAGTGAATACATTAGTCCCATAAAAATAATATTTCTTTTTGATTCTTAAATTATTTGTATAATAATTATCAATCTATAAAAGATCGATATATTATTGTTACTTAATGTTTTCTGCTAACATAGTTTCAATGTTTTTTGCTGTTGCATCGTCTTTTGTTAATTCTGCTACTTTTTCTCCACCTTTATATAAAGTGATTGTAGGTAATCCTAATACTTTTTGCTTTATTGCCATTCTTCTTGCTTTACTTGTGTTTAATTTTACGAATTTAGCTTTATCAGCATTTTTTTCAGCTATTACTTCTAATTCAGGTAATAATGCTTGGCATGGTACACACCCATCACTATAATAGTCTACTAATACATAACCTTCTGCATTTAGTACTTCTTCTTCGAATGTTCCCTTATCTACGATTAACATAAATTGATCCTCCTTAAAATTTTTCTTCCATATATTTTTCAGCTAACGTTGCTGCGATTGCTCCATCAGCAGTAGCTGTTACTACTTGTCTAAGTGCTTTAGGTCTAATATCTCCTGCTGCAAATACTCCTTCTACATTTGTTCTCATTTCATCGTCAGTTTTGATATATCCCCAGTCATCCATTTCTATATGACCTTTGAATGTATCTGAATGTGGTACATAACCAACAAATGCGAATAATCCAAATGTTCCATCTTCTTCATCTGCTTTGTACTCTGTTAATTCTCCAGTTTTTAAGTTTCTGAATACTGCTGTTTCTAATATTCCGTCACCTTTTAATTCTTCAACTGTTGAATCCCACATAAATGCTAACTTGTCATTTTTAAACGCCTTTTCTTGAATAGATTTAGCTGCTCTTAATTCATCTCTTCTATGTACTATAGTTACTTTTCTAGCAAATTTAGTTAGATACATTGCTTCTTCAACAGCTGTGTCTCCTCCACCGATTACGAATACTTCGAAATCTTCAAAGAAGTCAGCGTCACATGTAGCACAATATGAAACTCCCTTACCAGTAAATTCAGCTTCTCCAGGACAACCCATCTTTCTAGGTGTAGCTCCAGTTGCTATAATAACTGACTTAGCTTTATACTCTTCTTTGTCACCTTTAACTATTTTGATGTCTCCAGAAAAATCTACATCTATTACATCGTCAGCTTTGATCTCTGCACCGAATTCTGTAACTTGCTCTACCATTCTAGCAATTAGAGATGGTCCTGTAGCTTCTCTTACAGATCCAGGATAGTTTGCTACTTCATGAGTTATAACAATCTGTCCACCTGTTTTACTTTTTTCCAATACTAATGTAGATAATTTTGATCTTCCTGCATATAGAGCTGCAGATAATCCTGCTGGCCCTGCTCCTACTACTATAAGGTCGTATATTTTTGACATTGTTGTATCCTCCCGTTCATTCTATTCCATTTTTAATATTATATCAATCTTTTTTTATTTTTTATGCTTCTATTATTTGTTCTGTTTCTACTTCTTCTGTCTCCGCCACTTCTTCTTTGTTCCAATTCTTCTCAGCTTTCAATGATCTCATCAATGAAATCATAGCAAAGATCATTATGAATACAAACGGGAAGGCGGCGACCAGAGATATTGTCTGTAACATCTTAAGTCCGTTAGCACTTGCTAACATTAGAGCTAATGCTAATCCAGATTGAATTCCACCCCAAAGAAGTTTTTTTCCAACAGGTGGATTTAAATCTCCCTTAGAACTTAACATACCTAATACGAATGTAGCAGCATCTGCCGAAGTAATAAAGAAAGTACATAATAAAATTACTGCGATTATCGATACAACCATTCCCATTGGATATTTACTTAACACTACAAATAATGCTGTAGGAGTAGATGCTATTGCTTCTTTCGCAAGATCTAATCCTTGTGCTAATCCCATACTTCCAAATACTGAAAACCAGATAAATGAAGCTAATGTAGGAGCTAACAATACTCCTGTAATAAATTCTCTGATAGTTCTTCCTTTAGATATTCTAGCTATAAAACTTCCTACAAATGGAGCCCATGCTATCCACCATGCCCAGTAGAATACTGTCCAAGATCCATACCAAGAATCGTTTGTAAATGTTCCCATCTCAAAACTGGCAGTTACAAATCCACCCATATAGTTACCTAAAGATTCAACAAATACTTTTAATATTAATAGTGTAGGTCCTACTAAGAAACAAACAACTAACATTAAAAGGATTACTCCTACATTTAAGTTAGATATGAATTTCATTCCTTTGTCTACTCCTGCCATTGCAGAAAGCATAAAGATAGCAGTTATTACACCTACGATTATAATTTGAACCATACTATTTTCTGGTACACCAAATAAATAATTCAAACCACTATTTATTTGATAAGTTCCAAGACCTAAAGATGTAGCTACTCCTGCAACAGTTGCAAAAATTGCAAATACATCGATCATCTTTCCGAACCATGACTTAGTAGCTTTTTCTCCCACAATTGGAATAAATACACTACTTACAAGAGCTGGTTTTCCTTTTCTAAACTGCATATAAGCCATAGCTAAAGCTAATACTGAATAGTTAGCCCATGGATGAAGACCCCAATGCATAAATGAATGCTGCATAGCAAATGCTGCTGCCCTAGGTGTTCCTCCCTCAATCCCTATAATTGGATTAACATAGAAATTCATAGGTTCCGCTGCTCCCCAGAATACTAGTCCTATACCCATTCCTGCTGAAAAGAGCATAGCAAACCATGATATTAGAGTATATTCTGGTTTAGAATTGTCAGGACCTAATTTTATCGATCCATATTTACTGAATGCTAAATAAGCACAAAAGGCAACAAATGATGACATCGAGATAGTATATAACCATCCGAAATTATTCACAAGATACCCAAAAGTTGCATTTCCTGCCTTTTCAAAACTAGCAGGTAAAACTAGCCCCCATAATACAATCGCTAAAGTTAAGCCTATAGATATGTAAAATGTTGCATCACTTTTTTTTATATTAGTTTCTTTAATTACACCTGTATCCGCTTTCATAAATCCCCCTTTTGTCGATTAAATAGCTTAATAGGGGAGCATACTTGCTCCCCTATGAATTAAAACTTAACTTCAAATACTGTTTGATCTTCAATGTCAGTAGCAAGAGCGTCTAACGCCACTCCAACTCTATGATATCTTAACTTCCATTGTTCTTCTTTAGAAGTATTAGGATCTCCTAGTGGGTAAGGAATTGAAATTGTAGGAACTATCTTATTGGCACCTACTGTTTTCGCAACCGGTACTAAGTTTGCCATTTGTACAATTGGGAAACCAGCTTTTTCTATTTCTTTTACCATCGTTGTTCCACAACGAGTACAAGTACCTCATGTAGAAGTCATGATAACGGCGTCAACACCGTGTTCTTTTAAGAATGGTACCATTTCTTCAGCCATTCTAGATGCTTCTGCTTCTGTAGTTCCAGTTCCAACTGTAGTATAGAAATGTGTATCTAAACTTCCAATTTTCCCCTCAGTCTCATATGCTCTTAGTGCATCTAAAGGTACACATACGTTAGGATCTGCGTCTGCTGCTGCTGGATCATAACCTGCATGGATAGTTTTAAATACTCCAGCTTCTAATCTTGGCATTTCACTTACATCATACATTCCCCATCTTGTAGCTGATGCAGATTGAATTCTATCTGGATTTGCTACTGGTACTATTCCACCTGTAGTAACTATTGCTATTTTTGAAGTTGATAGATCTTTAACAGGTGCTGCTATCTCTACTCTATCACTTTTTGGAATAGGTAACTCAGTTACATATTCTTCTCCAGCTAATTTTTTAAGAAGCATTTTAACTCCTCTAACTGCTGCTGGTTCCATTGTAAAGTCAATTACTTGATGTCTGATTCCTCTTACGTAGAATCCTTCTTCTTCAGCTGTTCCAATTTTTTCTCCAGCTAAAACTTTGTCTGCATAAGCAGCCATTTTCTTAGTGTCTTTTCTCATTGCAGCGGCACTTCTACCACCTGGGAAAATAACAACTTCTTTTTTAAACATGTTTACTCCTGGATTTTCAACATGCATAGATGAAATTACAGGAACTCCAAATTTTTCTTTAACAGCTTTACAGATTACTCCACAAGCGTTTCCGTATCTTCCTGCTTGGAAAGATGGTCCTGCGAAGAAGATATCAAATTCTTTATCTTCTAAGAATGCTAAAATTCTTTCAACTGCTTCATCTTGATTAGAACCCATGAAGTTATCTCCACAAATTACTGTATGAGTTACTTCTGCATTTTTTAATGCTGAGTCTAATGCTAGTGAAGGACCTACTAATCCTTCTTTAATTTCTGGAGCATGATCGGCTTTTTCTTCCCCACCAATTCCAGCGAAAAATTGATTTATATATAAAATTGCTTTTTTCATACTGATTAATCCTCCTTAATATTCTTTCATTGTTTTTTGAGACCATCCAAGTACTTGATCTCCACAGAACATTGAGTTATTTTCTAAAATAACTGAACCGTCTTCTCTAACTGAAGGACCTAATTTCTCGTCGCCTTCCCATCCACCAGCTAAACCATCTCTACCTAATGCTGCTAATTCACCGATTACTTCTTCCATTGGTGGTAATTTAATTAATTGTGATACATTTCCACAAGAAACAATTGCATTAGCTTTTTCACTTAGTACAACTAATGGTTGAGATTGACCGTCTCTACCAGTACACTCATTAGTGATTCCTACAGTTTTTACACCTACATCTTCTAAAGCATCAAAACATGCAATAAAGTCAGCATCTGGGTTTCCGTATCCTTCTTCTGCTAAGATAGCTCCATCTGCACCTAATGACTTAGCCATTTGAGCTACGAATGCTGCTGCTCTTTCTTTTTGCTCCATTGCTACATTTAAGTTAGACATGATAACTCCTAAGAAGTTAATAGTTTCTCCATGTGCTTTGTATAACTCTTTGATTGTAGGACAATTTTGCATGTCATATGTAGACCATTTAGATGAACAAGGCATGAATGAACCACTGATGATTGCTCCATCTAAAATTTCATTTGGATTCATGAAAGTTGGAACCATTCTATTTGCATCCCATCCATATACTAAGTCATTGTATCCAGATTCTTCCATTTGTGATTGTGGTTGCATTACATATACAACTGCTGGAAGTGCTTTTATTTTTTCATCTCTTTTAATGATTGGTTGTAATTCAAACTCTTCTATTTCTTCAGGTTCCATTTCTTTAACTGCATTACCTAAATATTCAGAAAGTCTCATTGCACCCCATCTAAGAGCTTTATTTTTCTTTTGTTGCTCATATCTTTCAAATTCCTCATCTGTGTTAGCTACAAGACAAACATTGATTAGTTTAGAGAAATAAGTTAAATCTGCTCCTTCTCCACTCATATCTATCATTCCGTCTCCAAAACTTCCCCAGTGCTTTCCTACTGCTAATACACTTGTATTCTTAAGTGCATGCGTTCTTCCATTACCTGCAGGAGTCATCCCACCTGTTACACCTGGAAATACTGGATTTCCATTTACTCTACATCTAGGTTCAACAGCTTCCTTTACAGGAACAATTCTCTTGTTTTCACCAGGTCTAGCGATAACGATATCTGCTTCGGTAATATGCTCATCTTCCATAACATAAGCCAAGGCTTCATCTTTGTTAATTGTAAGAATACCATTCGCATAAGCTGTAGTATCCCCAAACTTAACATCTTTAACATAAAAATTTCCCAATTCAAGTTTCATTACTTCACCTCTTTTTCGTTTTTTTTTAATCAAGGTTAATTAATCGTATAGGTTATTTTAGTAACCAAGATTATTTTCTAATCGCGATTAATTTCTTCTATACGTAATTTATAACCTATAAAATTCTATAAGTCAACTCTTTTTTTTAAATAAAAGTTATTTTTTTATCAATCTCTTTCTGAACGTGACGTTTTTATTGAAAAAAATAAAAAATAAAAAAAGATTCGTTTTTGAAACCTTGTGTAACGTTTCAACTCTTGTAAACTGAATGCATTCACTTTTTATAATATATAGGAATGAAATTTTAGAGATTATAAATATGACTACATAAATACATTACCTCTACCATACTAACTTTTCATCACGCTTGTGAAATTCATTTCATTTTTTTATAAAGTCCATAGTTTTCTTCAATTAAAATAAAAAAATAAATTATTTTGTTTTTGGCGTTTTTATTATATACTTAGTTAATAACTAGATTAATTTACAGGAGAGAAGGAAAAGATGACCAGACTAGAACGAAAATTAAATGTAAAACGACTTTTTATAGATGCTACCATGACTATTATTCAAGAAGAGGGCTTAGAAGAGGTTAGTATAAGAAAAGTTGCCAAGATTACAGGCTACAACAGTGCGACCCTCTATACATACTTTAAGAATTTAGATCATTTAATTCTTTTAGCTTGTATGAAATTTTTAAATGAATATATCACTGGATTAGACGCCTATACTGAAGAAGCTGAAAACCCATTGGAGGAATCTATCCTCATTTGGGAGTTTTTCTGTAAATGCTCATTTGAAAGACCAGAGATATACAAATCTATATTTTTTTCTAATTTAGATTTTAACAGAAAAGATTTTGAAAATTACTACGAGATAAAGGAATTCTATAAGATCTACCCAGAGGAGATAACAACATCCTTTGCAAAGTTTCATCGTATGATCTTGAAATTAGATATCTATGAGAGAAATAAGATCCTTTTGATAAAGACAGCTCGAAAAAAATTAATTTCTCCGAGTAACATAACCACTATCAATGATATGCAGGTGCTTATCTACAAGGGTCTTTTAGAAGAAGCTACAAAACCTGAAAACATCTATAAACGTAAAGTTTTATGTAACAGAGCTATCAAATACATAAAAAATTGTTTAAAATTATTTGTCTTACAGGATTGTAGGTTATTAAAGTAAATAAAATTAGGAGTAGTCTTAGACTACTCCTAATTTTATTTACTTTGTTATTATATCTATCTATTCAAATACCTATTATGAATCTTTTCATATTTTAAGTTTGTATCTTCACCATGTCCTGGATAGACAGCAACATCATCAGGATAAGTTTTGATTTTTTTTAAGCTTTCCTTCATCTGTTCCTTATTACTCAGTTGTGTATTAGTTATACCTATAGTTTTTTTGAACAAAAAATCCCCTGTAAACATGGCTTTCTCTGCTAAAAAATAATACACAATTGAACAAGTAGTATGTCCCGGAGTATCTATTACAAAAAATTCAAAGTTTTCTATTTTTTGCTTTCCCTCATCTAGGTATCTGATATCTATCTTATCTATATCAAATCTCGTTCTTATTCCATATTTTTTTATAGTATAATCAAAGTTGGCATCCATTATATAGTTAGGTCGATTAGAGCTCAGATAGACAGGCACCTTATATTTGTCTACAAATTTCTCCACTCCTAACAAATGATCCCAATGGGTATGCGTTAGAAGAACCCCCAATACATTCAACTTAGAATTTTCTACAAACTTATCAATGCTCTCAAAATCGCTTAAATCTACAATTAAACAATCATTCCCTTTTATTAAAATATAATTATTATTTGCAATTATTCCGCAAGTAATTTTCTTTATTTTCATAACTCCTCCACAATCTTTGTCTCTACTTATTTTAATTCCTGACTATAATTCTGCTGACACTACTATGGGAGGAAAGATAGACATTTCTTCTGAAATAATAGTAAATAATCCATTTTTGCTATTTATTTAAAAGGTTAAAATTTATCCAAAATTATATTGTGCTTCTCTGAATACAACAAAATGTTGCTTTTTTATTTTAAATATTCCATTAACTTTTGTTTTTCATCATCTGAAATAAAAGCTGCTTCTATACTGTTTAAATATATATCTATATATTCACTTTTTTTCAACTCAAAAGCCTTCTCTATTTGAACACATTCCTCAGTCATAGTAGTGTCTGATACAGTTCTATTGTCTGTATTTAATGTTATCATAATTTCATCATTATAGAAATCATATATTGGGTGTTCTCTATAATTTTTTACAGCCTTAGTCTGCACATTACTTGTAGGACATATTTCCAAAGGGATCTTCCTTTCCTTTACCAGATCATAAGCTTCCTTGCTATTAGTTATAAATACCCCATGTCCGATTCTCTCTGCTCCTAAAAGTTCAATTGCATCAGTGACATTTTCACCTATGCCTGTTTCTCCTGCATGGATAGTTATCCTATACCCATATTCTTTGGCTTTTTTCATAGGCTCAATAAATTTATGACAAAATCCTGCTACCTCTCCACCACAAAGATCTACTGCCACAACTCCTTGTCCTATAAATTGTTTTCCTTCCTCCACTATTTTCATAGCTGATTCAGCTGACAGGTGTCTCATACATGATAAGATGTAATTCCCCTTGATATCATATATTTTTTCTGCTCTCCTCATTCCACATAATACACTCTCTATTATCTCTTTTGTAGTCAATCCATTTTCCGTATGCTGCTGAGGTGCAAATCTTATCTCTATATACTTTATATTTTCCAGGGCAGCATCTTCCATAAGTTCAAAAGATACCCTCTCTAAATCTTCTTTGGTCTGCATCACGGCTATTGGTAGATCAAAACATCTAAGATATTCATCCAACGAACTGCAGCTTAAGGGAGCTGTCAGCCACTCTTTTATATCTTCCAAATTTTGAGTTAATTCCAGTCTATTTTTTTTTATTATATCCAACACTGTTTGAGCTCTTAAACTTCCATCTAAATGGCAGTGTAGATCAATTTTTGGCATTTCCTTATAATTCATTCTTATTCCTCCTATTGTTTGATCCGATATATAGATTTCTAAGCAATAAAAAAATTCCCATTACAAAGAACGCTGTATAAACAGACCCTCTTCGTAATCAGGAATTATAGGTACCTGGTAGAAACCTCCAAACCATATTATTGGAGTTATACGATGTTAAATTATTTATAATATTTTAACAATTATTTTCCTTTCTGTCAATTATGACTCTTGTGTTTCAATGACCAATTCTTCATAACCTGTATTTGAATCCATCCATCGGTCAAACTTATAATCTTCTAATATTCCTATGACTAATTCACATGTTGTATTAATAATATTTCCCTCTACAAGGTGACCTCCAAAACTAATCCCATCTAGATCACTGAAGCTTATATGCAGATGAATACCCTTCTGAGACAGAGTTCCATTCAATGAAAGTATCTCCAAATTTTTCTCAATCCCCTTAACACTTACACCATCAGCCACTCTAAATCTTGCCTTTGATATACAGCCTACAGAGGAGAGTATTATCCCTGCCTTTATTTGCTTTTCTTCAACTATCTTTTGTATCTCAATTTTTAAATCCATACCCTCAGTCAATCTAACAGCATATATCTTCATCTTATCTCCTCTTTAATATATTCTAAGTTTAATGCTACTACATTTAAATAAAAGATACAAGTTGAAAATTCCTTATCTTTTTGATCTCTTTAACTACTTTTTTCTATAATTATCGAATAATACGATTTGTGGGGTTTTCCAGTCTTGATATCGATTATATCTGGATCATGCTCTACAATCTTAAACTCTTTCAGGTATTTTTTTATATCGTTTGCTTCAAATATATGAGGCTCTATCTCAACTGCTTCATTACTGGCAAAACGAATCCGGATCTCCTTGGGGTGTTCCAACGCTTTTTCCGATCCTGAATCTAAAAACTCATAGCCGGCACCTTCCAATATTTCTCTAATTTCATCGATTAGTTTCAAATCTATCATCCTCCTCTGTTATATTTTGATATATCTTTTAAGTCTTTATAAAAAAAGCCGCCTCAGGGGCAGCTAAGGGAGAGGAAGTTCATTATTTTTTTCGATAAGTTTGGCAGTCTACCTCATTTCCTACAACTGACATATGAATACCAGATGCACTACATTCCAAAGAATTATTAAAAGAACATGAATCTACCTTACACGAACCTACCCCACCGGAAACATCATTAAATCCGGCTTTCTTAGAGCCGGCCATAAATGTATCGCAACATGGTATATCATCTCCTATATTTATAGCAGGAGTATGGCATTGTTTATTTTTATTATATACACAGCTTTCAGCATTACAGTCAAATATCTTTGCAATATCCATATTTTATCCTCCACGACTCTCTCCCTTATTTTATATACTACCTTCCTCTTAACTTCCTTTAATCAAATGAATATCTTTTAGCGTTTTTTATAATCCCCTTGCAAATAGCATCGCAATAATAGAGCTCATAAGGATTGAAACAATTTATTGATCATTGTTTTCATCTTTAAACCACCTATACCAGAGAATAATCATAAAAATACTATAATATCAAATGACATCTTTATAGATAAGATTCTTCGGAATACATCGTTTTATTCTCACAATATATGATATAATGTAAGATATATTATAAAGACTTACAGACTAGAAGTTTTTATTTTTATTAATTTAGGAGGTAAAGATGAAGAAAGGAAAAACAAAAGCTGTTAAAATAAAAGGTAAGAATAAAAATAAAGGTAAAAAATGGGTAAAGCACTAATAAAATCCAATGTTAAAAGAAAGATCAAAATAAAAGAAATAGAAGTTGAAAAAACAGAAACAAATGAAACAGAAGCAAGATAATATCTTGCTTTTTTTCTTATATACCTATTCGCATCAAACTATTTTTTAGATAAAACAATATTATATATTGTTTTATAATCCAAGTCTAATTCTATAATTCATAATATAAAAAGAAGGAAATTTATCCTCCTATATCTATTTCTCAACTTTCATTACATTGTAATTAATTACTAATTAAAAAAAATTAATTATTAATTAAAAAATTAATCGCGATTTTTTTCACTTGCCTATTGTATTCTAAAAAAATATATGCTAATATCATAGGGATATTCCACATATGATGTCTTTTAATGGATATGATTTTCATCTTAAAAAATTGCTTTTTCAGAATTTTTTATTATGTATAATATATAAGTTAAAAATCGGTTGAAGGTATAGGGAGAAGATAAGTAATTATCGCCGAAGAAGTAAAACTTTCAGGTGCTTTTATTTAATAAAAGTGGGACCTATACTGGACGAACCTCTGGAGAGATCCAAAATAATGGACACCGAAGGAGCAAACCCTTAACGGGCGAAACTCTCAGGTAAAAGGGACAGAGGAGTTTAATTATATACCAGTGAAACTACGTATTTTTATATATAGTTTTTTTCTGTACATATAATTAAATTCCCTACAAATAAAAGGGAGGCACTAAAAATGGATACACTTAATTTTTTTCAAGCAATAAATAACTTTGTATGGGGACCACCGCTACTAATACTATTGGTAGGAACAGGTGTTTATCTAACGGTTCGACTGGGATTACTACAAATTTTCAAACTTCCCCTGGCACTGAAATATCTTTTTGTAAAAGATAGCGATGATTCTGGTGAGGGAGACGTAAGTAGTTTTGCTGCACTTTGTACGGCACTAGCAGCAACTATTGGTACTGGAAATATTGTAGGAGTAGCAACTGCAATTAGATTAGGAGGACCAGGAGCATTATTCTGGATGTGGATGGCGGCATTCTTTGGAATGGCAACGAAATATTCAGAGGGACTTTTAGCCATCAAATACAGAACAAAAGATGAGAATGGACAACAAGCTGGAGGGCCCATGTATTATTTAGAAGGGGGGCTTAAAAATAAAAAGCTTGGTAAGATATTAGCAAAATCTTTTGCTGTATTTGGAATAGGAGTTGCATTCTTCGGGATCGGAACTTTTGCTCAAGTAAACGCCATCGTTACAGGAGTAAGTGGGGGATTTGGAGTTCCAAGAATAATAGTTGCAGTACTGTTAACACTTAGTGTAGCTGCTGTAACTGTAGGAGGGATCAAAAGTATCTCTCGAGTTTCAGAGATTGTAGTTCCATTTATGGCTCTATTTTATGTCTTTGGAGCGACAATAATACTTCTTATGGATAGAAGTGCTACTGCAGCTGCATTTAATTTAGTTATCAGTAGCGCATTTAATGGCCATGCTGCTGTAGGAGGATTTGCAGGTGCAGGAGTAGCTCTAGCATTAAAAGCAGGAGTAGCTAGGGGAGTTTTCTCTAACGAATCTGGTTTAGGATCAGCTCCTATTGCATCTGCTGCTGCAAGAACAAATTCTTGTGTAAGACAAGGACTAATCTCTATGACTGGGACGTTCTTTGATACTATTGTAGTTTGTACTATGACAGGTCTTGTACTTATTTCTTCTGGATTTTGGAATCATGCAAATCTTGCTGGAGCAGAAGTTACCAACGCCGCGTTTAATAACCTTCTTACATTTGGAGGTATTGGTGGTCTTATTGTCAACATTGGTATTATTTTCTTTGCCTTCACTACAATCCTTGGTTGGAATTACTATGGTGAAAGATGTACTGTATATCTTTGTGGTGTAAAAGGAATAAAATATTTTAAAGCAATCTTTATTTTCTTGATTGCTATAGGACCATTTATCAGATTAGAACTCATTTGGGTTGTAGCTGATATAGTTAATGGACTTATGGCTATACCAAACTTAATTGGTTTAATCGCTCTTAGTGGAGTAATTATAAAAGAAACGAAAGATTATTTTGAGGAATTAAAGGTAAAAGAAAAAAAGACAAAAACGGTTTAGTGAAAAACAAGTGGAATATCAAAAGTAAGGCTTCCAAATTTTGGAAGCCTTTTCAATTATATTAACTTATTTTTGACAGCTAAAAAAGAAGAATTTTTCATCTTTTATTACGATATCTTCAAAATTTAATTTTAAACACTCTTTTTTCAAGGTCATGTCGTTAGGGATTGCATCTCTATTTAGACTGTAATTTATTTTTTTATGGTGTTCCTTCAATTGATTTCTTGTTTTAGAATGTATTATATAAAAAACTCCTCCCTTGTTTAGGAGTCCCGCGGCATTTTCAAATAGAAGATCTAATCTTTCAAAATGAGGAATGCTGTCAAATAATACAATAATATCAAACTTTCTATCTAAATTAACCTTTTTTTCAAAGTTCATACAGCAGGTCTCAGCTTCAGAAAACCTTTTTTTAAACTCTCCTAACATTTGTTCTGAGATATCTACTCCCAGGTAGTTTTCCGATTTATTAAAATCTAAAAAAGAATAAAAAGTCCCCGTACCTGCACCAATTTCTAAAATACTCTTTTCCTTATCAACATTCATTAATTTTAAACTTTCTTTTATCGCAAAGATTCTATCATCGGTTAGATAATCAATCCATTTATCTACATTGCTATTAAAATATTCTTTATTATTCTGAATTTCCATATATCTCCTCAAATTATAAATTTAATTAAGACCTCTTAACTCAGGCCCTCTACATTTCAAAAACTTTCCCATTTAATTTTTTTTATTCTTTTATCAAAATATCATAATTTTAAAAATTATAATATCTAGTGTAAATAATATGAACTTTAATATAAGCTGCTGAGTTATTCTTTACAATAAAAACGTTAAATTATCTTAAAAGATCTTTTAGATGATCTACTCGATTGAGAATATCACGGTCTATTAGATTTGACTGTGACTCACAATATTTCTGAACCTTATTAATGGATCTCATTTTTTCATGGACATCTCTAGAACTATTAATAGAATCCATATATTCAAATAATTCTGCATGATCTGAGTATAGCGGCAATAACAATTCTTCAAGTTTATTTAATTCATCGTGGAATTTATCTAGACTTTTGCTCATTGGTGCCCTCCTGAATATATAGAATAACCCAGTCTCTTATAAGTATACTTCATTTAAGTTATAAATTATATACCTTCTAAACTCATAAATCAATATTTTTCATCTACCATTAGATCTCTTATAAACTATATCAAGATATAAAAAGATGACCCCTGTAAAATACAGAAATCATCTTTTGTCTACATCAATTATTATCTCACTTTCTTTACTCTCTCAAATAAGAGCTATAGTTCATCTATCTTTCCAATGTCTCTCCTACAATAGATCCCTTCAAAGTTTACCTTATCTATGGAACTGTATGTGTTTTTACAAGCGATTTTTAAATTTTCTCCTAAACTGACTATATTTATTACACGTCCACCATTGGTCAAGAGTTTGTCTTCCTCCAATTTAGCTCCTGCAATAAATACCAGATCATCTACATTTGAAATACCTTCTATCTCATATCCCTTGTTATAACTTTCAGGGTATCCCCCAGATACTCCTACAACACAACAGGCTGAAGCATCTTTCCAATTCATCTCAACTTTATCCAAATTCCCCTCTATACACATCTCTAAAATTTCTAAGAAATCATTTTCCATAAGTGGCAACACAGCTTGAGTTTCAGGATCTCCCAATCTCATATTATATTCTAATGAGTAGACTCCTTTTTCCGTTATCATCAATCCAAAGAATATAACACCGTTAAACTTCATCTTCTCTGCCTTTAATCCTTCCAAAGTAGGAGTCATAATATCATCGATAAAACCATTCATTATTTCAGATGTCACATATGGATTAGGAGCTATTACCCCCATCCCTCCTGTATTTAAACCTGTTTCTCCTTCACCGATCTTTTTATGATCCTTAGCGGATATAAACGGTACTATGGTATTACCATCGGTGATAGACAGGATAGAAGCTTCTACTCCTACAAGGAATTCCTCTATAACTATCTCAGATCCAGCTTCACTAAATTTATGATCTAACATCATATCTCTTACTGCTTCCACTGCCTCACCTTTATTTTGAGCTATGATTACACCCTTTCCTGCAGCTAAACCACTGGCTTTTACCACAGTCGGGTATTCTATCTCATCCAGATACTTTATAGCACTATCATAATCGGTAAAGATCTCATAGGCAGCTGTTTTTACACCATATTTTTTCATAAAATCTTTAGAGTAGGCTTTGCTTCCCTCTAAGATTGCAGATTTTTTATCTGGACCAAATACAATCAATCCTTTTTCTTCAAATTTATCTACTATTCCTTCTACTAATAGCTCCTCAGATCCTACCATGGTGAGTTCTACTTTATTCTTTGATGCAAACTCTACCATCTCTTCGATATTGGATAGATCTATGTTTTCACATCTTTCCATTAGTTCCGTCCCGGCATTTCCTGGGGCTACATATATTTTTTCTACCTTATTGTTTTGAGCAAATTTCCATGCAATAGCATGTTCACGACCGCCACTACCTATAATTAAAATTTTCATAATTTACTCCCTTTTCTTTATATTTTTTTATTTATATATATGTCATTATTTTTGATTATTAGTTTCTAATTACGTACTTAATATTCCATTCTAATTAAAACTCTATAAACACTAAATTCATATATAAAAACCTGAACACAGAGATACTCCGAGAAGAGAAAGAGTGACACAGAGAAAAAATAAAAACTCTGTGTACCTCTCTTTTAATTCTGTGGAACTCTGTGTCAAAAAAGTTCAGCTATTTATCACTTATTTTTTAATGTTTAAAATGTCTTATCCCTGTAAGTACCATAGATATCCCATGTTCGTTACATGCATCTATAGATTCTTGATCTCTTATTGATCCACCAGGCTGGGCTATCCCGCCAATTTTTGCTGCTGCACAGGCATCCACTACATCTCTGAATGGGAAAAATGCATCTGATGCTAAGATTGCACCATCTCCGGCTCTTTCAATAGCTTGTTTTGTAGCCCATATTCTATTGGTTTCTCCAGTTCCTATCCCCTTAGCCATCCCATCTTTTACTACTACTATGGCATTGGACTTCACATGTTTTACTACCTTCATTCCAAACACTAAGTCTGTCATCTCTGATTCTGTAGGAGATTTTTCAGTTACTACTTTAAAATCATCAGAGAATGCAGTATCCCTGTCCTGTACTAAGATACCACCATCTACCTTTACATACTCTATCTTATCACATGGTTTTTGATATGCCTTTATTATTCTTAAGTTTTTCTTTGCCTTTAATATTGTTAACGCTTCCTCTGTAAAGTCAGGAGCAATTACTATTTCCAAGAATATTTTCTTTAACTCCTCAGCTGTTTTACCATCTACCTTCTTGTTAAAAGCTACTATCCCTCCAAATATAGAAATAGGATCACAGTCATATGCCTTCATATATGAATCATAGATATTTTCTGCAATTCCAACCCCGCAAGGTGTTGAATGTTTCAGACCACAGCATGCAGGTACTTCAAATTCATTGGCTACTTTCCATGCCACATCCATATCTCTTATATTATTAAAAGATAACTCCTTTCCATTTAATTGTTCAAAATCTTTCATAGCTCCATTTTCAGTTGTAGATACATAGTAAGCAGAATTTTGATGTGGGTTTTCACCATATCTTAAATCCATCTTCTTAACATAAGATGTACTCAAATATTCCGGCATCTCTCCTTCTAATAAGAAGTTAGATATAGCTGCATCATAGGCTGATGTCAGATTAAATACTTTTCCTGCCAGCCTCTTCTTAGTTTCGAAAGTGACCTCTCCTGCTTTCATCTCTTCCTTTACTACATTGTAATCAGAAGTATTAGAAATTACCACTACATCTTTAAATGACTTAGCAGCAGATCTGAGCATTGTAGGCCCGCCGATATCTATGAATTCTACCTTCGCTTCAAATGAAATATCATTTTGTACCTCTTTAAAGAATGGATATAAATTAACTATTACCATATCTATTGTAGTAATTTCTCTCTCCTCTAAAGTTTTCATGTGCTCCTCATTATCTCTAACAGCCAAGATACCCCCATGGATGATTGGGTGCAGAGTTTTTACCCTTCCATTTAACATCTCTTCTGCCTGTGTTACTTCTGCTACATCTAATACAGCTATATTATTTTCCTTTAAATGTCTGTAGGTTCCACCTGTAGAGATTATCTCCACCCCTTGCGATATTAAAAAATTTGCAAATTCCACTATTCCTGTTTTATCAAAAACTGATATCAATGCTCTTTTCACTTGTATATCCTCCTATGTGCTTTTTACAACTTTTTATTTTAAATTATATAGTACCTGCTCAATAGCCTTTGGCAACAATTTATGCTCTTCCACCAATACTTTCTTTTGTAAAATCTCTGCGGTATCTTTTGGGTCAACTTTTACATTTATTTGCTCTATTATCTCTCCTGTATCTATACCTGCATCTACATAGTGAACTGTACAGCCGGATTCAGATTCTTTAGCATCTATTACTGCCCGGTGAATTCTCATCCCAAACATTCCAGGCCCACCAAATTTAGGCAGGAGGGAAGGATGGATATTTATTATCCTCCCCTTCCTATTATTTATAAATTCTTCATCCAGGATCGATAAAAATCCTGCTAAAACCACTAGATCTACGTGATCTCCTAAATATCCATCTATCTTTTTAGAAATATCTTTTTTTAATACCTTTCTATCAAATATTTTTGTCACTATATTATTTTGTTTTGCCCTTTCAATACCATAACATTCCCTATCTGCTATAACGCATGATATCTCATATTCTACTTTTGATGTAGAGACAGTATCAATTATGGATTGTAAATTACTTCCACCACCTGATATTAAAACTGCTATCTTAAACATATTCCATTATCTCCCTTAGATATAGTTCCTATCTCATATGGAGCCTCTCCAAGCTCCTCCAAAGTTTTGATTATTCCATCTCTTTCACTAGAATTAGCTATTATTACAAATCCTACTCCCATGTTAAATGTTCCCCACATCTCAGATTCATCTACTCCCAGTGACATTAGATATTTAAAGATAGGAAGTATCTTTATTGCTGATTTATCAACGATAGCTTCTAATCCTGCTGGTATTACTCTAGGTAAATTTTCAATTATTCCCCCACCAGTCATGTGAGCCAGACCGTTTATCCTATGCTTTTTAATAAGTTCTAAGATAGGTTTTACATATATTCTTGTAGGAGTAAGCAGTTCCTCTCCTATTGTTTTATCCTCATATTTAGTATCATAGTCAGTTACTAATTTTCTTACCAGTGAAAATCCATTACTGTGCACCCCTGATGAAGGCAATGCTATGATTGTATCTCCCTCTTCTATCTTCGATCCATCTATAAGATCTTCTTTTTCAACTACTCCCACTGTAAATCCGGCTATATCATAATCTCCATCTTTATAAAATCCAGGCATCTCTGCTGTCTCTCCACCAACCAATGCCGCATCAGACTGTAAACAACCTTCTGTTATTCCGCTTACAAGTGTCGCCGCGACATCTGCATCTAACTTTCCACAAGCCATATAATCTAAGAAAAATAGTGGTTTAGCTCCATGACACAATACATCGTTTACACACATAGCCACACAATCAATTCCTACAGTGTCATAGGTTTTAGTTTTGAATGCTATCTCCAATTTAGTTCCTACACCATCTGTTCCAGATACTAATATTGGGTCTTTCATTTGTCCCAATTGATACATTGCACCAAAGCTGCCTAAGCCGGTAAGTACACTTTTATTATGTGTTTTCTTTACTAAATCCTTCATTAGTCCTACTGACTTGTATCCCTCTTCCTTATTTACCCCTGCATCTTTATATGAAATTGTTGACATCTCTACACTCCCTTTTTGACACAGATTACACAGATTTAATCTCTGATCTATGTTCTTTTATTTTTGATGATATTATAAAAATTATGTAATGTAATATGAAGATAAAATTTATAAAACGGACGATTTTAAAAATATAATTTTTTTAATTATTTATATTTTTTCTGAGGTAATCGACTCTCTCACAACTCTTAAATTTATAAAATAAATTTTATAGAGTTATGGTGAAGACCCTTGCGGTCTGATTTTTTATAATTTCATTCACTATGTAATAGTGATTTTTATAGAATCTTGAATTTTTGGTTACTTTTATTTCAAGAAAAAAGTAACAACAAACTACATATTCGCTACTGTAGACATGGGATATATTCCGTTAAAACATCCCATACAGAAACTTTTACTTCCCAAAGTATTAGTTAAATTATCTAACTTTAAAAAATCCAGACTATCTGCACCGATATATTCACATATCTCATCTACAGACATCTCTGCAGCTAAAAGTTCCTTCCTATATGCTATATCTACACCAAAATAACATGGGTGCATCACTGCTGGGCTGGCAGATCTAAAGTGAACCTCTGTAGCTCCTGCACCCCTCAACATCTCTATTAATTTTTTACTTGTGGTCCCACGAACCAATGAATCATCTATTACTACAACTCTTTTCCCCTCTATCATAGATCTAATTGGATTCAATTTTACCCTTACAGCTCTTTCACGAAGTTCCTGAGATGGTTTTATAAATGTCCTACCTATATATTTATTTTTTACTAACCCAGTCACAAATGGTATCCCTGAAGCTATTGCATATCCTTGAGCTGCCGGCAGCCCGGAATCCGGGACACCTATAACAATATCTGCTTCGATCTTCCCCTGTTCCCATAGTTTTACCCCTGTTTCATATCTGCTTTTATATACATCCAATCCATCTATCACAGAATCTGGTCTAGCGAAATAAATATGTTCAAATGAGCAAGGTGCTTTGTGAGATTGTTCGTTATAGTTGATCGCTTCTACACCATTTTCATCTATTATTACTATCTCCCCTGCATTTATGTCTCTTATTAATTCTGCTCCTACAGAGTCTAAAGCGCATGATTCAGATGCCAGTACAATACTTCCATCCTCTAACTTACCCATGCAGAGTGGTCTAATCCCATATGGATCTCTTATTCCAATCAATTTATTTTGTACAGCTATTACTAGAGCAAAAGATCCCTTTATAGCTGATATGGTATCTACCAATGTTGACTTCAATCCGTTTTTAGACCTTCTAGCCATCATATTTATAATAACTTCTGAATCGGTAGTAGTTTGGAATGCCACCCCTGCATCTTCCAATAATTCTTTGATTATCATAGGGTTGATAAGGTTTCCATTGTGAGCCACAGCTATATCTCCTAATTTAGAATGTCTTTGGAGTGGCTGTGCATTCCCCTCACATGATCCACCAGCTGTAGAGTATCTAACATGACCTATCCCTACATTTCCTACCGTTTCTTTTAAAGTTGTTTCTGAGAATACATCTGAAACCAGTCCCTGGCCCTTATAGGTTTTTATCTTTTCATCTTTAGATATACTCATTCCTGCACTTTCTTGTCCTCTGTGCTGTAATGAACACAACCCATAGTAGATAAGTCCTGCTATGTCTTTTTTATCTTCTTTGGAATAAATTCCAAATACACCACATTCTTCTTCCATCTTCTCTGATTCATTATATACAACCATTATTTTGCTCCTAGTCTTTTTAATATCTCGATGTATGCTTCCTCTATACTCCCTAAATCTCTTCTGAATCTATCTTTATCTAGTTTTTGTCCTGTAGCCTTATCCCATAATCTGCAGGTATCTGGTGAAATTTCATCAGCTAAAACTATCTCTCCAGCAGCATTTTTTCCAAATTCAATTTTAAAATCCACTAAGTCTATCCCTTCATCTCCAAAGGCTTTAAGTAATAGAGTATTTATCTTTCCTGTAATCTCATAGATCTTTTTTAATTCATCGTATGTAGCTAACCCCATAGCCACTGCATGATGGTCATTAATAAGTGGATCACCAAATTCATCATTTTTATAGCATATTTCAAAGATAGTATTTTCAGGTTTAGTTCCCTCTTCAATTCCTACCCTTTTAGCCATTGACCCGGCTATTATATTTCTTACTATTACTTCTAATGGAAAGATTTCCAGTTTTTCACATAACTGATCTCTCTCATTTAATTTTTCTTGAAAATGAGTTCTGATACCATTTTTTTCTAAATTTTCAAATAAGATAGTTGTGATCTCATTATTTATCATTCCCTTATTAGAGATTATCCCCTTTTTTTCTCCATTTCCAGCAGTAGCATCGTCTTTATAATGAATTATTACCAAGTTCTCATTGTCTGTAGCATATATTTGTTTAGCCTTACCTTCATATATAAATTCTCTCTTTTCCATCTTCAGCCTCCGATTTTATTCAAATTAAATTTTTTATCATGAATCATACAAACCCTGTATGATTCAGCCTATATATTCAACCTAGTCTCAACGTCTACTAATTCTATTATCAGCTCTTAACTATTAGCTTATAACTTCTTTATAATTCTACTCCATTTTCATTGTCTGCAATGAAATTTTTCTTCATATTTTCTCTAAATTTCACTAATTTTTCCTGAACTTCAGGGTATTTCAGTGCTAATATCTGCACCACTAACATCCCTGCATTATAGGAATTATTGATTCCAACTGTAGCTACTGGGATAGATTTTGGCATCTGTACAATTGATAGTAGTGCATCCATTCCATCTAATGCTGCTCTTATAGGTACTCCTACAACTGGCAGCGTCGTTTTAGAAGCTATCACTCCCGGCAGGTGTGCTGCTAATCCTGCCCCTGCAATTATTGCTTGTGTATCTTCTGCTTCCAATCTTTTTAATGTTTCTACCAATTTTTCCGGAACTCTATGAGCTGATAATACATGTGCTTCAAATTCAATCCCAAACTCTCTCAGACAATTTGCTGCCCCTCTCATAACATCTGTATCCGATTTACTTCCAAATATAATAGCTACCTTCATAATTTCTCTCCTTTTATATAAAAATATTTTTTATTCCGCCAATATCCTGCTTTTATTTTATATATCTACCCCTGGCAGACATGAAATCTGATACAATTATCTGTTTCTGAAATAATTCACACCATTTCTAAAGATATTTTGTTCCTTATCTCCTATGATATTTTTATATAAATTTTCTCCTGTTCTCTCAGAATGTCCCATCTTACCGAAAATCCTTCCATCTTTAGAAGTTATTCCTTCGATTGCATAGACAGATCCATTTGGATTATACTCTCCATGATTGGTCGGGTTCCCATCTAAGTCAATATATTGAGTGGCTATTTGACCATTCTCTATTAATTCTTTCAGTTTTTCCTCCCCTACAACAAATTTTCCTTCTCCATGAGATACAGCTATTTGGTGTTTTGATCCTACTTCAATATCACTGAACCACGGTGAATTATTAGATACAACCTTAGTTGTTACTATTTTTGATATATGTCTATTGATGTCGTTATAAGTCAAGGTAGGAGAATTCTCATCTAAATCTCCGATTACTCCATTAGGTAGTAGTCCAGATTTTACAAGTGCTTGGAATCCATTGCATATTCCTAAGATCAATCCGTCTCTACCTAATAATCTCTCTACCGCTTTCTTTATCTTTTCATTTCTTAAGATAGTTGCTATAAATTTAGCTGACCCCTCTGGTTCATCTCCTGCTGAAAATCCTCCAGGTAACATTAGAATTTCACAGTTATCTATATGATTTACCATCTCATCTATAGATTTTGTTATATGATCCATAGTTAAGTTTCTAAATGTCATTGTAAATGGCAGTGCTCCTTCCTTAGCGAAGGCTTTCATAGAATCATATTCACAGTTAGTTCCAGGAAAAGCTGGTACAAATACTCTTGGATTTTCTATCCTTTCCTTGGGTTTTACTAGATCTTTTTTCTCACAAGTTTCAATCTCTAGATTTTCGTCTTCAATTGAATTTCCTTCTACTATTTCAGGGAATATTTCATTTAAAGTCCCCTTCCATTTAGTTAATAATTCATCTAATTTAATTATTTTATTATTTATGATTAATTCCTTAGCTGGGATTGTTTCCCCTATTAAGAGTGTATTATCATCTTCTAAAATATGTGGAGTTTCAACTAGGATCGATCCATATCCCATTTTAAACAACTCATCTTCTTTCATTGAAATCTTAGCTCCTACCATATTTCCAAAACTCATCTTAGAGATAGCTTCAACTACTCCTCCAGCTTTTATGGTCATTGCAGAGATGATCTTCTTATCCTTTATATTTTCATGGATATATTCAAAGTTAGTTTTTAACTCTTCTAGATTAGGCATGAGATCTTTATTCATATTGTGTTTGATTAGGTATAGATTATTCCCGCTACCTTTTAATTCCGGTGAGATCACATTAGAAGCCAGAACCTTCGTTACTCCAAATGAGATCAATGTAGGCGGTACATCTATATCATTAAAACTTCCACTCATACTATCTTTACCACCGATGGCAGGAATGTTAAAGTTTTTCATTATGTATTGTGTTCCCAGTAATGCAGCAAATGGTTTACCCCATTTTTTAGGATTAGATCCTAATTTTTCAAAGTACTCTTGGAATGATAACCTCACTCCTCTGTAATCTCCACCCATAGCTACTATCTTAGCCAATGATTCTACCACTGCATAAGCTCCACCATGATACGGTGACCATTTAGTAATTAATGGATTATATCCCCAAGTTATAGCAGATGCTGTATCTGTCGTTCCCTCCAGTAGTGGTATCTTGTGAACCGATCCCTCTGTAGGAGTAAGCTGATATTTTCCACCAAATGGCATAAGTACCGTCCCCGCTCCAATTGTTGAGTCAAACATCTCCATAAGTCCCTTTTGAGAACTTACATTGAGTGAACTTATCCTGTTCATAACTTTTTCTTCCAGTGTTGAGCCTTTTGTATTAGGAGTTTCCATCGGACTTTCTGAAGTTGGTGCTTCTACCTCTATATCCATATATCCAGTGACACCATTGGTATCCAAGAAATCACGGCTGATATCTACTATGGATTTCTCCTTCCAGTTAATTATCAATCTTCTTTCCTCTGTAACCACTGCTACCTCTACTGCTTCTAAGTTTTCGATATCAGACAATTCCAAGAATTTTTTTACGTCCTTATCTTCTACTACCACTGCCATCCTCTCTTGCGATTCAGAGATAGCCAATTCTGTACCATTTAATCCCCTATATTTCACAGGTACTTTATCTAAATTTATTATTAATCCATCTGCTAGTTCTCCGATTGCTACCGATACTCCTCCAGCACCAAAGTCATTACACTTTTTAATCAATTTAGTTACCTCTGGATTCCTAAATAATTTCTGTATCTTTCTTTCTTCTGGAGCATTTCCTTTTTGAACTTCAGCTGAACAAGTAGTTATAGAGTTGATATCATGTTCTTTAGATGAACCAGTAGCTCCTCCACATCCATCTCTACCAGTTTTCCCTCCGAGTAAGATTATCTTATCCCCAGGATTTGGAGTTTCACGACGTACATTACTTGCTGGGGTAGCTGCAACTACTGCTCCTACTTCCATCCTTTTAGCTTTATACCCTTGATGATATATCTCTGCTACATGGGAAGTTGCCACACCAATCTGATTACCATAAGATGAATAACCATGAGCTGCACCTGTCGTTATCTTTCTCTGAGATAGTTTTCCAGGTAAAGTCTCCTCTAATTTTTCCAATGGATTCGCCGATCCTGTCACTCTGATAGCCTGATATATGTATGATCTCCCAGATAATGGATCTCTTATTGCTCCTCCTATACAAGTAGAAGCTCCTCCAAATGGTTCAATCTCAGTAGGATGATTATGAGTTTCGTTTTTAAACATCAATAACCATTTTTCTATCTGCTTTTTCCCATCTTTTTTTATATCCACATCTATGTATACAGAACAGGCATTTATCTCTTCCGATACTTCCAAATCATCTAAAAGACCATTTTTTCTCATCTCTCTTGCTGATATGGTAGCCATGTCCATAAGGGTCATAGGTTTTTTCTCTATCCTTGCTCCGTGGGCATCTCTTCTGCTTTCCAAGTATTCATTAAATGTTGATTGCAGACTCTCTTCAAATCTACCTTTAGGTAAGGTAATTTTTTCTAATATAGTCTCAAAAGTAGTATGTCTGCAGTGATCTGACCAATAAGTATCCAATACTTTTATCTCAGTTTCGCTAGGATTCCTTCCCTCTTCCTCCTTAAAGTATTTTTGAATGTGCATTATGTCTGCTGTAGTCATAGCTAAGCCAGAAGATTTTCTAAAATTTTCCAACTCGATCTCAGTGTAAGAGTTAAAATCCCTATAAATCTCCACTTCCTCTGGAGGAGTTATCTCATCTTCTACCATGTTAGATAAGTCTTTTTCCCTCATCTCGACTTCATTTATATAATATTTTTTTATTTTCTCCATATCTTCAGGTGAGAGTTTTCCAGAAAAGATAAGCACTTTTCCTGTTTTTACTGATATATCCTGACTCTCTTCACAAATTAAATTTATACACTGGATGGCTGAGTCTGCTCTCTGATCAAATTGACCAGGTAAAAATTCTACAGCTAAATATTTTTTATCCTTTAAATCTAAAGTATCGTAGGTAAAATCTACTACAGTTTCTGAAAGCACCACTTCTTTTATTGTAGATATTTCATCTCTTTTTACATTGAAAAGATCATATATATTTATTATTCTGACCTCTTCCAAATGAGCTAAATTTAAATTTTCCTTTAATTCAGCTTTTAATTTTTTAGCTTCTACAGCAAATTTTTCTTTTTTTTCTACATAGACACGGTGATTCATGACTCCTCCTAATTTTTATGAATAAATATAATTTCCTTACTAATAACAAAAATCCGAGGACTATTTTTAATAAGTAAAAATAGCCCCCGGATCTATCCAAGTACTTTCATTTACTTATAGCGGTTTATTTAAGGCAAACCGTAGAGACTCCCAACCATATTATGGGTATATATAAGTTTATTTAATTTTTTTAGAACAATCCAGAGATTATTCCATCTTCATCTATATCGATCAATTCTGCCGAAGGTATTTTTGGTAGTCCCGGCATGTCTAGGATACTTCCAGCCATTGCTACTATAAATCCTGCTCCTGCTGATAATCTTAATTCATTTATTGTAACGGTAAATCCACTTGGTCTTCCCATCAATTTAGGATCATCTGAGATAGACTTTTGAGTTTTTGACATACAGATCGGTAATTTATCGTATCCATATTCGTTTAATGTTTTTATCATCTTTTTAGCTTTAGGTGTAAATATTACTCCATCTCCACCATAGATATTTTTTACTATCTTTTCTATCTTTTCCACAATAGTCTCTTCTGTTTCATAGAGATATTTAAAATTATTTTCCTTGTTTTCAATTTCATCTATCACTAGTTTGGCTAGTTCTATTCCACCATCTCCACCATTAGCCCATACATCACATAGAGCTACCGGCACATCTAGTTTTTCACAATGAGTTTTAATGAAGTTTAATTCTGCTTCACTGTCTGTAACAAATTTATTTATAGCTACCACAACTGGCAGTCCAAAATTTTTCATATTTTCTATATGCTTATCTAAATTTTCTATTCCCTTAGTTAAAGCATCCAAATTTTCATTTTTCAATTCTTTAGGATTTGCTCCGCCATGTAACTTAAGAGCTTTTACTGTGGCTACAACAACTACAGCGTTAGGTTTTAATCCACCTTTTCTACATTTTATATCCAAGAATTTTTCTGCTCCTAAATCTGCTGCAAATCCAGCTTCTGTTATTGCATAATCAGATAATTTAAGAGCCATCTTAGTAGCTAATAATGAGTTACACCCATGAGCTATATTGGCAAATGGACCACCATGAATTATTACTGGGGTATTCTCCAATGTTTGAACTAAATTTGGTTTGATTGCTTCCTTTAGAAGAGCTGTTATAGCCCCCTCTATCTTTAAATCACTTACTTTTAGTGGTTTTCCTGCTCTGTCAAATCCAAATACTATCTCGCTGATTCTGTTTTTCAGATCCATTATAGATTCTGATAAACAAAGGATAGCCATTATCTCAGAAGCTACAGTTATTTGAAATGAATTTTCTCTAGGAATCCCATTGGCAATTCCACCCATTCCAATTACTATATTTCTTAGGGATCTGTCATTCATATCCATAACCCTTTTAAAAGCTATCTTAGTAACATCTAGATCCAGTTTATTTCCATGTTTTATGTGATTGTCTATACATGCTGAGATAAGATTATGTGCCACTCCTATTGCATGAAGATCTCCTGTAAAGTGTAGATTTATATCTTCCATTGGAATTACCTGGGAATGTCCACCACCAGTGGCTCCCCCTTTCATTCCAAAGACAGGACCAAGAGATGGTTCTCTCAGGGCTGCTACAGAATTTTTTCCTAACTTGTTCATAGCCTGAGTCAGACCTACAGTAACTGTAGATTTACCTTCTCCTGCTGGTGTAGGGGTAATTGCTGTTACTAAGATCAATTTCCCGTCTTTTTTATCACTGTTTTTTTTCAATATCTCTAAATTTAATTTTGCTTTATGTTTTCCATATTGATCGTAGTCATCTTCCGATAAATTTATCTTCGCCGCTACCTCTTTAATGTGGAGTATCTTCGCTTCCTGAGCAATTTGAATATCTGTTTTCATTCTGCCTCCTTAAAATAAAAATCCTAAGTACACACTTATTCCAATGCGGACTTAGGACTATTGATTAATTTCTTTTTTTATTTTTAATAACCTCGTCTTATACCTCATTTCATTCCCCCACTTCCTCCTATGTTGAGGAATTATAATTGTTCTATTTGAGGATACTATACCATAAGATTTTTTAAAAAGCAATAAATAGTCGTCGTCTTCATAAAAAAAATTTGGTTTTCCTTGAATAATATAGCATACTTGTAATAGAATAATACATTTTTATAATTGAGGAGTGTGATAGATTATGATTGGATTTTACATATTGATCGGAGTTGTTATTATTATTTTTTTACTCAAAGGATCTAAAACAAAAGATTCTCATGAAACAATCAATGAAAAAGATGAACTTGCAATGAAAAATAAGGAAGTTTTAAAAGAAAAGATCCAAAATGATCTAAAGAATAACAAGATAGACCATGTATTTGTATCACCTCATTCAAAAAAATACCACACCAAAAAATGTCGATATTATAACGATACTATGTCTGAACTTCCTTTAGACATAGCTAAAAAAGAGGGATATATCCCTTGCAAAATATGTAACCATAAAAAAGATATCTCTGCCTAGTGTAGGGAATATCTTTTTTTTATTTTGTAAATAAAAAAAATCCGAATAAAATATCCGGATAAAATTTCTTATGGCAGTCCAGTAGGGACTCGAACCCTAAACCCACGGTTTTGGAGACCGTTACTCTACCAATTGAGCCACTGAACTATAAATATTTAATTGTTATTAAACATTCAAAACTATATAATAATGTTTTTACTACCCGTAAAGGGCATCACCAATATCTCTAAAATTTACTTTCGTAAATTAAGAATATTGAAATAAATTAACTCTTTTCTTCTAAATCAATTTTACTTTAGGTAAAGTGTTCGTCATATTAGTATTGGTCAGCTAAAGACTTCACAGCCCTTACACCCCCAACCTATCAACCTCCTAGTCTCGAAGGTGACTTATCAATGATAGAATACTTATCTCTGAGTTGGCTTCCCGCTTAGATGCTTTCAGCGGTTATCCATTCCAAACGTGACTACCCAGCTATGCCATTGGCATGACAACTGGTACATTAGAGGTTTGTCCATCCCGGTCCTCTCGTACTAAGGACAGATCTCATCAATATTCTTACGCCTACAGTGGATAGGGACCGAACTGTCTCACGACGTTCTGAACCCAGCTCACGTACCGCTTTAATGGGCGAACAGCCCAACCCTTGGGACCTTCTCCAGCCCCAGGATGCGATGAGCCGACATCGAGGTGCCAAACTTTGCCGTCGATATGGACTCTCGGGCAAAATCAGCCTGTTATCCCCGGGGTAGCTTTTATCCGTTGAGCGATGGCCCTTCCATTCGGAACCACCGGATCACTATGTCCTGCTTTCGCACCTGCTCGATGTGTCTATCTCACAGTCAAGCTCCCTTATGCCATTGCACTCTTCGGTTGATTTCCATCCAACCTGAGGGAACCTTTGAACGCCTCCGTTACTCTTTCGGAGGCGACCGCCCCAGTCAAACTACCCACCTAGCACTGTCTCCATGATTACACATCACAGATTAGAATCAAAATGTTATATGGTTGGTATTCCACCAGCGACTCATATGCAGCTAGCGCCACACATTCACAGTCTCCCAACTATCCTATACACATAACATCTCAACCCAATACCAAGCTATAGTAAAGCTCCACGGGGTCTTTCCGTCCTACTGTAGGTAACCGGTATCTTCACCGGTAGTACAATTTCACCAGGCCTCCCGCCAAGACAGCATTCGAGTCATTACACCATTCGTGCAGGTCGGAACTTACCCGACAAGGAATTTCGCTACCTTAGGACCGTTATAGTTACGGCCGCCGTTCACCGGGGCTTCAATTTGAGTCGCTAAACCCTCCTCTTAACCTTCCGGCACTGGGCAGGTGTCAGCCCATATACATCGCCTTTCAGCTTAGCATAGACCTGTGTTTTTGCTAAACAGTTGCTCGAATCTCTTCACTGCGGCCATCAAAAGCTCAAGAACGCGTGTTTCTATCACCTTTAATGGCACCCCTTCTCCCGAAGTTACGGGGCCATTTTGCAGAGTTCCTTAGCGAGAGTTAGCCTGTACGCCTTAGATTTCTCATCCTAACCACCTGTGTCGGTTTACGGTACGGGCACTATAATTCTCAATAGAAGCTTTTCTCGGCAGCGTGGGATTTGTACCTTCGTGTTCATTACAAACACTCCGCATCACACCTCAGATCTAAAACCGTGGATTTTCCTGCGGTTCCATCCTACATGCTTACACAGACATATCCAACAGTCTGCGCACATACCCTTCTGCGTCCCTCCATCTCTCAAACAAATTATAGTGGCGCAGTAATATTAAACTGCTTTCCATTCGCCTACGCAATCTAGCCTCGGCTTAGGTCCCGGCTTACCCAGAGAAGACAAGCTTTACTCTGGAAACCTTGGTTTTCCGGCGAGAGGGATTCTCACCCTCTTTCTCGCTACTCATTCCTGCATTCTCACTTCCGATACCTCCAGATTGGGTTACCCCTTATCCTTCAACGGCCTACGGAACGCTCTCCTACCAGTCTACACATAGTGTATACTCCACAACTTCGGTTTATATCTTAGCCCCGTTACATTGTCGGCGCAGAGACTCTCGACCAGTGAGCTATTACGCACTCTTTAAATGTATGGCTGCTTCTAAGCCAACATCCTGGTTGTTTCAGAATCTCCACCTCCTTTCCCACTTAGATATAATTTGGGACCTTAGTTGGTGGTCTGGGCTGTTTCCCTTTTGACCATGGATCTTAGTACCCATAGTCTCACTCCTGATCTCTTGAAATATGGTATTCGGAGTTTGATTGATTTCGCTAAGCAATATGCCCGCTAGACCATTCAGTGCTCTACCCCCATATTTAAACAATCAAGGCTGCACCTAAATGCATTTCGGAGAGAACGAGCTATCTCCTGGTTCGATTGGCTTTTCACCCCTATACCTACCTCATCCCCCGGCTTTTCAACGACGGTGGGTTCAGACCTCCACTGTGTCTTACCACAGCTTCATCTTGGACAGGCATAGATCACCAGGTTTCGCGTCTACAACCAACGACTAATTCGCCCTATTCAGACTCGGTTTCCCTTCGGCTCCGTTATACTTAACCTCGCCATTGATCGTAACTCGCAGGATCATTCTCCAAAAGGCACGCCATCACACGCCCGAAGGCTCTGCTCTGACCGCTTGTAAGCACACGGTTTCAGGTTCTATTTCACTCCCCTCCCGGGGTTCTTTTCACCTTTCCCTCACGGTACTATTCACTATCGGTTAGTAAGAGTATTTAGCCTTACGAGATATGGTCCTCGCTGATTCACACAGGGTTTCTCGTGTCCCGTGCTACTTGGGATTACAATGACTCTCTAATCTAAGTTCCCTATACAGGACTATCACCTTCTACGGTTGAACTTTCCAGTTCATTCTAGTACCTTGATTAGTCAAGCGCAGACTTTGCAGATCTGCTACTTTGTATCCCACTACCCCCAACAAGCAACGCCTGCATGCTATCACACTTGTTCGGTTTGGGCTCTTCCCCGTTCGCTCGCCGCTACTTAGGGAATCGTTTTTACTTTCTCTTCCTCGGATTACTTAGATGTTTCAGTTCATCCGGTTCCCGTTTCCACACTAGTTCTTCAAACTAGTAGGTTTACCCATTCGGAAATCTAAGACTATTACGCTCAATTGCAGCTTGTCTTAGCTTATCGCAGCTTATCACGTCCTTCATCGGCTCTTACTACCAAGGCATTCTCCGTGCGCCCTTAATTTCTTAACCTATTATTAAAATAGAATTTTAATATTTTTTGCTTAATTTGTTTTTAGAATTTTTGAAATCTAATTTACGTTCAGTTATTTCTAACTCTTCGTTAATTATCGTTATGCTCTCACATAACTTGAAGATCTAATAAAATTGTTAATTTATTATTTCATTATTATATAGTTTTCAATGTCCAAATTGTTTTGGTGGAGATAAGCGGGGTCGAACCGCTGACCTCCGCAGTGCAAGTGCGGCGCTCTCCCAACTGAGCTATATCCCCAAAATGGTACGCCTAAGTGGACTCGAACCACCGACCTCACGCTTATCAGGCGTGCGCTCTAACCAGCTGAGCTATAGGCGTATATAAGGAATATAAAAGTCATATAGAGAAAGAAGTATGTAAATATTCTTTATATAGATCAGTAAACTGACCTCATAAAGTGCTCCTTAGAAAGGAGGTGATCCATCCGCACCTTCCGGTACGGATACCTTGTTACGACTTCACCCCAATCGCTAATCACACCTTAGGAACATCCCTCCATAAAGGTTAGGCCTGCTACTTTAGGTGCAACCAACTCTCGTGGTGTGACGGGCGGTGTGTACAAGACCCGAGAACGTATTCACCGCGACATTGCTGATTCGCGATTACTAGCGATTCCAACTTCACGCAGTCGAGTTGCAGACTGCGATCCGAACTAAGATTGGCTTTCTGAGATTTGCTCCACCTCGCGGTATTGCTGCTCTCTGTACCAACCATTGTAGCACGTGTGTAGCCCAGCACATAAGGGGCATGATGACTTGACGTCATCCCCACCTTCCTCCTGCTCGTCGCAGGCAGTCTCGCATGAGTCCCCAACTTAATGATGGTAACATACGATAGGGGTTGCGCTCGTTGCGGGACTTAACCCAACATCTCACGACACGAGCTGACGACAGCCATGCACCACCTGTATCAACGTTCCACCGAAGCGGCACCAAGTCATCTCTGACGAGTTCGTTGTATGTCAAGTGCTGGTAAGGTTCCTCGCGTTGCGTCGAATTAAACCACATGCTCCACCGCTTGTGCGGGTCCCCGTCAATTCCTTTGAGTTTCACACTTGCGTGCGTACTCCCCAGGCGGTTCACTTATCGCGTTAGCTTCGGCACAGAGGTTCGACCCCCTACACCCAGTGAACATCGTTTACGGCGTGGACTACCAGGGTATCTAATCCTGTTCGCTCCCCACGCTTTCGAGCTTTAGCGTCAGTATCTGTCCAGTGAGCTGTCTTCACTATCGGCATTCCTACAAATATCTACGAATTTCACCTCTACACTTGTAGTTCCGCCCACCTCTCCAGTACTCTAGCCTGCCAGTTTCAAACGCAATACGGAGTTGAGCCCCGCATTTTCACATCTGACTTAACAAGCCGCCTAGACTCGCTTTACGCCCAATAATTCCGGATAACGCTTGCGACATACGTATTACCGCGGCTGCTGGCACGTATTTAGCCGTCGCTTCTTCTGGTGGTACCGTCACTTTCTTCTTCCCACCTGAAAGCACTTTACAATCCGAAGACCTTCATCGTGCACACAGAATTGCTGGATCAGACTTTTGGTCCATTGTCCAATATTCCCCACTGCTGCCTCCCGTAGGAGTAAGGGCCGTGTCTCAGTCCCCTTGTGGCCGTTCACCCTCTCAGGCCGGCTATCCATCGTCGGCTTGGTAGGCCATTACCCTACCAACTACCTAATGGAACGCAAAGTTCTCCTCCAGCGCATATAGCTTTCATAAGTCCTTGATGCCAAGGTCTCATAATATCCGGTATTAGCTAACCTTTCGATTAGTTGTCCCGGTCTGAAGGGCAAATTCTTTACGCGTTACTCACCCGTCCGCCACCGTACTATCTTCCGAAGAAGAATTCCAGTCGACTTGCATGTGTTAAGCATTCTGTCAGCGTTCATCCTGAGCCAGGATCAAACTCTACATTCAAATTTATATCCTAACTTCATAAATGAAGTTTAGCTATCTATTAAAAGATAATATATTTTTATAGTGGTTCTTTCCACTGTACACCTTAATCGATTGTTTAAAACAAAGTTTTAAACGACAATTGAGTTTTTAATTTACACTTTCTTTCTCTATTCAACTTTCAATGTCCTTCTCTGTCTCGTTCGGTTTCCCTCGCGGACAAGAAGAAGTATACCGCACTTATTATTCTACGTCAAGAGTTTTTTTGTTTTTCTTTTATTTTTTTAAAAAAAAATCTCAAAAAAACCAGGAAATACGGCTAAAAATGAAGGTATTTATAAACTTTTACGGGGTAAAACACCACTTTTATTCCATGTAAAACTTACCTTATATATGGGTGACATAAAAAATAAAAAAACGACTAAATTCCAAAAGGAATAATATAGTCGTTTTCTTTTATTTTAAAATTATTTTACAGGGTTAATTATTTTCCTTCAAAATGTCTTTCTAATAAACCTTTGAAAGCTTTTCCATGTCTAGCTTCATCTTTAGCCATCTCATGTACTGTATCATGAATTGCATCTAATCCTAATTTTTTAGCTCTTTTTGCAATTTCAAATTTACCAGATGTAGCTCCATATTCTGCTGCTACTCTTAATCTTAAGTTTTCTTCTGTTGAGTTAGTTACTACTTCTCCTAATAACTCAGCAAATTTAGCTGCATGTTCTGCCTCTTCAAATGCAATTCTCTTGTATGCTTCTGCTACTTCAGGATACCCTTCTCTGTCTGCTACTCTTGACATTGCTAAGTACATACCAACTTCTGTACATTCTCCTGCAAAGTTAGCTTTTAATCCTTCAATAATCTCTGCATCTCCACAAGCTAATCCTTCTCCTAACTTATGTTCAGTTGCCCACTCTTCAGTTGCATTCTCATCATAAGCTACGAATTTATCCTTTCCAGCTTTACATACTGGACAGACTTCAATATTTGCATCTAATATTTCCCCACATACTGTACATCTCATTTTTGCCATTTCACTTCACTCCTTATATTTTCAATTTGTTTTATTTTAATTTCAAATTTGTATTCATTACAAAATAATGATAACCTATTTTAAATAAAGTGTCAACATTTTTTTATAAATATTTTTAAAGATTAATTATAAATTTATTTATCTATTGTGATATACTATATAATCTAAATATAATTTATAAAAAAGGAAGTACTTATGAAAACATATGAATATATAGTTGTAGGTGGTGGTCCCGCTGGTATATTTTCTGCAATATACGCAGGAAGCTTTGGGATAAAAACTGCAATTTTAGAAAAAAAAAATAGGATGGGAAAAAAAATATTGGTTGCCGGTTCAGGCCAGTGCAATATAACCCATACTGGAGAAGTTAAAGATTTTTTAACCAAATATGGAGATCACGGTAAATTTTTACGAACAGCAATCTATAAATATTCTCCCCAAGATCTGCAAAGTTTCTTTAAAGATAACGGGTTAGAACTAGTTCCTAGGGAAGATGGTAAAATATTTCCTATAACCAAACGATCTGTAGACGTTGTAGAGCTCCTCTATACCCTGTGTAAGAAATACAGTGTTGATATAATAGAAGAGTGTGAAGTATTATCTATAACACACAATGATAACTTTAATTTAAATACCAGTTTAGGAGATTTCAACTCTACAAACATCTTACTTTCTACTGGTGGAATCACATTCCCTCAAACAGGGAGCGATGGACAGGGGTACAAGTTTGCAAAAACTTTAGGCCATAAAATAGTAGAACCAAAACCATGTCTTACACCGGTATACATAAGGGATTATCCATTTACTGAACTAGCAGGAATCTCTTTTAAAGATATATCGATCAGTGTCTTTGACAGGGATAAAAAAATAAACTCTTCCAAGGGAGACATACTATTTACCCATAAAAACCTAAGCGGCCCGGGAATTTTAGATAACTCGAGATATATGAAAAAAGGAAATCAAATTTCATTTAATTTTATAGATATGACTGCAGAAGAATTCAAGGAAGATTTCATCGAATATACCAATGCTCATGGCAAAAATTTAACTAAAACTTTTTTAAATACCTATAATTTACCTGAAAGATTTATAAAAAATATGCTTTTTGAAGCTGAAATATGTGAATGTATAAAGATCTCCAGCTTAACTAAAAAAATGAGAGATAATCTCGGAAAACTTCTCACCGATTATCAATATGAAATAACTAAATTGGGTGGTATCGATATAGGAATGGCTACTAACGGCGGAATAAACTTAAAGGAGATCAACCCTAAAACTATGGAATCCAAACTGGTTAAAGGACTTTATTTTGCAGGTGAGATCATGGATATTGACGGTGATACTGGAGGATATAATATCCAGGCTGCGATATCAACTGGAATCTTAGCCGCAAGAAATATAACAAAGAGTAAGTAATCAATAAAAGTAGGAGGATAATTTAAATATGAAATTAGAAAAAATTAAAGAATTTAAAAAATTTGCCAGTGAAGTGATATTAAAAGTTTTGATGAAGATGGACAAAGACTATCAAAACTATCAAAATTTAGATGACTATGACGGGATGCAGAAAGTTAAGTTGGAGTTTATTCCTAAGTATGAAAAATTATATCTTGAATTTTCCAACGACATCTCAGAAAATCTAGACGATCTAGATGATAAAAAAATAGAATCTTTAATGGGAATTGTCAATGATATCATGAAACTTCACAATATCAACATTGACTATATTTTGGATGAGGTGGAAAAAAGAGAAAAGCTAAGTGGTAAATCTGGTGCAGAAGCTGTTGAGAAATTATTTAAATATCAGATCAAAGAATTAGAAACAAAGATGGAAAATTTGTTAAAGCAAGCCGATATCATCTTAGACAACGAAGGAAAACTAGAAGCAGAGCTGAGAGACGCTATCCAAGAGGATGATCAAATGAATATCTTAGATCAACTAGTTGTTGTTAGGAGTAAATGGAGTGTCTTAGAAAAGAAAACTATTCAGTGTAAAACAGCATTGGACGGATTAAAGGAATCGTTGGTAAAAAAATGGACTTACGATATCTATGGGACTATATCTCAAGAAGAACTTAAAAAAGTTTTCAGTACCGAAATGAAAAACAAATAAAATTACTAATATTAACAGTAAAAAACATGGATTAATCTAGTTTTTACTAGATATTGCACAAGTCAAATTACTATGTTAAAATGGAGGTATATTTCGATATGAATACAGGAACTAAAATAGCAATAAATGTGATAGTTATATTAATCATCATATTTTTTGTAATGAAAAGAAGAGCAAACAACGTAAAAAATGCAACTACAATACAAAAGGAGGCAACAATCGTGTCAAACACAAATTTAATTGCAAAGATCAAAACTAATAAGGGAGATATCAACATAAAATTATTTCCAAATGAAACACCATTTACAGTACTTAACTTCGTAAACTTATCTAAAAAAGGGTACTACAACAAGTTAAAATTCCATAGAGTTATCGCTGACTTTATGATTCAAGGTGGATGCCCACAAGGTACAGGAATGGGTGGCCCTGGATATAACTTCAAAGACGAATTCGTAAAAGAATTAGTATTCAATAAGCCTGGAATCTTAGCTATGGCTAACTCTGGTCCAAATACAAACGGTTCTCAATTTTTCATCACTCATACAGAAACTACTTGGTTAAACCATAAGCATACTATCTTCGGAGAAGTTGTATCTTCTGAAGATCAAGATGTAGTTAACAAAGTAGCTCAAAATGATATCATAGAAACTATTGAAATCACTGGAGATGTAGATGCATTTTTAGAAGCAAACAAGGAACTTTTAGCTGAATTAAACACAGAGTTAGCTAAAGATTTCCCTAACTTAAAATAATTCTAAAATTCGGAGGTATACACATGAAAAAAATATCACTTATCTCTGCACTCCTCCTACTTCTAGTTTTAGGAGGGTGCTCATCTATCAGAAGAGCCATGAGAGCCGGAGAAGTCGCAAAAATCAATAATATCAAAGCAACAATAGTTACTACTCAAGGAGATATCAACTTCTATCTTTATCCTGAAGCTGCTCCTGTTACAGTAGCAAACTTTATAAACCTAGCTAAAAGAGGTTTTTATGATGACCTAAAGTTCCATAGAGTTGTAGATAACTTTATGGCTCAAGGAGGAGACCCTTTAGAAACTGGTTTAGGTGGCCCTGGTTATCAAATTGAAGATGAATTTGTAGAGTGGTTAGATTTCTACCAGACAGGTATGCTGGCTATGGCAAATGCAGGTCCTAATACTGGTGGTTCTCAATTTTTCATGACAATGTATGCCGCTGACTGGTTAAATCAGAAACATACAGTATTCGGAGAAGTTATCTCCGATGCTGACCTCGGTGTTATCAGAAAGTTAGAAATAGGGGACAGAATTAGAGAAATTAGGTTCGAAGGAGATGTAGATTTCTTCTTGGCACTTGAAAAAGACAGAGTTGATTTTTGGAATGAAACTTTAGACAGAAATTTTCCAGGTTTAAAGAAATATCCGGTAAAAGATATTACTGATCCAATTTTTACTGAAACTTATACTAACTATAAGGATGAACTAGAAAGAATCCAAGAAACAAAATTAAAAACATCTAAACCTTATGATCCAAAATTTATCCCAGCTTGGATAAGATATATAGATAATAAGTATACTGCTGCTAAAAAGAAAGAAGAGGCTTCTCCTAGCGAGAGACTAGAAGAACGTAACGAAGACAACCTCTCCGTTATAGCTACTTCTGTTACTGTCAGTAAATCTGACAACGTAACTAGTGAAGATGTATCTGTAGTTACCAGTGATGACACAGGTACTATTACTGAAACTTCTACAGAGAGCAGTTCTGAATCTTCAGATAAATCTGAAGAGCCGGAAACAAAGTAATAAATTTTATAAAAAGGAAAAGAACTTTCAATTGAGAAAGCTCTTTTCCTTTTTTACTATCTATCTACCATCTCTATAAAATATCTATGTAGCTCCAAATTATCTGTCAATTCAGGGTGAAAAGATGTTACCAGCAGATTATCTTCTCTTGCACCCACTATCCTTCCATCTACTTTCCCTAGTATCTCTACATCTTTTCCCACACTCTCTATATAGGGTGCCCGTATGAAGACCATGGGGATTTTATTCTCTATCCCCTTAAAGATACCGTCTATCTTAAAACTTCCCAGCTGTCTCCCATAACCATTTCTCCTCACCACAATATCCATAAGGGGTAGATGAATTACCTTATCATCAGCTATCTCTTTAGCCAATAAGATCATCCCGGCACAGGTCCCCCAAACAGGAAGTCCTCCCCTGATCTTTTGAATCAAAATTTCTTTGAGGTTAAAGTCTACCAGGAGTTTACCCATGGCAGTACTCTCCCCACCAGGCAGAATAAGACCATCTATAGAGTTTAAATCTTCAGTTTTTCTAACTTCAACCCCTTTATAACCAAGTGATTGTATGATATCTATATGTTCACGAAAAGCACCCTGAAGTGCCAAAACACCTATGCACTTCATCTTAATATCCCCTATGAGCCATCAATTCATTGGTATCTATAGAGTAAACATTTATCCCTACCATGGCTTCTCCAAGGTTGGTAGAAATTTCAGCTAAAATTTTAGGATCATTATAATGAGTCACAGCCTTAACTACAGCAGCAGCTCTCTTTCTCGGATCACCAGATTTGAATATCCCCGACCCTACAAATACTCCGTCACAACCTAACTGCATCATCATAGCTGCATCGGCAGGTGTAGCTACACCACCAGCAGCAAAGTTTACAACTGGAAGTTTCCCATTTTCATGGATATACTCAACTAGATCTATCGGAGCTCCTAGTTCCTTGGCTGCGTTATAAAGTTCATCTTTTGAAAGTCCCTGAACCCTGCTTATCTCGTTATTCATCATTCTCATATGTCTTACAGCTTCTATAACATCTCCCGTTCCTGGCTCACCTTTAGTCCTTATCATCGATGCACCTTCACTGATTCTTCTGAGAGCTTCTCCAAGATTTTTTGCTCCACAAACAAATGGAACACTGTAGTTAGATTTATTTATATGAAGTGCAGGATCAGCAGGTGTCAATACTTCACTTTCATCGATATAGTCAACTTCTAACGCTTCTAAAATCTGTGCTTCTACAAAGTGACCAATTCTTACCTTTGCCATAACAGGTATAGATACCGCAGCTTGAATTTTTTTGATCATATCAGGATCTGAAGCTCTAGCTACTCCTCCATCCTTCCTGATGTCTGCTGGGACTCTCTCAAGGGCCATCACTGCACAAGCTCCTGCCTGCTCAGCTATTATCGCTTCCTCAGCATTTGTTACATCCATTATAACTCCACCTTTTAACATCTGTGCCAAATTTTTATTCAATTCATATCTCATACTTTATCCCCCTTTTTATAGTGTTTTTTCTTTGACACTATGATACGCCTCATATATAATATATTCAATCATAACTATTAAAAGTGTACCGATACAATTAAGGAGGAGATAAGATGAATTTAGACAATCAGCAGACACTGTACCTTCAGATATACGAAACAATTAAACACGATATCATCGAAAATAAATATGCAGAACACGAAAAACTACCATCTATTCGAAATTTAGCTAAAAAATTAGGGGTCAATAATATAACCATTGTAAAAGCCTATGATACCCTAGAAAAAGATCGATATGTTTATAAAAAAAGGGGAAGCGGGGTCTACGTAAATAACCTCAATATCAAAAAAAACATTTTAGAGGAAGAGATCCTTATGGAGACCTTTAAATATGGTAAATTAGATGTAGAGGGGGAGATTAACTTCGCTAATAGTAATCCCAATGGGAATTATTTTCCCATTACAAAGTTTAAAAATTGTATAAATTTTGTAATAGACAGGGACCAGGAAAAAATATTTGCCTACGAAGATCCAAAGGGTTATGCAGGATTACGGAGTATTATCTCGAAACATTTAGAAGCTGAAAAAATAATGACCCATCCTGAAGATATTCAAATAATCTCTGGAGCCCAGCAGGGAATCGACCTTATAACCAAGTCTTTAATTCACTTGGGAGACAATATAATCATTGAAAATCCCAGTTATTCCGGAGCTATCACATCCTTTAAAAGAGGAGGTGCCAAGGTTATAGATATTCCACTATTAGAAGACGGTATAGACCTAAAGAATCTAAAAAAAATACTGGCTAAAGAAAAAATATCATATCTATATCTTATGACTAACTTTCATAATCCCACCGGGATCTCCTACTCTAAAAAGAAGAAATTAAAAATTTTAGAATTGGCTGAAAAACATGATTTTTATATAATCGAAGACGACTCTAGCTCAGATCTCTACTACAAAGATAAACCTTTTTCATTAAAATCTATGGATACAGGTGAAAGGGTAATATACATTAAAAGTTATTCCAGGATATTTATGCCGGGTCTCAGATTAGGATTCCTCATCGCTCCCAAGGATAAATTAAAGTATATCTCTTTCACTAAATTTCATACAGATATATCTACCCCCGGTTTAATACAGAGAGCCTTTGAACACTATCTAAGCTCCGATTCATGGGAGATCCACACTAAAAAATTAAGATCTATCTATAAGAAAAAATTCGAAGTAGCCTATGACCTGCTCAAGAAAATCAAGCATCTTAAGTTATTTGCGGTTCCCCAGGGAGGCTTGTATTTTTGGGTGAAGCTGGATAAAATCAGCAGTGAAGCTCTTTTTTTGAAAGCTCTGCAGAAGAAAGTAGGAATCCTGCCTGGTTCTATATTCAAACTGGATGAAAAAAGCGATGGATGGGTAAGACTTTGTTTTGCAGATGTGGAAATAGAGGAGATAAAAAAAGGATTAAATATCTTAAAAGAATCTGTAGAGGAACTTTATAATTTATAATTTTTCATCAATTCATATTTTTTTCGTCTAAATGTCAGACTATTTAGATATTTTTCTTATCATTTTTTTTTTAGTATAATAAGAATGAATTTAATTGAACTATAAGTGAACATCATTTATTATATATTTTATTTTGGAGGAGATCATATTGGAAAAACTCTTAATGACACCAGGACCCACAAATGTTCCTGAAGAAATTAGAAAAAAAATGGCTGAAGATGTCATCCACCACAGGATGGCAGACTATAAGAAACTATTTAGTGATGTCAGTGAAGATCTGAAACACTTTTTTAAAACCAAACAGGAAGTTCTTACATTGACTTGTTCCGGTACTGGAGTTATGGAAGCTGCTGTTGTAAATTTATTTTCAAAAAAAGAGAAAGTACTGGTAATAAATACAGGAAATTTTGGACAGCGATTTGTAGAAATTACAACTACCTACGATCTTAATGTTATTGATCTGAAATATGACTGGGGTTCCACTTATAAGCTGAAAGATGTTAAGGAGATAATCCTTGCTAATCCAGATCTAAAGGGGATTCTTATGACTCACAGTGAAACTTCTACCGGGGTTTTAAACGATATCCAGAGTATTGGAGATCTTACAAAGGATACAGATATCCTTTTAGTTGTAGACTCTATCAGTGGTATGGTTGTAAATCCTCTGGAATTTGACGATTGGTCTCTTGACTGTGTCATTGCCGGAAGTCAAAAAGGCTTTTTACTCCCTCCAGGTCTGGCATTTGTAGCCCTGAGCGAAAAAGCAAAAAAAGCTATGGAAAGATCAAACTTACCTAAATTTTATTTTGATTTAAAAAAATATATTAAATTTTTAAAAGAAAAACAGCAAAACCCTTATACCCCAGCTATTACCTTGGTGGTAGGACTTAAATGTGCATGTGATCTTCTTTTGGAGGAGGGCTTAGATTCCATCCAATTAAAGCATACAAAACTTCGAATATATCTAGGAGAAGAACTCATAAAACTCGGATTTGAATATTTTGTAAAGGATGAAAATGCCAGAGGAAATACCTTGGTTGCAGTAACCCACAAAGAAATTGAAGATATGGATAATTTCAGGGGAATAATCGATAAAAATGGAATCAGTCTAGCAGGGGGACAAGGAAATTATTCCGGAAAACTTCTTCGAATAGGGTGCCTTGGAAAAATAACAAAAATAGATATAGACAGGACAATAGAAGAGATAAAAAAGCAACTTGACGTTGCATCCAGATAAACATTAATTTAAAGATTTGATAAAATTTAGGTTATATATTAATTTATAATTTCCTAGACAATAATAAAAGTTTTATTATAGATGGAGGTTGGAATGAGTAGAAGATTTAAAAGGGTCTTAATTGCAAATCGTGGTGAAATTGCAATAAGAGTTATAAGAGCGTGTAAAGAATTAGGAATACGAACTGTTGCTATCTATTCTGAGGAAGATAAAACATCTCTTTTCAGAACAAAAGCAGATGAATCTTATCAAATAGGTAAAGGTAAAGGACCTATCGAGGCATACCTTGATATCGATGAAATAATCAAACTAGCTCTAAAAAAAGGAGTAGACGCAATCCATCCTGGGTATGGATTCCTTTCTGAAAACCCTGAGTTTGCAAGAAAATGTGCTATAGCAGGGATAGAATTTATAGGTCCCACTGCCGAGATGATGGAGAGTTTAGGAAATAAAATACAATCTAAATTAGTTTCTGCAAAAGCTGGAGTTCCTACTATCCCCGGTGTGGATAAACCTGTAGGTTCCGAAGACGAAGCAATTGAATTTGCAAGAAGCTGTGGATACCCTATAATGCTAAAAGCAGCAGCCGGTGGAGGCGGACGTGGAATGCGTATAGTAAGAGAGGAATCTGAGCTTATCTCATCTTATAGAAGTGCCAAAAGTGAATCTAAAAAAGCTTTTGGTATAGATGATATGTTTATAGAGAAATATGTTGAACAGCCTAAGCATATAGAGGTTCAGATTCTTGGAGACAAACATGGGAATATATTCCACCTTTACGAAAGAGATTGTTCTATACAAAGAAGACATCAAAAAGTTATTGAGATAACTCCTGCTCTTACATTAGCCAAAGAAAAAAGGCAGGAAATATGTAACGATGCATTAAAAATTGCAAAAGAAGTTGGCTACGTAAACGCTGGTACTTTGGAATTCTTAGTTGATAAACATGGAAATCATTATTTTATCGAGATGAACCCTAGAATCCAGGTTGAGCATACTATTACTGAAATGGTCACTGGTATCGACTTAGTCCAAAGTCAAATACTTATTGCTGAAGGATACGCATTAACTTCAGAAGAGATTGGAATCCCCTCTCAAGATGCTATTCAAACTAGGGGATATTCTATCCAGTGCAGGGTAACCACTGAAGACCCTGTAAATAATTTTGCACCTGACACAGGTAAGATAGACATCTATAGAACTGGATCTGGAATAGGTATCCGTCTTGACGGTGGAAATGGATATGCTGGTGCCGTGATAAGTCCTTATTACGATAGTTTACTTGTAAAAGTAATATCTCATGGTAATTCATTTAAAGATGCCATAAGAAAAGCTCTGCGTTCCATAAAAGAATCTAAAATTACCGGCGTAAAAACAAACATTGCTTTCTTAGTAAATGTATTGAATCACCCTAACTTTGCAAAAGGTGACTTTACAACAGCATTTATACCTGAACACCCAGAACTTTTCGATATCTCTGTAAAAAGAGACACTGAAGGAAATTTTCTTAAGTTTATAGCTGAAAAAGTTGTAAATGAAACCCATGGTGTTAAAAGAGAGTTTGATGTACCGCATATCCCTAACGCTCCTAAACCTGAAAAACTTTCTGGTACAAAACAAATACTTGAAGAAAAAGGTCCAGAAGGTGTAGTTGAGTGGATTAAAAACCAAAACAAACTACTTCTTACAGATACAACAATGAGGGATGCCCATCAATCGTTAATGGCTACCCGTGTAAGAACAACTGACCTGCTAAAAATAGCAAGGGATACATCTATACTTGGAAAAGACCTCTTTTCACTGGGGATGTGGGGAGGAGCTACTTTTGATGTTTCATACAGATTTTTAAAAGAATCTCCTTGGGAAAGACTAAAAGAAATAAGAAAAAGAGTCCCAAATGTACTTCTTCAAATGCTTATAAGAGGATCCAACGCAGTGGGATACAAAAACTATCCTGACAACGTAGTTGAAGAGTTTATAAAAGAAGCTTCTGACAGCGGTATTGATCTTTTCAGAATATTTGATTCTCTAAACTGGATTAAGGGAATGGAAGTCCCTGTGAAAGAAGTTATAAAAAATGGTAAAATTGCCGAAGTATGTATCTGTTATACAGGAGATATCCTGGATAAATCAAAAACTAAATACACCCTTGACTACTATATAAAAAAAGCAAAAGAGATAGAGGCTATGGGAGCGCACATCCTTGGAATCAAAGATATGTCAGCTCTCTTGAAACCATATGCAGCAGAAAAACTTATAAAAGCACTTAAAGAAAATATATCTATCCCTATTCACCTCCATACACATGACACTACAGGAAATGGAGTTGCGACTGTCCTAATGGCAGCTGAAGCAGGGGTAGACATCATAGATACCGCTTTTGATGCTATGTCTGGACTGACAAGTCAGCCTTCTCTAAACTCTGTAGTTGCAGCCCTAGAAAATACAGAAAGGGATACAAAAATAAATCTAGATGATGTTCAACAGATCTCTAATTATTGGAATGTAGTAAGACCTGTATATGCTCAATTTGAGTCTGGATTAAAATCTGGTTCTACAGAAATCTATAAATACGAGATCCCTGGAGGACAGTATTCAAACCTAAAACCTCAAATCGAGAGTTTTGGTCTTGGACACAGATTCGGTGAAATCAAGAAAATGTTTAAGGACGTTAATCTGCTCCTAGGAGACATAGTAAAAGTAACTCCATCATCAAAAATGGTAAGTGACCTTGCTATATTTATGGTTCAAAATAACCTTACTCCTGAGGATATTATTGAAAAAGGAAAAGATCTTGCTTTCCCTGATTCAGTATTTGCATACTTCAAAGGAATGATGGGACAGCCAGAAGGCGGTTTCCCTAAAGGTCTTCAAAAAATAGTTCTTAAAGGTGAAGAACCTATAACATGCAGGCCAGGTGAGCTTTTACCTTCTGAAGATTTTAATGAAATTAAAGAATATCTGAAAACAAAACATAAAATTGAACCCACTATGCAGGATGCACTGAGCTACGCTCTCTATCCAACTGTATTTGAAGATTATTTAAAATACATAAAAGAACATGGTGACTTCAGCAAACTAGGAAGTGATATATACTTCCATGGTCTTGCAGAGGGAGAAACTTGCGAAATCAGCCTTAAAGAGGGAAAAATAATGGTTGTAACACTCCTTCAAATATCTAAGCTGGATAACGAAGGTTATAGAACTGTGACATTTGAAGTAAATGGCAACAGAAGGGAAACAAGGATAAAAGACAAAACTCAGTCAGCTTCTTCTATGTCAACTGAGATTGTAAAAATGGTAGATCTTGACAACGAATTACAAATAGGTGCCAGTATCCCTGGAGCTATCATAGAGGTACTTGTTAACAAAGGGGATAAAGTAGAAGAGAATCAAAAGTTAGTTATTATGGAAGCTATGAAGATGGAAACAACTATCACTGCAAAAACAGGGGGAATTGTAGAGGAAATTTTCGTAGAAGAGGGAAAAATAGTAGAATCGGGAGAACTTCTCATTCAACTTTCTAAATAAAACTAAAATAATTCATATTATAAAAACCTCTGCAAATGCAGAGGTTTTTTAATTTTTTCAAATTAAATTATATACGATAAATATGTAATTATCAGAATTTGAAAAAACTTTTCCTTTTAAGGTTTTTTCTTGCAGGAAATTTTATTTTAGAAATTATTACCCCTATCAATAGGATAAAAATTCCCAGTATATTTATAGGATAAAGATACTCTTTTAAGAAAAAATGACCTATAACAGCAGCGGTAGGAAGTTCTACCAAAGATACAATTGCTGCCTTTGTAGGACTGATGAATTGAAGTGCTTTAGTATAAAAGACATAAGCTAAAATAGTAGAAATAATACCTAACATAAGAGAAAAGCCTATCATTTCAAAACTTAATGCTTTTATTAAAATTTTTAGATCCAACATAGGAATTACAAAGACTGCTCCAATCAAAAAACTATATATGAGAATTCCTAAAGAATTAGAACCTTTAGGGATTCTTTTACTTAATATAGGAAAGAATCCATAGGACAACCCCGAGATTGCCCCCATAAGAAGACCAAATCCATTTGTATTTAAAACTGATATGTCGCCCCCTGTGACAATTAAAAATGCCCCATAAAATCCCAGAGTCAAAGATACACCCTTAAATAAAGTTATTTTTTCGTTAAAAAATATCCTGGATAGGAGTGCTGTAAAAAGCGGACCTGTACATGACATTATTACACCGACAGTTACAGAAGTTCTCACAATACACTGATACATCCCTATCCCCATTATGCCCTGGCTTATTATTCCAATTAAAAGAGCATGTTTTATATTTTCTTTTTTTATCTTTAATTTTTCTTTGTCTCTCACCATATAAAAAATAAACATGGGAAGGAAGGCGGAAAATAACCTTAAAAATGTTATTTCAAAAGGGCCCACTCCTGTTTTACCCAAATAATATGATATGATTCCAATCGTTCCCCAAGTTATCCCCGCTAGAAATGCAAACCCGTAACCCTTCTCCTCCATCCTAAACTCCCCCATCTTCTTTATAACTTTTTACTCTCTATCTCAGACAATTAGAAATATTATAAAAAATAAAATAATTTAATTTAGATTATATAACATCTTTAGGAATTTAGATATAAATATGACAATAAATATTTAAAATTAGTTTTTTATTAAATCCTGAAAGAAATCATATTTAATGAAAGATCTCCGATTTTATTTTTTTTGATCAAAGAATACTTCTACGCAAAACAAACTCTAGCTACTATACCTAGATATAATTATATAAAATTTTAGCCTTTGACATTTCAATATTGTTATAAATTACACAATCTTTTACTATATATATGTAACTTTACTTATCCATTTAGACATCTTAATTTTTCTTTTCAATCATTATTATGTTATAATTTATAAAAATAACTATATGGGGTGATTATAATAAAATATGAAATTATAATATTTGACGCAGATGAAACTTTATTTGATTTTAAAAAATCTGAAAAGAAAGCTTTTGAAAGTACTATCATTGATTTTGGTATTGAATACGAGGAAAATTACCATTTTAAAGTCTATAAAGAAATAAATACAGCCATCTGGAAAGAGCTTGAGAATGGACTTATCACTCAGAAAAAATTAAAAACAGAAAGATTCAGACGATTATCAAAAAAATTAAATATTCAATTTAATGAAGTTGAATTTGCAAAATTATTTATGAAACACCTATCACAGGCATCTTTTTTATATGAAGAAAGTGAGGAGCTTGTTAAAAACTTAACTAAAAACTATAGACTTACAATCATTACAAATGGTCTTAGTGCAGTTCAAGATAATAGAATAAAAAAATCTGTTATTGCCGAATACTTTGAGGATATAGTAGTTTCTGAAGAGATAGGTATATCTAAACCAAATCCACAAATATTCCAACATGCTTTAAATAATATTAATTATACCGATAAAAACAAGGTATTAATCGTTGGAGACAGCCTGACATCTGACATCCAAGGTGGAATAAATTTTGGCATAGATACATGCTGGTTTAATCCAACAATGAACTCAAATGAAGTAGGAGTAGAACCAACCTATGTTATCTCTGATTTAATGGAACTAAAAGATATATTAAAAAAATAAATATACATATATAAAGCTTTCTTTCAACTGGATAAATCCAGCTGAAAGAAAGTTTTTTTATTTTCTAATCCCTTTGGTAATACCAGTTTGAGCACTTTAAATTCTAAAAATAAACTTAAGAAAAACAACCGATTATACCAACTAATAAGACAAAAAGTTTTCAAATAAAACATAATCGTAGTTGACAAATTTATTTTCATGGTATATAACAGAAGGTGGAAATATTAAAATACGACTAATAATTACTCTTATTTTCGTTCCTGCTGATCTATTTTACAACAAAAAGAAATATTTCGGTTTATTTTTGGATTAATAAAGATAAAAACACAATCTTAAATTATTTTATTGTGCAAGATAATCAAATAAAGAGTTTAACTAAGGGGGCAACAAGTGACAGCAGATATTCAAGACGTAAACAAAATATTAAAAAGATATGAGTATAAAGACACTTCTTTAATACCTATATTACAGGAAGTACAAAAACTTAATGAGGAAAAGTATATTTCTGAAGAGATGGCAAAATATGTAGCAACTGAAATGAAAATTTCTAAAACTAGAATCTATGAAGTAATAACATTCTTTTCTGCATTAAATGATAAACCTAAGGGTAAGTATTTCATACAACTTTGCAACAGTACAGTATGCGAGATAACAGATAAGGAAACCATTGAAAATGCTTTGGTAGATCAACTTGGGATTCAAGTAGGAGAGACATCTCAAGATAAGATGTTTACACTAGAATATACGCCTTGTTTTGGTGCCTGTGATGTTTCGCCAGCTATGAGAGTCAATAAAGTTGTCTATGGAAACTTAACAGAAAGTAAGATAAAAAGTATAGTTAGCAAATTAAGAGGTGATATCCATGAATAGAATTCAGAAAGTAATTACTGAAAATTTTAATACATATAAAGTGGATCAAATTGAGAAGTACATTGAAAATGGAGGATTCCAAGGATTAAAAAATGCCCTAGAAAAAGGAAAAGATTTCATAATCGACGAACTTAATATTTCCGGACTTAGAGGTCGTGGAGGAGCAGCATATCCTACAGGTAAAAAATGGAATGGCGGAAGAAAAAATCACGCTGATGTAAAATATGTGCTTTGTAATGCAGACGAGGGAGAACCGGCAACTTTTAAAGATAGAGAGTTATTGGTTAGAGACCCGTATAAGGTAATCGAAGGACTGGCTATCTCTGGATATACATTTGGAGCTAAGGAAGGATTTATCTATATAAGGGAAGAATATGAATTCTTACACGACAAGATAAGAAAAGCTATAAAATTAGCAGAAGAAAATGGATATCTGGGAAAAAATATCTTAGGTACAGGATTTGATTTTTCTATAAAAGTATTTTCAGGTGCCGGCGCATATGTATGTGGTGAAGGGTCAGCACTAATAGAATCTATGGAGGGTAAAGCTGGTAGACCAAGAATGAAACCACCAAGAATAGGTGTTGTAGGATATATGGGGAAACCAACTCAATCTAATAATGTAGAGACATTAGCAATAGTTGCTACCGTTTTAAAGATGGGAGCTTCTAATTATGCAAAATATGGGACAGAAAAAAGTATAGGAACTAAGATGATCAGTCTTTGTGGAAATGTAAAGAAACCCGGAACATATGAGATCCCTTTTGGAATGAGTCTGAAAGAGATAATATACGATATCGGTGGAGGAATTGTAGGAGATAAAGACATTAAATTCTTACAGCTAGGGGGAGTATCAGGACCGTTAATGCCTAAACAATACCTCGATACAAGATATACCTATGAAGATCTAGAAGCTAAAGGATTTGGAATTGGATCAGGAGCTATTTTAGTAGCTGATGAGACTAAAAGTGTTATCAAATTTTTAGAATCAGTTAGTTATTTCTTCTTCCATGAATCTTGTGGAAAATGTACTCCATGCAGAGAGGGAAAAAGACAGATGAAAAAATTAATAGATAAAATGTCTAAAGGAACTGCAACAACTAAAGATCTAAAAAATATAGAAAAAATATCCAGAATAATGACAGATGCATCTTTCTGTGGATTAGGACAAACTGCAGCTACTGCAATGTTGACAGCTATAAAATATTTTTCACCAGAACTTTGTAGTTCTATAGATGAAATGAAGGCATTATAAGTTTACATTAAGTTAATTATAAACCAAGGGGGTCTAATAAGTGGTAAACCTTATTATAGATAATAAAGAAGTTCAAGTACCGAAGGGTACAACAATAATAGAAGCAGCAAAGAAGATACATATCAAAATACCTAGCCTGTGTCACCATCCAGACCAAACTGTAAAAGGAAACTGTAGAATATGTTTAGTTGAAAATGACTGGGGTAAATTGGTAGCAGCTTGTTCTACAAAAGTATCAGAGGGAATGAAAATAAAGACAAATACAAAATTTGTAAGAGATACTCAAAAAGGTGTTTTAGAATTAATATTAGCAAATCATAACCAGGACTGTCTGAAATGTGATAGAAATGGTAACTGTGAATTACAGGATCTATGTGAGAGATTTAATATTTCAAACAATAGTTTAGATGAAAATATAGTAGAAGCTCATGAGATAGATGACTTTAACTGTTCTATCGTAAGAGATTATTCTAAATGTATAAAATGTGGAAGATGTGCTGATGTCTGTAGAGAAGTGCAAAATGTAGATGTTTTAGCTGCAACTAACAGAGGAGCAGAATATGAATTCATACCTAGATTTGACAGAAAATTACATGAAACAGAGTGTGTATTCTGTGGTCAGTGTATAAAGGTCTGTCCAGTTGGAGCAATCTATGAAAAGTCCAGTATAGATCAAGTGTTGACTGCTATAGATGATGAAGCATTACATGTAATAGTTCAGATAGCACCTGCAGTAAGAGTAAGTGTAGGAGAGCTATTTAATTTAGAACCTGGAAGTATCACAGAGGGTCAGATAGTATCAAGTCTTAAAAGAATAGGATTTGAAAGAGTATTCGATACCAATTTCTCAGCAGATCTAACTATCATTGAGGAAGGTTATGAATTGATCGACAGAATCACAAATGGCGGAAAACTGCCTATGATTACATCATGTAGTCCTGGTTGGATAAACTATGTAGAAGGACATGGAGAAGACCTGTTAGGACACTTATCTACATGTAAATCTCCTCAACAAATGTTCGGGGCAATCTCTAAGACTTATTATGCAGAAAAATTAGGTATTCACCCATCTAAGATATTTACAGTTTCAATAATGCCATGTACAGCAAAGAAATTTGAGGCTAACAGAGAAGAGATGAATTCATACGGATTTCCAGATGTAGATGCTGTATTAACAACTAGAGAATTAGGTAGACTAATAAAATCTCAGGGAATAGATTTTGCAAATGTTGAAGAAGAAGCATTTGATGCTCCATTTGGAATAGCATCAGGAGCAGGGGCAATATTTGGAGCCAGTGGAGGAGTAATGGAAGCTGCTCTTAGAAGTGTATATGAGATACTTACTAAACAGGAATTAGAAAAATTAGAATTTGAAGAAGTAAGAGGTATGCAGGGAATAAAGGAAGCTACTGTAAATATAAATGGGAACGATATAAAGGTAGCTGTTGTTCATGGATTAGGAAATGCAAAAAAAGTAATGGAAGAGATCAGAGAAGGAAAATCAGATTATACCTTTGTTGAAATAATGGGTTGCACTGGTGGATGTATCGGTGGCGGAGGACAGCCAATAGAAAAAACTAAAGAAACAAAACAAAAAAGAATGAATGCACTATATACTATTGATAGTAATAAAGAACATAGATCTTCCCATAAGAACCCAACAATAATTAAATTATATGAGGAATTCTTAGGAGAGCCTAACGGGCATAAAGCTCACGTTCTCTTACATACAACATACAAGGGAAGAAAATTATAATATTTCGATTTGATATACTCTAAAAAATTAAAATAACTACTGAAAAACAGGAGATTTCCTCCTGTTTTTTTATTTTTTAAAACTATTTCACTTTTATAAAGTTTACAATTTAGGCCGTTTGTAGTACAATACCTTACAAATAAAGTAAAGAATAGAGGTGCGGTATGAAAAATAAAATAAAAAAATTTTTAAATGAATTAAATAAAGGGTTAATCGAAAGGGAAGAGGTTATCAAAACCTGCCTGTTAACTCTCATGACAGGAGAGAATATGGTCATTATAGGTCCTCCTGGAACCGCTAAATCAGAAGTTGCCAGAAGAATTTCAGATATATTCTCAGAAAATGAATATTTTGAATATTTATTGACTAAATTTACTACTCCTGAGGAAATATTTGGTCCTATCTCTTTGAAGGAATTAGAAAATGATATATTCAAGAGAAATACCACAGGATATCTTCCTACATCTAAAATAGGATTTTTGGACGAAATCTTTAAAGCTAATTCTTCCATCTTAAATTCCCTTCTGACGATTATCAATGAAGGGATCTACCATAATGGCTCTATTAGAGAAAAAGCAAGCACAAAAAGCATTATAGGAGCTTCTAACGAGCTTCCTACCAAAGACTCGGAACTATATGCACTCTACGATCGTTTTTTAACTAAGGTGCAGATAGATTATGTTAAAGATCCCAGCTTACTTTTCCTAAATAACTCTGTCTATGAAGGGATAGATAAAAAATTAAAGTTTTCGACTATGGAATTTGAGGAAATCAAAAACAAAAGTAAGGATATAGTTTTTTCTCCTGAGATCCTATCTAAAATTTTAAAAATTAAAAATAAGATCGAGCTCCTCCCGACAGATTCTCTCTTTCCAGAAAATATTTCGGATAGAAAATTAATGAAATTAGGTAAATTATTAAAAACAGCAGCCTATACTTCGGGGAAAGATCGGGTAGAAGTTATCGATCTTCTCCTTTTAAAACATACTCTTTGGAATAATTTTGAAAATTTTTCTTCTATAGTCGATATCTTAGAGGGAGAAATACTGGGTATCGACTCTGAAAGAATTCACCTTTCCAATAAAATCTATAAGAGATGGGAGGAGATCTTTGATGAAAAATTTAAAATCCAAGAAAAAAATAGTAATAACGAACCCCTCTATTATGACATAGATAAAAATAAAGTCACTGCCACCAGTGGAGAGATCCATCTGCAGGATTCCAAAGGTGATTTCTTATTCTTTAAGGGACACAGGGAATATATCACTGCTTCATTCTCCCAGAGTGAATGGAATTTAGGTTTTATAGAGACCGGGTATAAGTTAAAAGATGAGAAAAAGATCTGGTACTATGAATCTTCATCAACTAAGGTTACTTCTTCTTCTGAAAGAATTTTAAAAGGGTGGAATCAGCTTTCTGTTAATGGGGACCTTCCACCTGTTATTATCGATGATTTTGAGGAATTTTTAGAAAAAAAAGATACAATAAGGATTGATAACTTAGTTGATTTTAAAAATATAAAATCTAATTTAGAAGCAGAATTAATTTCTCTTCAAAATTACCTGCAAAACCTAAGCGAAACAAAATTGGCACTCCTTGAAGCAGAAGAAAATCTTTGGATCAGCTATCCTGAAAAAACTGAACTATTAAAAAAACTAGATAAATTTATAAAACTCACTCAAAATTTAGAAGAAAAATATACTATCCTCTTTAATAAGCTCACTGTTCTACTAGGGGATAATCTATGAATACCTTTACCGATAAAATCATAAAAGATTTTACATTTATGGAATCTATTTGGATAAATTATCCAGAAACAAAAGAGATAAGGGAAATAATTGCTAAAAACATTTGGGAGTTTCTATACTACGAGGAGAGATCGTATAAAAAAATAACTTCCACTTTTTTGGAAGAAAGTATGGAGATTCTCCTGCCATTTAAAGAGTATACTCAAAACAACTCCGCTTTGACTTCCAAAATTGTAGGAGATTTTTTCTTGAATTTAAGAGAAAACTGGAATGGTATGACCTCTATAAAAGAGATAAAGGACGATGTTGAAAAACTCACTCTGAAAAATATTCCAATAGAAAAATTTGGAACAGACAAGCTCCAAAATAAACTCAAACAATTAAAAAGAAAGAAAGACCTCTATAAACATGAGGAGAGCAGTCTAATAAAATATCAAAATAAACTCAGCGAAAATGAACTTGATCTATTAAAAAGCCTTCTTCAATCTTTAAAAAGTTCTGCCGATAACAAAAAAATCCTTTCCAAACTAGACCTTACCTTAAAAGAGATAGAGGAACATAAGGCAAACTGGGTAAAACTTCAAAAAACAATGGGAAATTATTTTTCTAATTATTATAGTCAGCTAAAAATTTCAAGGGATCTTTTCCATGATCCCGACCTGATCCCTGGACTAGGGTGGGATTTAGGAAAAGGAAAGCTGTCTCAAAGAGATCTAAATAAATTTCTTGAAATGAGTCAATCTATAAAAAATAAATCAGAACTGACTGGTTTAATCGATCAATTGGGAAGAAGTTCAAATCATAATCACATAACCAGACATCACGGGATAAATAAAGATAATCCCATATATCTTGAAAATAAAAACGACTCTCCTAAAGAGTTGCTAGGTATCAATCATGGATATGATCTTTCAAGAATTTTACCTTCCGAATTAGTTAATTTGAAAAATAAAAGCCTAAAAAATATCTTTTATTCTAAATTATTGGAAAAGAAATTAATTCAATATCAGCTTTCTGGAGAAAATGATAAGGATGAAAGGGCAGGAAAAGTAAATCTAAAGCATGAGAAGGGTCCTATTATAGCCTGTATCGACACTTCCAGCAGTATGGAGGGTATCCCAGAGGAAATCAGTAAAGGCGTCATCATCAAGCTATATAACATATGTAAAAAAGAAAAAAGAAAACTCTACCTTATAATATTTAGCAGTACCGATGAGTTAATCGAGGTAGAGATTACTAAAAAAACTAATTTTTCTGTTTTAATAAAATTTTTACAACAAGGATTTTCAGGTGGAACAGACTACACTTCTCCATTAAAAAAAGCTATACACCTAATTGAAAAAAACAATTATTCCTTAGCCGATATTTTAATGGTTACAGACGGTCTCTCTAAAATAGACAATCCTTTTTTAGAATATTTAAATAAAAAAAGAGATACTTTAAATTTTAAAATCTATACACTGGCTATCAGCCATCTTCTAGAAAAAGATTCTTATAGTGATAAAATAGTTAATTATAAGATAGAATTAACCGATCGCAGGTGGGTAGAAAAATTCAATACCATCCACCGAAGAGAAAAGGCATTCAATAAATAAATTTAATTCTTTTAGAATTGTAAAATTTAATAAACAAAAAAAGATAACTTTTATTAAATATAAAAGTCATCTTTTTTTATTTTATACCAAAGTTTCAGCTATCTCAAGGAGTTCCTTTGGATCTTCTATAAAGTAATCTGGGTCATGCTTTTTTAAATTCGCAGACGTATTAAATCCCCATCCTACAGAGATAATAGGTACTTCTACTTTTTTACATGCCTCTATATCCCGCGTTTCATCTCCTACATATATGATTCTTTCTAATTTTTCTATCTTCATCATCTTATTTATGGCTTTATCCTTCCCAAATACATTTTTTTCAGAATAGATAAATTCAAATAAATTCCTTAACTCATAGTGGTTCAAAAAAGCATCTACGTTTTTTTTGTTGTTAGAAGTTAACACTCCTATCTTATATCCCATTTTATTGAGTGATATCAAGGCTTCCTTCATCCCATCTATAAGAGGGATCTCCTCCATTTTCTGGGACATTAATTTTTTTAACCTATATAGAAGAATCGGAAATTTAATAAGAGTGATATCATGATCTTTTAATAATTTATAGATATGTTTCCCCTTTAAATCTTCTATTTCATCTTTTTCAATTTTCTTGCATCTAAGTTTTTTAGCTATATGGTTGTTGTATAGATCTATTCCCATATGTAAAGAATCTGCTATGGTTCCGTCAAAGTCGAATACAAACATAGTTTTTTTCATAATCAATCCCCCTCCTCTATTCCCTAACACAATTATACCATATAAAAAAAGCAGTTTCAAAGGGTAAGCCCTTTAAAACTGCCATCTATTTTCCTAAACTTATTTACTTAATAATTCTACCGTAGATAATGCAACAATTATCCACATAGTAGGTTTTACAGTCTTAACCTTTCCTGATAAAATCTCTATAACTGCATATGAGATAAATCCAAAGGTAATACCAGTACTGATACTATATGTTAGCGGCATTAAAATTATTGTTAAAAATGCAGGTATAGCTACCTCTATCTTATGTAAATCAATATCTATAAGATTTTTAAACATATATACTCCTACAATAATTAGTGCCGGTGCCGTAGCAAATGCCGGTACTACTCCTATTACTGGAGTAAAGAACATAGCTAAGAAAAATAGGATTGCTGTTGTAGCAGATGTAAGTCCTGTTCTTCCACCTTGAGCAATTCCAGAAGCAGATTCTACAAACGTAGTTGTAGTACTTGTTCCTAATAATGATCCTATTACAGTAGCTGCTGCATCGGCTTCTAATATTTTACTTACATTCTCAATTTTTCCTTTTTCATCTATCATCTCAGCTTCATTGGCACAAGCTACAATCGTTCCTACTGAATCAAATAAGTCTACAAACATAAATGAAAATATTGGTCCGATCATAGTAACTTTTAAAGCTCCTAATATATCTAATTTAAAGGCTATTGGTGCTATACTTGGAGGAGTAGACATTATTCCACTTGGTAGTTCTACATACCCTAAAATCATTCCTAAGATAGTAGTTACAACTATTCCTATTAAGATTCCACCCTTTACCTGTTTTATCTCTAATCCACCCATGATTACAAGTCCTATCAATCCTAAGATTACAGTGGGTTTTAGAGGTCCTAATCCTACTAATGTTGCCGGGTTAGCTATAATCAACCCTAAATTTTGCATTCCAATAAATGCAATAAATAATCCGATTCCTGCTCCTACAGCTAATCTAAGCTGAATAGGTATAGCATCTATTATTTTTTCTCTAAATCCAGTCATTGTAAGTAATAAAAATGCGATTCCTGATATAAATACTACTCCTAAAGCTACATTCCAAGTGGCTCCCATTCCAAATACCAAGGTATAAGTAAAGAATGCGTTCAATCCCATCCCAGGTGCCATAGCTAATGGTGCGTTAACCCAAAGAGCTGTTATCATAGTTCCTATAAAGGCCGCCAAACAAGTAACAGTAATCAATGCTCCCTTATCCATCCCAGTTTCACCTAATATTCCAGGATTTACAAATATAATATAAGCCATCGTTAAAAACGTAGTTGTTCCAGCTACTACTTCCTGTTTTACGTTTGTTCCATGCTTTTCCAATTGAAAAAATTTCATATGTTTCTCCCTTTTTTAATAATATAATTGTTAAAAATAGAAAAACCCCATGCTATACACAAGGGGTTCATTATTTATAATCCAATCATAATAGTTAGAAAAACTTCTGAAAGCTTTAACAAAACCATGGAAGAAATTACAATTAATTAACCCCATAGTAAGCCATTTACGGTGACTCGTAGAAACTCTCAACCAAATTATGAGAATATATGGGTTCAAATATTTTATAACTAATATTACAATAACTTAATTGGTGATGTCAAGAATTTCTTTTTTCAATCCTATTTTTTTTACTATATAACATCCTGAAAATTCTATCTTATTTTCATCCAAAATTTCTCTAGATCTCTTGTAATCCGTAGGATTTATACGTAGCGATAGACCACAACTGGATGTTATCTCCCTAGGTACAGGAATTATTCTTATATCTAAATCTACTTCTTTTAATAATTTTTCACTCTTTATCGCCATATGAGTAGACTCAAAGGAGATAAGATTAAATTCTTCTGTTTTTTTCATACTATCCTCTCTTTTTACTTAATTTAAAAAAGACTATCGCAAGCTATTCTCACTTTGTTACTCCCTACGAGGGTCTACATTTAAAATCAAGTTTTAAGTAAATTTGGTTTTAATACTCGTAGAATCCCTTAAGAAGATGAGGGTCTCTTCTACGGTCTTATTAGTTTATCTGCACCCTGCAGTCTTTCCATAATAGTGTACATATTAGTTACCTCTCCTACTGCTAATTTATCTCCTAAATCATAGTAGTTAAGACATGTTCCACAAGTTAGTATCTCTACTCCCATTCCCTCTAAAGTCTTTAAATCTTCCAGTGTAGGAGCATCCTCAACTGTCAATTTAGCTCCTCCATTATAGAATAAAACTGTAGTCGGTATATGATCCATCTCAGTCAATGTATAGATAAATCCCTTCATCAACACATCTCCTAGTTCATCGATTCCTTCTCCCATCTTATCTGTAGAGACAGCTATAACCATCTTTTCATTTGATGCCGCATCATTTGATATCGTAACAACTCCACCTTCGCCCTTAGTGATTACTACCCTATACTTGTGATCCTCTACTTTTTCATGGCTAGATTCCAAGCCCATCTCTTTAGCCATTTTCAATAAATTTTCCATTGAAGATTCATTGTCGATCATAGTTTCTACACTACCATTTTCCTCTATATTTCTTAACGCTTTTTTAGTTTGAATTACAGGTAACGGACAAGCCAGTCCCATAGCATCTATTTTTATCAAAATTAATCCCCCTTATTTTTACCCTCTCTCGGCTACCGCCACTCTCTCCCTCAAAGGGAGAAAAGTCTATATTTTAACCTTTCAAACTCTACTTTGGTTTCTCCTTTTTAAGGGAGAAACCTAGAAGGAAGAGGGTCTACACTAATACTCTTGAGTTATCTACCCTCTTAGTTACTCCTACTTTATCTAGATGTTCTAAATAAGCAACCAAATATTTTCTACTGGTTTCTATCTTAGCTTTAACGTCAGGCAAAGCTATCTCGTTACCGCCTTCTCCTAACTGATTTATTACCATCATTAGATTATTATAATCTGATTCTAGAAGGAAAACATCTTTTTCTATAAACTTTAATTTCCCTAATAATACCATCATATCAAAAACCCTCTTTAATTCCTTTGGATCTCCAGCTAATTTTGAAAGTTCCTCATATTTAGGAGGTTTATAAGCATTATTTTTATAAGTTTTCAAGATCATATCTTTAATTTTCTCCTGATTCCCACTTAACTTTATCTCAAAATCAAAAAGTGAAACCAAACTAGAGTTTACCTTAATAACTTTATCATCCTCTAATTTTGATAAAACTTCTAAATAGTTTTTATTCTTAAATTTTTTAGAAAAAACCTTATTTCTAACAGTAGAAGTATTTTCTCCTATTAATAGTGGGTTTTTACTATGGAACTCCTCCAAGATAGCTAAAAGTTCTTCCTTTTTACCATCTAAGAAATTTTTATGCATATATATAGTTTCGCTTAAAGCTGTTAACTCTAAAACTTCCTTATTTTTAACTAACTTCTTTAAAGATTCAGTTATATCTTCAGCACTTCCAAAACTTAACTTTATATCTTCAAAAGATGGGTATTTAGAACTTAATTCCTCAATTACACTAGATAGCTTAATGCTGTTATCGCTCTTTCCACCTTTTAATGTTGCAATTAATTTTTCATCAAATCTCTTAGCCTTTGCAGCTAATGGATTTAAGATAGTTACTCCTCCAATGGTAAACATAGGGGAATAATTACGAAGTATCCCTAAATCTCCAGTAAATCCTACCAATTCCTTCTCTAAGATCAATTGTGCGTAACCACTATCTCCAGCTTTTAATTCCTGCTGATCCAGTAACTTTATACGACAGATGATCTCTTTAGTTCCATGGTGAAATCTAACCCTTTGATTGTTCTTTAGAACCTTGTTATTAGAAGCCAGATAATTTATCTCTACATCCATAAGTCTAGTTACAGAAAGTGAGTTAGGAGTCGCTACTACACTTCCCCTCTTTATATCTTCCTTATCTATCCCTGCAAGGTTTATAGCACATCTATTCCCTGCACTGAGAGTATCCACACTTATACCATGGTTTTGTATCCCTCTGATCTTCGCTACCCTATCACCTGGATATATCTGCAATGAATCTCCTACTTTTAGGTCTTTTCCTTGAGATGTTCCTGTGATAACTGTTCCAAATCCCTTTACACTAAATGATCTGTCTACTGACATCCTGAAAACTATTTTTTCCTGTTCTTCATCTTTGATAGTCTTTACTAATTGACTCAGTGAATCCCTTACCTCTTGGTAAGAATCCGGGTTATCTATAGAAGTTTCAATCATAGGAGCGCCACTTAAAAAACTTCCTCCTAATTCTTCTTCTATTTCATGTCTTACTTCTAGTACCCTTTCTTTACTTGCCTTATCACATTTAGTGATAACTACAACTCCGTGATGAATTCCCAAAAGTCTAACTATATCAAAATGCTCACGAGTCTGGGGCATTATTCCATCATCAGCAGCTACTACTAACATAACTATGTCTATTCCTGTAGCTCCTGCCATCATATTTTTTACAAATTTTTCATGGCCCGGAACATCTATTATCCCTACTTTTTCATCTTGTAGGTTTAGGTAACTGAATCCTAAATCTATAGATATTCCCCTTTTTTTCTCCTCAGGTAATCTGTCGGTATCTACCCCTGTAAGGTTTTTTATCAACGTAGTTTTACCATGGTCTATATGTCCTGCCGTTCCAATTACTATACTCATATTTTATCAATTCCTTTACTTAAAATTTCATAAATACTGTCCATATCATTTTCATTCAAAGTTTTACAGTCAAAAACTAATTTTCCTCCTTGAATTCTACCAACTATAGATAGTGGATTGTTTCTAAGAGTTCTTTCTAATTTGACGATACTATGACCTTTATAAGATATCGCTACCCCAAAACTATCCATAAGTTCCGTTGGCATAGACCCTCCTCCGATCATTGCATTAGTTTCAACCAAATCCGCTTCTAAAGTTTCTAAAGTTTTTAACTTTTCATATAAAACATGGGCTCTTTTTTCAACTTCATCCTTCCCCTCTAATATCATTCTAAGGGTTGGAATATTCTTTACAGCTTCTGCTTCATCTAAATACTCCCTTAAAGTAACTTCTAAGGCAGCTATAGTTAATTTACTTACTCTTAAAGTACGTAAAAGATTGTTTCTTTTCATTTTTTCAATATATTGTCTTTTCCCTACTATGATTCCAGCCTGAGGACCTCCTAAAAGTTTATCCCCACTAAATGTAACTACATCTATACCAGATTTTAAACTCTCTTGAACTGTAGGTTCCTTCTTATATCCATATTTAGCAAAGTCGATTAACACTCCACTACCTAAATCTTCAATAGAGATTAATTTTTTATCTCTAGCCAGCTTAGATAATTCTTCATTTTTTACTTCCTTAGTGAATCCCATGATCTTATAGTTAGAAGTATGTACTTTTAGAAGTGCTTTCGTTTCAGGTGTTATAGCCTCTAAATAGTCCTTTTTATGAGTTCTGTTAGTTGTTCCTACCTCTATCAGTTTAGAACCACTATATTCCATTATAGCAGGGATTCTAAATGATCCACCTATCTCTACTAATTCCCCTCTAGATACTATTACTTCGCTATCTTTAGTCAGTGTATCTAAGACTAATAATACAGCTGCTGCATTGTTATTTACTACTATAGCACCCTCTGCTCCTGTTATATCACAGATTAATTTTTCAATATGAGAATATCTGCTTCCCCTTTTACCAGTAGATATATCATATTCCAAATTGTTATAGTTACTGGCTATATTTACTATATTTTTTACACTACTCTCTATTAACTTAGATCTTCCTAAATTAGTATGAATAATAGTTCCTGTTGCATTTATTACCCTTTTAAGGTTCAATTGATTCTTCGATTCAATTAATTTTATTATCTTATTGGTAATCTCCAACTTTAAATCTTCCTTAGCTATCTCCATATCAGTAAATCTTTGATTTAAAATTTCTTCCCTGTAGAATGAAATTCCTTCCCTAATAGATTTAATTAAAATATTATACGGAACACTGTCTTTATATTCTTCTAATTTTTCACTTATTAAAAATTCATCTACCTTTGGTAGATTAGATAACAATCTTTTCACTTTTAAATCCCCCTTTATTCCCTACATAACTTTCATTCTAAACGTACTTTTTTTCACGACTTCCCCTACAAGGCTAGATTTTATATCCAGTTTCTCTAAGTCGGCTAAAAATTGATCTGCATCTTCACCTGCTACACTTATTAGTAATCCTCCCGATGTTTGCGGATCAAATAATATCTCCTCCATAGGAAATGAAATTCCTTCTAAAACTACTTTATCTCCTAGATGTTTTCTATTTTTTTGCCCGGCAGAGGTAATTAAGAATTCTTCTGCATATTCATAAGCTTCCTCTATATAAGGTACTTTTTTACTATCTATAACTATACTGATCTCATCATTTAACATCTCAGATAGATGGCCTAAAAATCCAAATCCAGTTACATCTGTACATCCATTTACCTCATAATTTTTCATCTTTTCGGCTGAATATTTGTTCAGTGTTTCCATAAGTTTTATTGCTTCCTTATAAGAACGGTCATTTGCTTCTCCTACATTATGAGCTGTAGTTACTATCCCAATCCCAAGGGGTTTTGTCAGGATTAATTTGTCTCCTGCCTTACACGTATTATTAGCTATTACCTTATCAGGGTGTACAACTCCTGTTACAGATAGTCCATATTTTGGATTTTCATCATTAACAGAATGTCCTCCACTTAAAATTCCACCTGATTCCATTACTTTTTCAGCTCCACCACGTAAAATTTCACCCAATATATTCGGATCTAATTTTTCTGGGAAACATACTATATTCAATGCTGTAAGAACGTCTCCACCCATTGCATATACATCACTAAGAGAGTTAGCTGCTGCTATCTTTCCATATGTATATGGATCTTCAACTATGGGAGTAAAAAAGTCTAAAGTTTGAATTAAGGCCATATCCTTACTCACCTTATATACTGCAGCGTCATCAGCACTATCGAATCCAATAAGTAGATTCTCGTCGTATACTTTTGGAATATGAGCCAACACTTCTGATAGAACACCCGGTCCTATTTTAGAAGTTCAGCCTCCACCACTGCAAAATTTTTCAAATTTGTTCATCTTATTACCTCCCATATTTTTTTTCATTTTAACATTTTTCCCATGTTTATTCAATGTAAACAGTGGAAGATGGATTTAATAACCCCAAAAAAAAGGAAATTATCCATATACTGCCAAAATAATTAATAAAAACACATCGGCATAAAATAATTTCATAGAGATTAATTTTCTTATAATTTGCAAAAAAAATAAAAAGAAGAGAGAAGGAAGGTCGTATTAATTTTTTAAGTGTCTCGACAATAGGTTTCGTATTTTAAGTTTATAAAAGGAGGTAATTATTATGAAGAACAAAATTTTAATTCTTACTTTTATTGTTTTAATGAGTCTTTTGGTAAATGATCAAGAGAAAGGGAGTACAACTACTCCAACTGCTATCTCATCAGATAACCTTTCAAATTCTTTTATGACTGCCTTTGGTATGAAAGTAGAAACTGCTGAAGATATAGACAACAAAACATCAGATCCTTCCATAGAATCTGATGTAAATACAACTCCCATAGGAATGTCTATTATTTCTACTTCAGCAGTTAATCAGGTAACTCCACCATTCACACCACATATTCCTAAATAATATATGATTTATTTTAATGCTACTTGCCTTTAAATAATTTCTTGAATTCACCATACCCTTCTTTTTCTAGATCTTCTACAGGAATAAACTTTAGAGAGGCAGAATTCATACAATACCTAAGTCCAGTAGGTTCTGGACCGTCATTAAACAGATGTCCCAAATGAGCATCTCCAATCTTACTTCTAATCTCTGTTCTTTTTTGAAAAAGTTTAGTATCTTCCTTTTCTATAATATTTTCTGGAACCAGTGGTTTGGTGAAACTAGGCCACCCTGTTCCAGATTTATATTTATCTATAGAACTAAAAAGTACTTCTCCAGATATAAGATCTACATAGATCCCGTCTTTTTTATTATCCCAATATTTATTGTTAAATGGCGGTTCTGTAAACTCTTCCTGTGTTACTTTAAACTCTAAATCTGTTAATTTTTTTTTCAATTCATACCTCCCCCAGTCTTTTCTGTCTTTTCCCCAAATTTCATTTAAAAATTTATCCCTTCCAGATCTGCTTCTATAATATTTATATTTCAATGAACTTTTCTTATAATAATCCTGATGATACTCCTCTGCTTTATAAAAAACAACAGCAGGTAATATAGGTGTAACTATTTCATCTTTATATACTCCTCTTTTTTCCAGATTTTTTTTGGAGATCTCTGCTTCCTTCCTTTGATTGTCATTAAAATAAAAGATTGCTGTAGTATACCCATGTCCCCTGTCTGAAAATTGCCCTCCTGAATCTGTCGGATCTACCTGTTTCCAATAGATCTTCAAAAGCTCCTCGTAACTAATCTCATATGGATTATACATAATCTCTACAACTTCGATATGCCTCCCTGAACTGTAGTTATCATAGGTTGGACTGGTTGTTGTTCCCCCTGTATATCCAGATACTACAGATTTAACTCCCTCCATCTTTTCAAAGGGCTGCTCCATACACCAAAAACATCCCCCTGCAAAGATAGCTTTTTCATACTGGGCTCCATACAAGGTGAGACTCATTAAAATAATTAATAATGCTATCAATTTTTTCATAATTTTTCTCTCCTTCAATAAATTTATTGATTTAAAAATAATAAAAGAATTTATTTAATATCTAATATACTAAATACTAAAAATAATAATAAAAACCTTTAAAATAATTCAAAAAAATAATCCAATAAACCTAAAAAAAGGAAATTATTCATATACTGCCAAAATAATTAAGGGTTCCATTATGAATGTTTTTGGTCTAGCTATAACATTGTAAAATGTTGAAATTGGATTTATACTAATTATAGTTACTTATTTTCAACAATGCAGATAATATAAAAGGAGAGATTATGAGTAATATAGAACATATCGAGTTTATAAATAAGAAGGGACAAAGCAAAGATTTTGAAATTATATCGTTGAAAAGTTTTTTTGAATCTATTGATGAATCTTTCATCAAAACACCATACCGTACCTCTTTTTACAATTTAATCTTTATAACTAAAGGCAAGGGTGTCCATGAAATTGATTTTTTAGAATACACCATTAAAGCAGGCGATATTTTAATAATATCTAGAAATCGTGTTCATAAATATAGTGAATTCCAAAGCTTAGAAGGATACTTAATAATGTTTACAGAAGGGTTTTTATGTGAATTTTTAAGTAACCAAACTTCTGAAGTAAAAGAATTATTTAAGTTTAGTTATTTAAATCCGCATATTAATTATCTAGATCTATATACACCAACATTAACAAGCCTTTTAAATGTAATAAATGATATCTACAAAAATGCTTATGACTTTATAGATAACAAAGTAATTGCTTCTGCTTTCAATACTTTTATGCAAATACTCTCTAACAGTCGCTTAGGAGAAAGTCGATCAAAATATAAAAAAAATGAAACATTTGTAGAATTCACTGAATTAGTTGAAAAAAATATTAACAGTATAAAAACTGTTAAAGAATACGCCGATATGATGCATGTCTCAAAAAAAACAGTTAATTTAATGACAAGAAAAGCTATTGATATGTCAGCTAAACAGTATATTATTCAGCAGTTAATTTTAAAAATAAGACTTAAACTTAGTTTCGAACAAAAAAGTATTAACGAGATCGCTTATACATTGGGATTTACAGAACCATCAAACATGACTAGATTTTTTAAAAAAAATACAAAAACCAGCCCTAGTCAATTTAGAGATATAGTAAGAGATGATAAAAACAGCTGGTTAAATAGCAAAAGTATAGAATTAAATAGTATTGCAGAATCTATTGAAGAAAATGTATATCATATTTCTTCCAAAGCAGTAGTTCCACTACACAAGCACGAGGATCTAGATGAAATTTTTTATTGTATCAAAGGTTCTGGTTTTGGTGTGCTAGAGAACGGAGAAGTAAAGCTAACAGTAGGCAAATCTTTTATTGCCCCTGCTGGAGTAATGCATTCATTAAGAAGTGATGGAGATCTCTATGTTACAGCTTTTCTTATTCCCGTCGTAGATGAGCGACAACAACGATAAAGTTATTAGTAAATTTGAGTATTTTAAGTAAAATCGAATAAAAGGAGTAAAAACATGAATTTAAATTTAATTAAGGAATCTATTGAGGAGAATGTGTACCATATCCCTTTCGGTACAGAGGTTCCTATGCATGAACATGCCGATCAAGATGAAATATTTTATTGTATAAAAGGTTCCGGTTTTGGGGTTTTAGAAGATAGAGAAGTAGAATTAAATGTAGGAGATACATTTGTTGTTCCTGCCGGGACAATGCATTCTATGAGAAGTGATGAAGATTTGTATGTGGTAGCTATTCTTATCCCTGTAGATAAAATTATTTGTCACTGTAAACAAGTGAGTTTTGGTGATATCAGGAAAGCAATGGTCGGCGGTGCTCGTACTGTAGAGGAGATACAAGAAATCACAGGAGCAGGAACAGGCTGCGGTGGATGTATTGAAAAGGTAGAAAAAATACTGACAGTAGCATGTGGATGTAAGGGTATTTCTATAGAAACTGTAGTTAATGCAGTTAAAGATGGCGCAGATACAATTGAAAAAATTGGAGAAGCAACAGGAGCAGGTACTGGATGTGGAAAATGTAAAGCTCTGTTACAGAATATAATTGATACAAAAAAGTAATTAAATTATGCTCTTATATAAAGAACAAAACAAAATGATATGTTAAAAAATGTGACTGCGTCACAATAATTTAATTAAAGTATTATTAGGAGGAAAAATATATGTTTAAACGAATTGATCATGTAGCATTCACTGTCAAGGATAGAGCCAAATCTATACATTTTTATGAAGAAAATTTTGGATTTAAAAAATATTTTGAGCACGATGCACCTGTGCCTGCAGTAGAAAAAATAGTTTATCTTAAACTGGGGGATACTATTTTAGAGATGGTGCACCTAAACACCTATTCAACAAATCAAGGGTTTCATTTCTGTCTTGAAAGTGATAATTTTGACGAAGACTATACCCGTCTAATAAATGCTGGCGTTCCTGTGGATACCGAACCTCATCCCGTTGAAGCAAGAGAGGCAAGAGAAGAAGGCTGGCGTAGAGTAGTCTTTGTCGGTCCTGACGGAGAATTAATAGAATTTAGAGGGTAAAAATTTAAATTAATAGTTTTATTCTAGATACTATATTTTTAAATTTTTCTTGACATTACTTGGACATCCAAGTAAAATAGATTTATGAGATATGATAATACAATTAATTTAATAAGTAAAATCAGAGAAATTTCAAACATGTTTATTATTTCTGAATTAGAAAAATTGGGAATAAAGGGGATTGTCCCTTCCCATGGTGACATTATAGTCACACTAATAAAACACAAAGAACTGACCATGACTGAAATTGCAGAAAAAATCAACAAAGACCGTTCAACCGTTACCACCTTGATAAAAAAACTGAATAAAATTGGCTTTACAGCTACAAAGAAAAATGAAAATGATCAGCGGTCAAATTTTGTGTTTCTAACATCTAAAGGAAAGGAGTTAGAGGAAGGGTTTAATCAAATTTCTGAGAGGTTATATGATATTCAATTTGACGGAGTGACAGAAGAAGAAAAGGATATTTTTAGAAAGATTTTAATCAAAATATACAATAATTTTAAACAAGAAAATCAGAATTAGTCATACTAATTCTATTTTTTTAAAAATTTACTTGGATATCCAAGTAAATTGAGGTAGATTTTTTTAAAATTAATATACTGTTCAAAGTTGAAATTATGAAGAACTTTATAAGATCTTTAATAATTTCTAATTAATTTATATAAGGAGTAAAAATATGAAAAAAACATTTTTAGAAACATTAACAGTTATTCTCTTATTATTTCTCACGGCATGTTCCAAAGAGCAGACAGAAAGCCTTCGTGTAGGAATGGATTTAAAATTTTATCCATTTACAGGGTCTGATAATAATGGAAATCCATCGGGTATAGAGATAGATATTGCTGAAGCATTGGGAGAGCATTTAGGGAAAAATGTAGAAATTGTTAACACTGAATTTTCCATGCTTATTCCTGCCCTGCAAAGAGAAGAAATTGATATTATTATCGGTTCTATGGGTATTACCGAAGAGCGTGAAAAAACAGTTGATTTTAGTAATCCTTATTTATACGGTAAAATTGTAGCTTTAGTCAATAGAGAATTTGCTGATTTTCATGATATTACAAATGATATGCCTGTTGAGAAGTTTTTTAATATTAAAAACACTAATTTTATTGGGATAAACGGTTCAATAGCTGTATCGATTCCCCAGTCATACGGTTACGAAGTTAAAAGTATAACTTCTGATGCTGTGGCTGAACGAGAAGTTGTTACGGGTAATTCCGATGCTTTAGTCGGATCATATACTCTTTACGGTATGCATGCTACAAATAAAGATACAACAATTATGTATAAAAACCCTATAGAACTCAGTTTAACAGGTATGGCGGTTAAGCAAGGTAATTCAGAGCTATTAAAAAAGGTTAACGAGTTTATTTCAAAAATGGAATCAAGCGGTTTAAATAATCAATTAAGAAAGGATTGGGATCAAGCAATTAAAGAAAAATTATATGATGATAATATGACTTTAGATTACTATTTATCCCTTGATCAATGATTATGTTGAAGAAAAGAATATTACCGATTGTTGTTGTTGCCATTGTCTACATACTTTTTTTTACTTTTATTATCAATCAAGTAGCAGATATACTGGATTTTTCAGTTATTTTCCAATACAAAAAACAACTGATAAAAGCTATAGGAACAACAGTTTTTTTAAGTTTAACAGTATTATTGGCAAGTATGATAGTAGGATTTTTCTTGTTTTTAATGACAGAGTCTTACAATAGATATTTGAAGTATTTAATTATAGTATATAAAGAGATCGTTATGGGAACTCCTTTACTGGTTTTAGTGTTCGTTGTAGTTTACGTAATAGGTGTGGCTTTTAATATCAGCGATAAACTCATGTTAGGCTTTACGGCTCTTACACTTTATATGAGTCCCTATATGACCAATGTTTATGAAGGGGCTTACAATACAATTGATGAAAATCAATTTATTATAATGGATTTCTATGGATTTAATCTTTTTCAGAGATATCGTTATATTATTTTACCGCAAATGATCAAATCAATTATACCAGGATTAATTAATAATCTATCCTCCATCGTAAAGGGAACCTCTATTTTAAGTACAATTGCAATATCTGAAATATTTTATTCGGTTAGTGTAGTTTCTAACCGGACATACAGATATATAGAAGGATATTTTGTACTTTGGATGGTATATCTAGTTATAACAATCCCTTTATCGAGACTGGCAAAATATTATTCAAAACAATGGAATCAAAATGATTAGGAGGTATCTGTGCAGTTAAAGTTAAAAAACATAAAAAAATCATATGAACAGTTAATTATCAAAGATATCAGTTTGGAATTATCGGGTTATAAATCTATTGGAATTATCGGAAAAAGCGGATGTGGAAAATCTACACTTCTCAGACTGCTGGCAGGGATTGAATTTGCTGATGCAGGCGAAATAATTATAAATAATACATCTGTTGATAAAAGTAATTTGAAAGAATATCAAAATAAGATTGGAATGGTTTTTCAACAGCATAACCTTTTCCCCCACTTATCTCTTTTAAAAAATATAAGCCTAATTTTAGAAAAAACAAAAGGTTATGAAAAGGAAGAAGCTGAGGAGATAGGGAAAAACCTTTTAAAACAGCTGCATTTAAAAAATGAAATGCATAAGAAACCTTCAAAAGTTTCAGGAGGGCAAGCTCAAAGAGCAGCAATAGCCAGAGCACTATCAACTGATCCAAAATTAATCTTCATGGATGAACCTACAGCGGCCCTTGATCCGATACTTACAAGAGAGGTGTTAGAAGCAGTTACTGAATTAAGAGTTTCTGGAAAACATTTTATTTTTGTAACACACGAAATAAGTTTTGTAAAAAAGTTTGCGGATTATGTATTGTTTATGGATGATGGAAAAATTCATGAAAAAGGTGAAATTAGTATTTTAACAGATCCAAATACAGAAAAATTAAAAAAATTTTTAGAACACGAACAATTTTAAATAAAATAAAACAAGGAAGTGATGAGATGAAAATTAAAGAAATCTATGAATTATTTGATAGGATTGGTGTTCTGACTTTTTCCACCATTCACAATAACGAAGTTCACAGCAGAGTAGCTCATTTTAACGGATGTGATGAAGAGGGAATATATTTTAGAACTATGTGGAATAAACCTTTTGCGAGACAACTTATGGAAACTGGAAAAATAACTGTCTGTGGTATAAGTGATACCAAAATATTATCTCATGATGGAGACTTAGGAGCAGAATTCCCTCCAGGTTATTCTGTCAGACTTATCGGTGAAGTCAAATTTATATCTGAAGAAGAAATCAGAGAAAAAGCCAAAACAAATAAAGAACTCAAACTGGCTGTATATGATATGGATAAATATTCAGCTATGAAAAAAGGAAACTTCATGATACATAAGGCAAAAGTTGAGATCTTTGATTATGATTTCTCGTGTAAAAATAGAGATCATAAATTATTGAGAACAAGAATGGCATTTGGCGGAATGACTTATAATGAAGCTGGTCCAACTATTACAGATAAGTGTATCCAGTGTGGGTTGTGTTATAAAAAATGCAGCTTTAAAGCCATAGAAAAAGGAAGCTCCTATAGTGTGATTTCTGAAAGATGTGACGATTGTGGTGACTGTATTTCAGTATGTCCGGTGGATGCAATAGAGTTATCTTCTCCATTTTAAGATAAAAATTGTAACTAAATTATATATTTAAACTTTGCATTCCTGAATTATATGTAAAATATATTTTTAGTCATAAAAAGAGAAAAAATAAAAACAGAAAATTCAATTTCAATAAATAATTATGTAAGTTTAAAACTCCATATGATATTATAGAATATATAAAATATATAATTTTAGGAGTACCTGATTATGAAAAAAAATATTGCCCTTCTTGCAGGGGGAAAAAATTCCCGAATGGGTGGATTTACCAAATCATTTTTAAAATTTAAAAATGAATATTTTCTTCAAAGAGTTTTGAAAGAATTCAATGACTTTCATAAAATAGTCATAATATCCAATGAAAAAAAACTATACAAAGAATATCAAGTTGAGACATTTGAAGACCTCATAAAGGATATAGGACCCTTAGGAGGGATATATACAGCCCTTTCATCTATCAACGACAGCTGCTTTATTGTAGCCTGTGATATGCCGTTTTTAAACCAAGAAAAGATCCTAAATTTTTATAACGATTTAGATCATTATGATGCTGTAATCCCAGTCTACAAGAATCGACCCCAGCCTCTCTGTGCTCTCTATAATATAAGTGTTCTCAAATATATAAAAGAAGCCATAGATAACGATGATTTCAAGATAATGATCCCCTTAAAAAAAGCCAGGGTTAAATTTGTAGAGATAGATGACGACAAGTTATTTATAAATATAAATACTCCTGAAGAATACCGGGCATTGACTCTCTAGATTCAGATTATTCAAAAAGGTGGTTTCTGTAGAATGCAGAAACCACCTTTTATTTATTTTAATGTTTCAATTAAATATTTCTTAAACCAGTCTTTATTAAAATCAACAGCTACTTTTATTTTACCACCTTTAAAATTTTCAGCAGTTTCTCCCCTTTTTTCCTCTATTCCAACCAGTATATTTTTCTCCTCAAACTTAAAAGCGTTATTATATATAGGTGCAATCAGAGCTATTGTATCGTGAAACACCACACTTGTCATCCCAATTTTTTCCCTTACTCTAAACATCGAATCAAAAATTTCCATAGTAACTTTACTGTATTTAGAATCCGATTTTCTGATCTCTTCTAATTCATCAGCTGCAAATTGCCCCTTCATAGTGGCATCTAATCCAATCATTTTTACTTCTAACCCTGAATTAAATACTATATTGGCTGCCTCTGGATCGACATATATATTAAACTCTGCATGGGGAGTTATGTTTCCGCCGCAAAGTGATCCTCCCATAATAGTTATACCCTTTAAAAGTTTTTTTAATTCCGGGTATTTAATCAATGCATTGGCAACATTTGTTAATGGTCCCACTGCAACTAATTCAAGCTCTTGAGGATATTTTTTGGCACACTTCAAATAAAATTCTGAATATCCTTCAAAACCTTCCTTGGATGAATTTGGCAGCTCTATATCTCCCATCCCTGTTTCTCCATGAAATTCAGTTGCTGTATGTAAATCTCTTGTCAACGGTTTTTTCAATCCTCTGTAGACATCTATCTCTTCATTTAAATATTCTAAAAGATTTAATGCATTTCTTGTTGTATGAGAAAGTTCTACATTCCCTGCCACCGTAGTTATTCCAAGCATATCTATATTCTTGTCTGCTAAGCCTATTATAATAGCTAAAGCATCATCCATTCCAGGGTCGCAATCTAATATTATTTTTTGCATATAATCCTCCTATTTCTTTTATAACATAGTATCATATCAAAGTTTGTTTCTCAATAAATCTAGATTCGATTTTAATTTTAAATTTTTTTGTTTTATACTCTCCTAATATTTTTATCAAAAACTATTTTTGTTGAAAATTCAACAAAAATATGGTATCTTATTTTTATAAACAAAAAAAGAGGAGATTCCATGAATAAAATATTTAGAGAGATCGGAATGATAGCCCGATGCACAGCAACCATAAGTGATATTGAATTTAAAGAGATCAACCTTGCTAAGGGACAGTATCTGTATTTAGTGAGGATCTATGAAAACCCGGGAATCATTCAGGAAAGGGTGGCCGATATGCTAAAAGTGGACAGGACCACTGCAGCCAAAGCAATAAAAAAGCTGGTAGAAATGGAATTGGTAAAAAAAACAAAGAGTGAAAACAATAAAAAAGAGCTGAAACTTTACTGCACTCCCAAAGGGGAAGAGGTCTATCCCTTCCTCCAAAAAGAGGAAGAATATACAGTACAGTCAGCCATGGAAGGGATGAGCCCAGAGGAAAAAGAGATGGTTTTTGAACTCCTCCATAGGATGAGAATAAATATTGAAAAAGAATGGAAGGATATCAAAAAAGGAAATAAAAGGAGGTATTAAAAAATGAATTTAGAGATAAAAAAATTTAATGAACTTACAGTGGAGGAGCTCTATGAAATACTGAGAGTAAGATCTGAAGTATTTGTAGTGGAACAAAACTGTGTCTACAACGATCAAGATGGGAAAGATATAGAATCTATTCATATTATGATTGTAGAAGGTGCTAAAATTATGGCTTATTTAAGGGTTATAAAACCGGGAGTTTCATATGATGATGCTTCCATAGGAAGAGTTTTGGTAACTTCGGAAGCTAGAAAAAAAGGATTAGCCAGAAAAATTGTTTGTGCCGGAATAAATTATATAATCAATAACTGGAACGAAAATAAAATAACCATAGGAGCCCAAAATTATTTAAGAGATTTCTATGAAAGTTTAGGTTTTGAAGCTGTTTCTGAGGTCTATTCAGAGGATGGGATTCCCCACTTAGATATGACATATAATAAGAAATAAGTTGTAGCTTTTAAACAATTTAATACTATATTCATCCAAGCCTTTTTACATTAAGAGATTATTCTTTCACTCTTAACTTAATGTAAAGAGGTTTTTTTATAAAAAATACAATAATCAAAACCTTCTTTTTTCTATCTTTTTAAGCCTGACTTAATTATTTTTTAATTTTACTTTACACAATTCTTAAATGAGTATATAATTACAACAAATACAAATGTTTTAAGAATTGGGAGGAAGTATGAGCATAAAATTAAATTCAGTTAAGGAGTTAAGGAAGCTTACTCTGCAGGCAATCGTAGATCTTTATGAAAATGGAGTGTTATTAGAAGAACTTACCAAATTGCCTAAGATGCTGTTAAGTGGGGAAAAACCAACCTACAGAGATTCAATTTACAGGGAAAGAGAAGTTTTAAAACAGAGAATAAAAGTATATTTAAATCTCAACATCTATAAAGTCAGAGATATGGAACTTTTTGAATTATTAGACCTTTTAAAAAAGAAATTTAATTGTGAAAAAATTCCTGCTGAGTACGAAGGAAGAGATCACGCTGTGGAAGTTATCGAAGAGGCATGCGACCAATGTCCAAGTGGTCAATATTATGCAACCGACCTTTGTAGAAATTGTATAGCTCAATCTTGTAAGGCAATATGCCCTAAAAATGCAGTTACATTTTCTAATGGAAGAGCTATAATCGATGCAGAAAAATGTGTAGGATGCGGCCTTTGTGAAAAAGCATGTGATTATTCTGCAATAGTTAAACTTTCAAGACCTTGTGAGAAAGCATGCGGTGTGGGAGCTATAAAAGCTGATAAAAAAGGTGTAGCTAGTATCGATAGAACCAAATGTGTTTCATGTGGAGCATGCTATTCTGCCTGTCCATTTGGTGCTATAGAATCTCCAACCCATCTAATAGATGTTGTATCTCATATAAAAAATAAAAATAAAGTTGTTGCTATGTTTGCTCCATCTATAATTACACAATTTGGAGCAGGGATTACTTTAGAAAAAATAAAATCATTATTTTTAGAGCTTGGATTTTCTAAATCTGTCGAAGTAGCACTTGGTGCAGACATGGTAATTGACGAGGAAGCCAGTGAAATGGAGACAAGAGAGGAAAAAATGACTACTTCCTGCTGTCCTGCTTTCTACGAATATATAAAACTTCATCAGCCAGATATGACAAAATACATATCACATGTAGATTCTCCTATGATGGCTCTGGCTAAAAAGCTTAAAGAGGAAGATTCTGAATATAAAATTGTATTTATAGGACCTTGTACTGCTAAAAAAATAGAGGCTGTAAAATATGAGGTAGTAGATAACGTATTAACCTATACAGATATATTATCATGGACAGATGCCAGAGGAATTGATATTAAAACTTTAGCAAGTGAACAAATTGAAGGAAGCTACGATGGATGGAATTTTGCTAAAAGTGGAGGAGTTGCACAGGCTGTTGTAAATAAGTGTGAAAAGGAACTTCAATTAATTCAAATGGACGGAATCAAGGAAGGTGCTCAAGCCTTTAAACAATTTAGATTAGCTAAGTCAAATACATTGTTAGAAGGTATGGGATGTAAAGGTGGATGTATATGCGGACCAAGTGTAATTCAAAGACCTCTCGTGGCAAAAACAATGCTTACAAAATTAAAAAGATAGATCTCACTGAATATAAAAAGAGGCTTTCATACGAAAGCCTCTTTTATTCTAAATTATAGATTTATCAGAGGAAAAATTTTGTTCAAAAACTTACAGAGACAAAAGAATTATAAAAAATTAAACGAATATGATATAATTTGTCTTAATTAAATTATTTTGGAGGATATTATGGAACTTATATACATTGGAGCAATCTTCTTTTTTTCAACCTTTGTTCAGGGATTCACCAGTTTTGGATTTTCTTTAATAGCCATTCCACTACTTTCGTTATTTTTTGATACCAAGTTAATCATAATTGTAACCGTAACCTACAGCATTATAATCAATGGGATTATAGTGAAAAAATACTATAGAGATACTAAGTTAAAAAAAATAATGCCCCTCCTGATCTCAGCAATTATTTTTACCTTTGTAGGAGTATCCTACCTTCAGATTATAAATGAATATATTTTAAAATTAATTATCGGATTATTACTAATAGTAATAGGTATCATCAATAGTTTTGGAATAAGAATTAATTTAAAAAAACCAGAAAAATACTATCTTCCCGTAGGAGCAGTCTCTGGAGTTTTAAATGGGATTGGCGGTATTTCAGGACCTCCAGTTCTAGTGTTCTTGTCAAATATAGATTTAAATAGAGCCCAATTTAAGGCGACACTGTCATCTTATTTTTTCACTCTAAATATAGTAGCCATCCTTACCTATATCTATAAGGGGTTTTACACTCCTGAAAATCTTAAGATAATTTGGACCTACCTCCCCCATGTAATCATCGGTACTGCAATAGGAGTATATGCCTCAACAAAAGTGGAGGAGAAACTATTTAAGAAAGTAATTAATTTTGCTATCCCAGTGATGGGATTGAATATAGTATGGAAGTTATTTGGATAGATAGTAAATTATACTTTTTCTAAAAAATCAAAAGAGGGCTATATAATATAGCCCTCTTTTAATAAATTTATTTATTTCTAGATTTATAGTTGGTATGTAATAGGTGGTGACTCTTATGTCCCCCTGGTTTACCCAAATAATCTTCATAAAGTTTTTTTACCTCTATATTTTCATGGGATTTCCTTAAAACAGATTTTTCATCTGAATCATATAATCCTATTTTTCTATCCGCAACAACTCTCATATTGTCTGGGGCAGGTGCTCCTCCCCCATTTAAACATCCTCCAACACAAGCCATTACTTCAATAAAATCAACTTCTGTTTCACCTTTTTTTATTGACTCTAAAAATGGAGTTGCATTCTTGATTCCATTTATTACTGCAACATTAACTTCTTTTCCTGCTAAGACAAGATTTGCTCTTCTTACCCCTTCAAATCCCCTTACCTCTTTATATTCCAGCGAATGACTAGTTTCTCCCAATACATCAGAAACTGTTCTGAGAGCCGCTTCCATTACTCCACCAGTCGAAGCAAATATTCTGGCCGCTCCTGTCCCCTCTCCTAGAAGTTGGTCAAATTCTTCTTCTTTTTCATAGTCAGCTAAATTTATTTTGTTTAATCTAAATAACTTAGCTAATTCCCTAGTTGTTATTACTAAATCCACATCTCTGTTTCCATCATGATCTTCCATTACATCCCTGATAATTTCATCTTTTTTAGCCGTACAAGGCATTATAGAAACTGAATACACCTCAGAAGGCTTTACTCCCGATACCTTTGAATAATAACTTTTAGATAGGGCTCCAAATATTTGCTGAGGAGATTTACAAGATGATAAATTATCTAAAAATTCAGGATGGTTGATCTCAGCATAATTTATCCACCCTGGACAACAAGATGTAAACATGGGTAATTTCCCACCATTTGTAAACCTGTCTAAGAATTCTGTCCCCTCTTCCATAATAGTTACATCAGCACTAAAATCTGTAGAGAACACTTTATCAAAACCTAGATCTTTAAGGGCCGCAACCATTCTTTTAGTTATATCTGTTCCCGGTAAGATACCAAATTCCTCTCCTATGGTATTTTTAATAGCCGGTGCCATTTGAACAACTATATGTTTCATAGGATTTTTAAGATCATAGTTTAAATTCTTTAGGTCTATCTTTTCATGTAGAGCTCCTACTGGACATATTTTTACACACTGTCCACATGAGATACAATCAGTTTCAGCTACCGTACCGTGAGTCATTCCTATAGACCCATCCTCTTCTACACAATAAACCCCAATTCCCTGGATCTCATCACATACTTTTACACATTTTTGACATTTTATACATTTATTCATATCCCTTACAAATGCAGATGAAGAGTTATCTATCGCTACTTTTTCACGGGTTCCGTCTCCCCTGTTTTCTACACCATATTCATAGGATATATTTTGTAATTCACAGTCTCCCATTGCTTTTTCACAAGTCAGACAGTCATTGGAATGATCCTTTAATATCTCTTTAATCCTGTCTTTTCTGAATTCTTCCACCTCATCTGAATGAGTGTTCAATTCCATCCCGGCTTCAGGGTAATTATCACAAGTTGTAACTAGTCCTCTTCCTACAACCTCTACCGAACAGATCTTACATACTCCTGCAGGACTTATATCTTCATGATGACATAGAGTAGGGATTTCTATCCCCATTGCATTTATATTTTGTAAAAGAGTTTTTTCTGTATCAAATATAGATTTTTTTTGATTTATTATAACTTTTACTTCCATTATTTTTTCACCTCATATTTTTCTATAGATACAGTTACTAATTTTAATTCCGGTTCACCAGATTTTTCATCTAAAGCTTCTGTTCCTGTTAACATATTTGCTGATCCTTCTGCAAAATGGAAAGGCATAAATACTGTTCCTTTTAAAATCTTTTTAGTTTCAAGAACTTTTGTTTGAATAGAACCTCTTCTAGAAGTTACAGTTACCATCTCTCCATCTTTTACCCCTATTTCTTCACAAGTTAATGGATTTATCTCAATATAAGATTCCGGTGACTTTTCATGTAACCCTTCTGTTTTCGCTGTCATAGTTCTAGTGTGATAGTGATATAGATTTCTACCATTAGTCAATACATATGGATATTTCTCATCTACTATCTCTGCTGGCAGATCATATTCTACAGGAACTATTAATCCCTTTCCTCTCATAGGTCCATCTACATGAAGAATAGGTGTCCCAGGATGATTTTTATCCTTTACAGGCCATTGTAATCCTTCTTTTTCTATCCTGTCATAAGATATCCCTGCATATTGAGGTATCAATCTGGCCATCTCATCCATAATATCGGCAGGAGTGTCATAGTGAACATCGTATCCAAATTCATTCATAAGTTCCATAAATATTAACCAGTCAGCCTTGGCTTCCCCACAGCCTTTTATAGCAGCTCTTACTCTCTGTACCTTTCTTTCGGTATTTGTAAATGTACCGTCTTTTTCAGCAAATGACAGTGCCGGTAAGATAAGGTCTGCATATTTAGCAGTTTCTGTCATAAAGATATCCTGAACTACCAAGAAATCTAAAGATTCTAAAGATTGAATGATATGGGTTGTATCTGGATCAGAAACAACTGGGTTTTCTCCCATAATAAATAAGAATTTTAGATCCTTATGATGAGCAGCATCCATAATTTGTGTTATAGTTAGTCCTACTTTTGAAGGTAGTTCAACACCCCACTCTTCTTTATATAATTTTCTAAATTTTTCATCTTTAATACTCTTATATCCAGGTAGCGTATCTGGGAATGCCCCCATATCACACGATCCCTGCACGTTATTTTGTCCTCTCAGAGGATTGATTCCTGTTCCAGGTCTTCCCATCTGTCCTGTTATTAAGGCCAGGTTTGATAGCGCTATTACAGCATTTGTACCTGTTTTAAACTGAGTTATCCCCATTGCATAATAGATTGAAGAAGCTTTACTCGTTGCATATAATCTTGCCGCTTCTACTATTTTTTCAGGAGCTACTCCAGATATTTCTGAAGCCATCTCAGGAGTATATTTTTTTACCATTTCCTTTAACTCTTCATATCCTTCAGTATGGTTTTTAATATAATCTTTATTAACCAGGTTCTCTGAAATAATTACATTAATCATTCCATTTATAAGAGCTATATTAGCTCCTACATTTACCTGCATAAATACGTCAGCCTCTTCCGATAGATCTATTTCCCTCGGGTCAGCTAATATTAATTTGGATCCATTTCTCTTTGCTTGTTTTATCTTAGCTCCTATTACAGGATGATTTTCTCTTGGATTTGATCCTATTACAAAGATTAAATCCGAATCTTTTGCTTCCTGGATACTATTTGTCATAGCTCCACTTCCTAATGTAGTTGCAAGCCCGGCAACTGTTGCAGAATGTCAGAGACGGGCACAGTGATCTATATTATTGGTTCCAATTGAAACTCTCATTAGTTTTTGAAATAAGAAGTTATCTTCATTGGTACATCTGGCAGAAGCTAATCCTCCAAGTGCATCAGGACCAAATTCTCCCTTTATTCCATTGGCTTTAGATACAAATAATTCATACGCTTCCTTCCAAGTAGCCTCTCTAAACTTTCCATTTTCTTTGATTAATGGAGTTTTTAGTCTCTCTGGATGATCTATAAATTTATATCCAAATTTCCCTTTTACACACAGTAATCCATCGTTAGGGCTGGCAAGTACTGGTTCTACTCCAACTACTTTATCTTTTTTCGTAATAAGATCGAATTGGCATCCAACACCACAGTATGAACAAGTTGTCTGGGTTTTTTTTACTTCCCAATTTCTATATTTTGTCTTTTCCTTGGCTTGAAGAGCTCCTACAGGACAGACACTTACACAGTTCCCGCAAAATACACAGTCAGAATTATTTGTTACTGTGCCTCCCGCTACCTTTACCCTCTTTTTATCACTATCTAAAGTTAATACATCGTTACATTGTTGTGTTTTGCATACCTCAACACATTTCCCACATGAGATACATTTATTTGGGTCTATATCATAAAATGGATTACTTCTATCTAAAGAAAGTTCTTCTCTGCATTTATTATGCTTTTGTTCTACACCGTATTCATAGCAGTAATCCTGTAATTTGCAATGTCCTGATTTTTTACATACCAGACAGTCCAATGGATGATCTACGATTATTGACTCTAATATCTCTCTTCTCTTTTCTATTATTTCCGGAGTATGAGTTTTTATCTCTAATCCCTCTTCTACCACTACAGAACATCCCTTTACTATTTCACCATTACACTCTACAACACATATCCCACACTTATCTTCTGTTTCAAATCTTTCATCATAACAAAATGTTGGTATAATGTGTCCTGTTGATTCTGCCGCCTGGCAAATAGTCATATTTTTTGAAGTTTTTACTTCCTGACCATTGATATTAATCTTAACCATCTTAAGATATCCTCCTATAAAACTTAAAAAACAATTTAATTTTTTCTTTGCTACTTAAAAATTTCACATTCACAGAGATAATTTTACCTCCTATACTAAAATAAATCAATCATTTTTTTCATATGACTTAACGTTTTTTTCATATGACTTAACGTTTTTTGTATTTTTTAAGATTATTTTAATTTAATTTAACATTCATACCTTAAAAATGGTATAATTACAAAAAAATAAAAAAGGGGTAAATAAAACTATGTATCCAGTTTGCGAAGAAATCAATGTCACCATGTTTATAAACAATACAAAATTCATAACATTTATGTGTACTCCCGATAATTTAAAAGAATTAGCTATAGGCCACCTGTATACACGAAATCTTATTGAAGATATAGATGATATCGACTCTATCAGAGTTTGTAATAGTCTAAAAAATATCTATATTACATCTGAATTTATCTCTATAGAGGAGGATCTGTCTTTAAGCACTGTATTATCAAGCTCATGTGGCAGTTCCCCAGACTTTAATCTAAAATTAAATCAAGTTTTAGAATCCCAGACCTCCTTTGATCTAAAAGCGTTAAAAAATGCAACTATAGAGATGTTTAAATTAGCAGTAAAACATCAGGAAACAGGGGGGATGCATAGCTGCGCTGTATACAATGCAAAAAAAGATATAATAGCTATTGAAGATGTAGGTAGGCATAATGCTGTAGATAAGATCATAGGAGCTTGTCTCATTAAAAACTATGATCTAGAAAATAGTGCAATCATTTCAACTGGCAGGATATCTACCGATATGGTATTAAAATGTACCGGTGCAAAAGTTCCTGTAGTTGTAACTAGAAGTATCCCTACAAGCTCAGCATTAGAATTAGCTAAACAAAATGGAGTTACAGTGATTGGAAGAATAATGGCTAGTGAGCCCATTATCTATGTAAATGAAGATCGAATATCGAAGTAGTACAAACTAAATTTATAGATACAGTCAAAAATATTTCTGCCATTTTTATTGTCGCACTTATTTTATTGGAGGATATCATGAAAAAAATTATTTTTACACTTATGTTATTAATATCACTAACTAGTTTTGGAGCTTCGGATCAACTTCTGTTAGCAACTACTACCAGTGTAAGAGATAGTGGTCTTTTAGACTATATATTACCTGAATTTGAAAAAGAAACTGGGATTGACGTTAAATTTGTAGCAGTTGGTACAGGTCGTGCCCTTAAGATGGGAGAAGACGGTGAAGTGGATGCTCTTCTTGTTCATGCTAAAACATCTGAACTTAAATTTATTAAAGCCGGACACGGAATAGATAGAGTTCAATTCATGCACAACTTTTTCATTGTTGTAGGACCTGAAGATGGAAACAAATTCAAAAATTTAAACGATGCACTTAACAAGATAGACAAAAACAAATATAAGTTTGTATCTAGAGGAGATGACTCAGGTACAAATAAAAAAGAAATTTCTCTTTGGAAAAATGAAAATATAAATACAGATAAAGACTGGTATATGTCAAGTGGAAACGGTATGGCTGCTACCCTTAAAATTGCTAGTGAAAAAGGATGTTATACCCTTACAGACATGTCTACTTACCTTCACCTTAAGGACAAGTTAAATTTAGATATCAAAGTAAATAACGACCAAAACTTAATAAATGAATATAGTGTTATTACTATAAATCCAGATAAAAATAAGATGATCAACTATAAAAATGCTAAAATATTTATGAACTGGATTACATCTAAGGAAACTAAAAAACTTATCTCTACATACGGTGTAGAAGAATTCAAAATGCCGCTATTCATAGTTGAATAGGTTCATTTTGTAAAGAACAAACTGTTTTAGAAAAAAAGGGAGGGGAAAATTATAATAGGAAGAAGCATCTTAGGTAATTATGCAGAGGGGACAAATAGAGAATGGCTTTTATCCAATGGATTAGGTTCATTTTGCTCTGGTTCCATAAATGGAAACTTAGCTCGCAGCTACCATGGTATGTTTATAAAATCATTTATCCCTCCCCTTAATAGGATGATGACTTTTCATAAGATTGAAGAAAGTTTGAATGAAACTGATTTATTCACCTATAAAACAATCGACGCTAGTAAAGAATATATACACAAAGGCTTTAAAAATATTGAAAGTTTTGAAATTAATCCATTTCCTAAATGGATTTTTTCTATAAATGGCACTATTTTAGAAAAAGAAATTTTTATGCCTTTCGAAAGAGAGATGGTGGTAACAAAATATCGTATCTTAGCTTCTGCCAGAGAGGTAAATAAATTAGATACCAATTTATTTTTTGATTATAGAGATTATCATGAAGTTTTAAATAGAAACAAATTTGATTTAAGAGTAAAGGATAACCAGGTTTCTTTTGCCGATAAATCTATCTATATCTATACCAACGGGCAATTAGAGGAGCTCCCTTTTACTGAAGAAAAGGAAGATTTCTATGGTAATACTATCCCGGGAAGTATAAGAAAAAATATAGCTTATGATATTGAATTAGATGAAAGAGGCGGCAAAGACTTAGGTTCTAGCTATAATTTATTAAAAACATCTATTTCATTAAAAAAAGGGGAAGATTTTTATATCATCGCCTCCTTTGATAAGTTAAACAATACAGACTTAGATATAAATTTGTTATATCAGCATGAGATAGAACGAATAAATAAATTAAAAGATATGACCTCCAAAGAAGATAAACTTTTACGTGATCTAGCCGTTGCCTGTGATGATTTTATTACATACAGAAAGGGAATAGACGGGAAAACTATCCTAGCCGGTTATCCATGGTTTGGTGACTGGGGCAGAGATACCATGATTGCTTTACCCGGTCTTACCCTCTCAACTGGCAGATTTGAAGATGCTAGATCTATATTAAAAACATTTGCAAGATATTGCAGTGATGGTATGCTTCCCAATGTATTTCCTGCTTTTGAAGGTGAAAAATTACAATATAATACAATTGATGCTGCACCATGGTATTTCTTTGCAGTATTAAAGTATCTAGAATATACCAATGACTATAGTTTTATTGAGGAGGAGATCTATCCGACATTAAAGGATATAGTTTCCTATCATATAAAAGGAACTCGCTATAATATCCATATCGATGAGAATGGATTTTTAAATGGGGGAGGTGAGAATACCCAGCTCACTTGGATGGATGTAAAATATAAGGACTGGGCTGTAACTCCTAGATATGGTAAACCTGTTGAAATACAAGCTCTTTGGTATAATGGGATGAAACTAATGGAAAAATTGAGTGAAAAATTTAGGGAAGATAACCAGACCTATACAAATCTTGCCAATAGATTAAAAGAAAATTTTGAAAAGGAATTTTGGAATGAAAAAGATCAGTGTCTATACGATTATATAGGTGGGGAGAAAAATTCCGATATAAGACCAAATCAAATATTTGTTATTTCACTTCCCCACTCTCTTCTAACCAAAGAAAAAGAGAAACTTATAGTTGATAGAGTATTTAAAGATCTATATACTTCTAAAGGTTTAAAATCATTAGATAAAAATAACCCTCATTATAAAGGTGTTTATTTCGGAAACCTCTATGAGAGAGATTCTTGTTACCATCAAGGAACAGTCTGGGCTTGGCCTATGGGGCATTTTATCGGAGCATACAATAAGGTCTATAAGAATAAATCGGAAAATAAAATACTGCTTAATGGATTAATCCATCATTTTTATGGGGAAGGATGTATCAACTCTATTTCAGAAATTTTTGATGGGGATAAACCATTCAAAGCTCGTGGGTGCTTTGCTCAAGCTTGGTCAGTCTCAGAACTTCTAAGGGCTCTAAAGGAATACTGCTAAAGTTATACAATAGAGTGAAGTTACAATCAATCACAATGAAAGTCTTCATAAATAAATAAAAATGGTATCACAAAATTCATTTAGAGCTTTGTGACACCATTTTTTATTTTAATATCTTTCTAGCTTCTGCCATCCTCTGACCGGCAGTAAAGATTATTATTAAGATGAATATAGTTATTATGATATTTAAGTATTGAGGAAATAAAATCATCCCTGAAAAAAATATAAAACCTTCCGTTCTTTCTGCTAAACCAGCCTGGTAATAAAAAGATTTTTCACTTATTTTAGTAGACAATGTTCCTACTGTTAAAAATATAGTCATACTTATTATGATACTGGATGCAAGGAGAAAAAATAAGAAATTACTTTCTGGATATTTTATAGCCAGGGCTAGCATTATTCCGATCTCCACTATCCTGTCAAAGGTTATATCCATAAGTGCTCCGAAAAGATTGGATCCCTTTGATCTGGCAATGGTCCCATCTACAGCATCTAAAAGCCCCGATACCCATAACAGAGCCACTCCTGCCAAGGAATAACCTAAGTATATAGACAAAGGGACACTAAGTCCTAATATTAGAGCCATAATCGTAACTTGATTGGCACTGACCCCCACCTTTATAAATCCAGCTGCAAAACATTTAATTATTGGTTGTACATATTTTCTTCCGTGTGTATCTAACATTTTTCCTCCCTCAATAATTTTGAACCATGTGTATAATTAAATTTAATATTTATTTAAAGAGCAATTTTATAAATTAGCCCTAAGAAAATTAGACACCTAGCACAAGTCTTCCTTATTTTTAAACTTACTTAATTTTTGTGATTTTCTTCAACCCAAACCTTATTCCCAGCTCAAACAATAAAATTCCAACAACATTAAAGAGAATAAATAGGATAGCATAAACTGCCCCCACAACCTTATCTCCGCTGCTTAAGTATGGAAACATCAAGATTGGAAGGGTTATTATCTCTCCTCCTCCAATAAGAAGGGTCAATATATATTCCGATAAAGATATCAATATAGATATTGTTGATCCGATCAATATCCCAGGAAGTAATATGGGCAGGATAATATACCTATACATCTGAAATTTTGAGACCCCGTCAATAAGTGCCGACTCTTCTAACCTTTTAGGAAATCCTTTGAAACTACCATAAAGACTTAAAAGTACATAGGGAAAACTAGGTATTATATTAACCAATATCACTCCTAATAAGTTATCTGTTAAACCATAGATTATCATACTATGATGAATCCCCAATACAGACGATAGAGATGGAATTATTAGGGGGGCAAATAAAATAACCATATAGATCCCCTTAAATCTGCTTTTTTTTCTGAATAAAAACCTAGCTGCAGGTATAGCTAGAAACAGATTGATTACAGCCACTATATAGGCAATAGATAAGTTATACCCCATCCCGACCCACGTGGATCTGCTTTTCAATACGTATTTATATCCATCTATGGAATAATTAGAAGGTAGTATCTCTCCAAACCTCCATCCACTAGATATAGAACCTAAAATCAAAGGAATAAATGGGAATAAAACTGCCAGTATAAATACCAATCCTGCTATTATAATTATTTTTCTAATTCTAATTCCACCCTTTCTCCCAGTGATCTATTTAATTTATAGATAATTAGTGCCACACTGGCTGTTAATAATATAATTATACTATTTATTACCATCACTTCTCCCCTATGAGCTATACTATTTCTGGCATATTTTTCATAGGCTAAAACTGGTAGAGTCCTAGGATAGGTTACTCCCAAAAGATAGGGAACCTCAAATGAAGCAAATATATGAGCAAAAACTACAAACAATGAACTCAAATAAATAGGAAATATTATTGGAAATACCACCTCTTTAAAAAAATGATACCTATTTACCCCATAGACTTTAGCCACATCCAGCCATTCATTATTTATTTTTATCATCGTTGAATAGACCATGAGAACGACAAAGGGGCTGGCCTTCCATCCATAGGTCAATATAATTGAATATCCATGACTCTCATTGACCAAAATCGGGAATTGATCCATCTTATGAATACATCCCAACCTATAACATAGAGTAGAGATAATACCACTCTGGCCAATCAGGTTCGAGATCATATATCCTCCCAAAAGATAGGGAATATACATAGGTGACAAAAAAAACATCTTTATCCCGTTTAATTTTATCAGATCGACCTCTGTACTGAGAAGGTAGAGAACATATATTCCCAAAAGGGATATTAGCCCCACTAAAATTATAGAGCACAGACTTAATTTGGCTGTATAAACCAAAGAATTTAAAAATTCTCCCTTATTTATTACTTTTTCCAGTAATTTATAATCAAATATCTGCTGAAAAGATTTCAATATTCCACTCCAAAATAATAGCAACATCACAATGATGCTGGGCAGGATTCCCAGGTGATTCTTAAGCTTTTGCCACTTTTTCATACCATTCATCTTTTATCCCTTCTGTTACCTCTGGTGATAACTCCTCCAATTGAGGTGTAAACAACTCTTCCTTTAATTTTTTAGTAACTGCTCCGTCTCCCCAGACTGAAGACTTCATCTTTTCCTCTTGAGGATCATTTGAGATCATATAGTTTATAAAAACCAAAGCTGCTTCTGGGTTTTGTGTATTTTTAGCTATAGTTAGATAGTGATTGTTTGTAAAACTTCCTACACTCATTACATATGGATATGTATCTTTAGGAAACTCACCTAAAGTCACTTTATTTTCTACAATACTAGGAGTGTAACTGATAGAAAAATCAACCTCTCCATTAGCAAACAATTCGTGATTTCTTTCTGAAGATTCAGGATATGTTTTTCCTTCCCTCCATAGATAAGGTTTTATTTCATTTAAGTAGTCCCATACTGGCCCCATCTCTTCCACTGTAAAATCATCTCTTCCTAATATATCTACAGCCAACGTCCTTATAAAGGCATTTCCCACAAAGTCATTGGGGTTGGAATAAGTAAACCTTCCTGGATTTTTCATTACCCATGATCGAAGTTCTGCTGCTGTCTTAGGAGGATTCTTAACCTCTGTTATCATTATAAAGTTAGCCTGTCCTAGAGGTGCTTCTAATCCATCTACCGGCTCACCAAAATCACTCCTAAGAGCATTTGGATCTACACCTTCTATATTTGGCATCTTAGAGTTGATATCTCCCAATAAAATTCCATTAGTTTTAGCAAATTTAAAATTTTCTCCATTGAGCCAGATAACATCTGTACTACCATTTATTTTATTAGCTTCTTTCTCGATAACCAGTTTATTCAGAGGCTGTCTGATATCTGTAACCGGTACCCTCTTTAAAGTTATGTTATATTCTTTTTTCAAATTAGGAGCTATAAATTCATCATAATATTTATTGATCTCCTTGCTTCCTCCCCACATTGTTATAGAAACACTCTGCCCATCAGCATTTTTTTCAATCTCTTCCCAACTCATGTCCAAAACAGCTTTTTTAGATTTTTCTGCTTTTTTCCCACAACCTATCAATAAAAAACTCACTAATATTAATAGAAACATTAATTTTTTCATTCCTCTTCTCCCCCTTTAAATAATTGTGCTCTTTCCACTATTATACCATAATTATACCTTCTATTCTGAGTGTTTATTCCCTTTTAAATAAACATTTAGATTACCATCAGTACATAATATTTATTAATAATTTTTTCCCTATTTTTTAGATACTTTAATTTTATATCTAATAAATTCTTCTAATTATTAGACATAAGTTAGAAAAAAGCTGTAGAAATATATCTACAGCTCAAAATACTAAAAGTAGCTTATTAAATTCTATTTTTCCATTGGCATAGTTTTATCGCCACTCCATTCATAGATAGAACCTTCATAGTTTTTCGCATTTTCAAAGCCACCGGCTCTGAGGATCATAGTTGCATAACCCGATCTTATTCCCATAGTTCAGTAAAGTGTAAAATCATCTTTTTTAGAGATTCCCATTTTACCCATTATCTCTTCTATTTCTTTTGGTGTCTTTAAAGTTCCATTTTTATTTAATAGATCGGTCCAAACAAGATGTTTTGCTCCTTTTATATGACCACCTCTAGGTTCTCCTGCATTTTGAGATCCATCAAATTCTTTTTTAGTTCTTACATCAACAACTATTTTTTTATCCAAATTTTCAAAAAGCTCATCCTTTGTTATCATAAAACTTTTATCATAATCTTTTAAAGTTATACTTGAACTAGGATTTGGTTTCATTGTAATATCCTTTGTCATTTCATAGCCAAGTTCTTTCCAATAAGTAGATCCTCCATGAAGGATTTTAACGTTATTCATTCCTGCTAACCTTAACTGCCAGGCTGCACGGCCATCTGCACCAGGACCTTTAAATAGATCGGAGTAAAGTACCACTATTTTTTCATTATCTATTCCCAATGAAATAAGTTTTTTAATCAACTCCTCCTTTGATTTTATAGTCCCCCAACCTGGGTCTCCTGGTTTCCCAACTTTTTCTGAAAAAGCATGGAACCCAATTCCAATTGCTCCTTTAATGTGCTCTTTAGCATATATTTTTGGATTATTACAATCTAATAATATTAAATTTTCTGATCCCAACAATGACTTGAGCTCTTGTGGACTGATAAAGTAATCTCCTTTTTCATATATCGATAGATCTATTTCTTTTGCTTTCTCAGCTGACTGTTTATTACAACTAGTAAATAAAGTAAATGCTAACGTACATAAAATAAGTAGTCCAAATTTGATGTGATTTTTCTTCATTTCTTCCCCCTTTTAATTTAGATCTATTATATCTTTTGCTTCTTTCTTATCATTCCAAACTTTTTTAAGTAAAAAGATTAATGTACTTATTGCAAATAACATAAGTAATCCCACTACTATTGTTTTGGTTGTCCCTGTTAACATACTTCCAATATATGAATAAACTATCGTTGCTGGAAGCTGTCCTATCCCCGTTGCAACAAAAAAGCTGAAAAAACTCATAGAAGTTAACCCGGCAGCATAACTGACAATATCAAAAGAAATAAATGGTAATAAACGTGCTATCAATATTGTATATTTCCCATATCTATCAAAAAAATCATCCACACTATCCAGTGCATATTTACCAGTTAATTTTGTTACAACTGTTCTACCATAAAATCTTGCAATAAAGAAGCAAAGAGCTGCTCCTGCCATAGAACTTGTCCAAGAAAGAATGGCCCCTTTTACCCATCCAAATAAACCCGCGTTTGCAAAAGTTATTATGAAAGCAGGGAGAGGAGCTGCTATGGATTGAAGGATCATCAATAAAAATGATACAACTGGTGCCCACATTCCAAATCCTAAGATATAACCTCTTGCCAAATCAACATCTACATTTTTAAGAATAAAAATAGCTTGATTGATGTTTATTTTAACTACTGGTACGAATAAATATAGCCCTATTACGACTATTAAAATGCCTATTTTTATTCCTTTTTCTTTTTTATACTTCAATTAATTAACCTCCATATACTCGTATAATTTTTATTATATATCAATTTAAATTTAACACACCACAAATAACTCCCTGCTTTATCAAGAAGATTATAGTTATATATTAAGATTAAATTTTTTATTTTCTTGATTTTTACAATGATTATTAATTGGAACAGAACAGTTCCGAAAGTAATTATTTAGGAGTAGATAAAATATTAAGGTCAAAACATCTCGTTAATATATTTATTTATATCCATCATAATTTTTAAAATGAGTTGGAAGTTAAAGAGTGAATTGGAATAAATGTTTATAATATTGAAGTAGTCAAAACTACATAATATATCCTTTTTCAGATTCTAAAAGTTCCATTATAACTTCATCCAGAAGTTTATCAGCTATTCAGGCTCAATTAAATCTTAATTTAAACATAATTCCTCTCCTTTAAAAATTTATTTACATAATTTATACCATTTTTTAAGCAATTTTTCAATAAAAACGAATTTTATAAATGGTGTTTTATACTAATTTAAAATAAAAATTGCCCGCTAAAAGCAGGCAATTTTCTTAACTTTAAATAGATACAATACCTAAAAAGTTTAGTTAGTTATTCTTTTACTTTTATAAATTCCACTTTTTTTTGATAATCTTAGTTACCACCATGAGACCCATAAATATAAGCGAAGCTGTGATTGAGTACCTTAAAACTATAGCCTTATCCCCAGATGTAAAGGCTCCTGCCAACATAACATATACAGAGCTTCCTGGGAGGATAAATATTGTAGATAATACAACATATTTTATAAACCCAATAGAAGTTAATCCATATACATAATTTTGGATTCCAAAGGGAAAGATAGGTATTAATCTGGTTATAGCTAAAATAAACCATCCCTCCTTTTTCACTCCTTCATCTATTTTTTTAAAGATTGCTGTATTTCCAAACTTTCTTTCAATAGCTTCCCTTGCAATATATCTCGCTATCAAGAAAGATAAGGAAAGCCCTATCCCTGCTCCAATGGCTGTATAGACAACCCCCATTACTGGCCCAAAAATTATTCCACTAGCTATTGTAATCGGTAAAGCAGGTGAAATTGTAAGGGTTACAAAGATATATATCAATATATAAGCGAGAGGACCCCATACTCCCAGCATTGTAATTACACTTTCTAACTTTTCCCTCTTTGTAAGGTAGCTGAATAAAACTTTAAAAATATTATCTTTCTCAACTTCAACATTTCCCTGGGACGATTCGTAGGACCACTGAATCCATGAACCATCATAATTTCTAACATCTTTATATCCCAACAACTCTCTTAATACAAATGTCATATGGGCAGATTCTACTCCTGATTGAGAATATAAAATAATCGGCATATCTTTTGTAATTCCCTGTTCATCAAAAATTCCTTTTATCTTTTTAGATGATTTAAATGTTTTATCCTTATCTATCATCAGATTCCACGGAATGTTATACGAACCTGGGATTCTTCCCACCGCAATTTTTTTCTCCTCTTGAGTGAATCCATCAGATTCAAGGTAGGCTCTTGTATCTAATATCACCAAATCATCTGCTATGGCAGATCTAACATCTTCTAAATCCGCCGACTTAGACAAATTTTCTGGATTCGTAAATATATATATTGTTGGAACTATTGGTTTTGCCACTGTCCCCTCTACCACCTTTAGTCCAGCTGACTTCCATCCTTCTATCCCACCGTCGATCACCGATATATTCCTATGTCCATACATATCCAATATCCACCATAATCTATATGCTTCACCAGCTTCACCTTCCCCTAATAACAAGATGTGGGTATTACTAGTAACTCCATATGAACCCAATATTCCAGCTATCTTTTGAGGAGCAGCTCTCATTCCACTATATTTATACTCCCCCTCATCTGCAGAAAAATCAGATCTCCAAATTTGATAGGATCCTTCTACATGTTCCTTTTCAAACTCCCCTTGTTTTCTTACATCTAAAATTACTAAATCCTTTTCAGACTCCATCATCTTGCTTGCTATTTCTGGATTTACTAAGGTACTGCCTGCATATACGGAGTAATCTTTTGATATTGGAGAACTAGCCATTCCAATCATAAAAATAGCCATAAACATTACAACAATTAGCAGTTTTTTCATTATATTCTCCCTTTTTAGATCTAGAGGAAGTAGAAATCTTCACTCTTTAACATTATTTTTCATTCCTATATAATCTTTATAAAATTAATTTATTATAGTCACAGTAAATATATGCTATATTCTATTATTTCCTTTTATTCAATTCTTTTTTAGATTTAAATCTATTCACCCATTGTACACTTGTCCCTTGAGTTCTTTTAGTCGCAGAACTTTTAGTATACCTCTTTCCAAATATCAGATCTAAAATATGTACTGAATCTTTTCCTGCACTTTCCATAGCTCCTCTGCATCCAGCACAATAACTTACTATATGATCTGTGTTATATTCAGCTGCTCTCTTATTTCTAATTGTTTGAGTCATTTTAGGATTAGCTGGCCCGACCATCCCCCCAAATCCACAACACCTTGTATTCTCCTTTGTATGTAGCGGCTCTTCAGTTTCATATTCCATTTGATCTAAGATCCATCTGATCCCGTCTTGAATCTTCTTATTATATCTAGTAGGACATGAATCATGGATACCAAATATTACATCTGAATCCTTTCCTATTCCTTTGGCATGTCTAGGTAGACCCAATTCCGGCAAGACCTCCCATAGAGATTTTACCCTTTGATTAGGACTATTTTCTCTAAAAACCTCGTAACATGACTGGCACGCTACGATGATCTCCTCTGCACCTAATTCATCCATCGATCTCTGGACTGAAGCATATCTTTTCTTAAATTTATCCTCCTGTCCCAAATCCTTGGTTGGTTTCCCGCAGCATTTTAAGACAGAACCTACTTCTCCATCATATTTTTCCTGCAGGTAGTCCAATATATTTCCTATAGCTCCAGGATTATACGATGACAGGGAACACCCTGGAAGAAATACCCTCACAGTTTTTTTATCTCCTAAAGCTTTATTAGAAGTTTTAAAAAAATTAGAGTTCCCTAAATATTGATGAGCCTCAACTACTCCATGACCTCTCATAGGTGATCTTCCATTATTTTTTTCTACCTTCAGCTTCCTGCTTTCCATAAATATATCCTGTATCTTATAATCTTTTGGACAAGCAATTGTACATTGACTGCACATATTACATGAATATGATAATTTATCCAATATTTTATTTTTTTCTATACACTCCTTAAAAATTGATTTAGGATCCTCTCCAAAATCATTTAACATAACACAATTTTTCATACAGGGTTTAGATTTACATTCTAAACACCCATCTATTATTTCTTCCATCTTTTCTTTTATCTCTTTTGAAATCATAATTTTCACCTTCTTTATCCTAGTTATAATATCTTCAATTCTTGATTTTTATTTATATTTTCACCTGCTTATTTATTCACAAAACATAACACTTCGAATACTAACTGTCAAATTTTTTATCGGATTTATAATACACTTCTCCTCATTATTTGGTAGAATATATTATATCATAAAAATTATAGTTTTTAGGAGGTCTTATGTCACGACTAATTTTTATCGGAACAGGTGGAGCCATAGGGGCTCTCTCTAGATATCTTATTGATTTTACTATTACCAAATACTATCCTATGCATTTCCCATTGGGAACACTAACTGTTAACCTTATTGGGTGTTTCATCATTGGAGTTGCATTTAAAATATTTTATCATGAGATCGTCCATACTAAATTCAATCCTTTTATTATTACAGGGTTTTTAGGGGCATTAACTACCTTTTCTAGTTATGCCTATACAACCCTTATCCTCCTTGAAAAAGGAAAATATCTCTTGGCAGGCTCTAATTTATTGGCAAACAATGTTTTGGGTATCTTATTTGCATTTTTAGGAGCTAAGATCACTGATTTTATTGTCAAAAAACATTTCAACCACAAATTTAAAGGAGATGAATAGCTATGATTTTAAATATTGTTTTGGTAGCTGTTGGTGGGAGTATCGGAGCTATCTCTAGATATAAGATCGACAAAGGAATTTCAGGTATAATAAAGCACAATATACCTTTTGGAACTTTAGGAGTAAACCTTCTGGGATTATTTATAATTGGTTTCTCCTACAGAATTTTTGAACATCATATAGTAGCTGAAGAATTAAAACATTTTATTGTAATCGGATTTTTAGGAGCTCTGACTACTTTTTCTAGTTATGCTCTCCATACATTTCAATTATTTGAAAAAGGAAAAATAAAAGAAGGTGTATTGAATATTCTTCTAAACAATATTCTGGGGATGGCAATGGCATTGGCTGGATCGGAATTAGGCAGATTTTTATAATAAAATTTATCTCAGTATATAGCATAATCAGATCTAAATATAAAAAAACTGGGAAATTTTCCCAGTTTTTTATAGACTATTAATCATAAGTCCTATTAATTTTTCTTTTCTTTAACTTCTTTTGTCTTTTTAGTTGTTTCAGCTTTTTGCATGCTTATATATTTTTCTGCGCCATAGTATGCTCTTAAGTACATCTCTTTTAATTCTTTCATCAATGGATATCTTGGGTTAGCTCCTGTACATTGGTCATCAAAAGCTTCCTCTACCATTTGATCTAATTTTCCTAAGAATTCAGTTTCAGTTACTCCATAGTCAGCAATTGTATGTTTTAATCCAACTTTTTCTCTTAATTCTACACAATGTTTTCTAAGTAATTTAACTTTTTCTTCTGGAGTTTCATTTCCTTTACATAACCCTAAGAAATCTGCAACTTTAGCATATCTTTCTTTAGCATTTGGATACTTGTATTGAGCGAATCCTGCCATCTTAAGAGGTCTGTCTGTAGCATTAAATCTAATAACTTCTTCCATTAGAAGTGCATTAGCCGTTCCGTGTGGAATATGGAAAGCTGCTCCTAATTTATGTGCCATTGAATGACAAACACCTAAGAATGCATTTGAGAACGCCATTCCTGCCATACAAGATGCATTGGCCATTTTCTCTTTAGCTTTTAATGCTGTAGCTCCTCCATCTACTGATTGAGGTAAGTATTTAAATACTAATCTTGTAGCTTCTAAAGCTAGTGGATTTGTATAATCTGATGCTAACACTGATGCATATGCTTCTAATGCATGAGTTAATACGTCATATCCTGATGCAGCTGTTAATGAAGCTGGCATTGTTAACATTAATTGAGGATCTACGACAGCTACATTTGGAGTTAATTCGTAGTCAGCTAATGGATACTTTGTTCCTGTTTTTTCATCTGTGATTACTGCGAATGGAGTAACTTCAGATCCTGTTCCTGCTGATGTAGCGATAGCCCAGAAATCAGCCTTTTTACCCATCTTAGGGAATTTTACGATTCTTTTTCTGATGTCCATAAATGTCATCGCAAGATCTTCAAATACTACTTCTGGATGCTCATACATAACCCACATGATCTTAGCCGCGTCCATTGGTGATCCTCCACCTAACGCTAAGATAGCATCTGGTTGGTATGATTTCATCATTTCTGCACCTTTTCTTACTGTAGCTAATGTAGGGTCAGCTTGTACATCAGAGAATATTCTATAATCTACACCGATTTCATCTAAAACATCTGTGATATGGTTTGTATAACCTAATGAAGCTAGTACCGAGTCAGTAACTATTACTACTTTTTTCTTAGTTCCTTTTAATTCTTCTAAAGCTACAGGTAATGAACCAAATTTGAAATATACTTTTTCTGGAATTCTAAACCAAAGCATGTTTTCTCTCCTTTTTGCAACAGTTTTTATGTTTAAAAGATGTTTTACTCCTACGTTTTCAGAAACTGCATTTCCTCCCCATGATCCGCAACCAAGTGTTAATGAAGGAGCTAATTTAAAGTTAAATAAATCTCCTACGGCACCTTGAGCAGCCGGCATATTTATAAGAGTTCTACCTGTTTTCATAGTTTTACTAAATTTATTGATCTTATCTACAGATTCTAATTCATTAGCATACAGAATAGAAGTATGTCCCATTCCACCTAATTGAATTAATCTATCTGCTTTTTCTAAAGATTCTTCAAATCCAGTTGTCTTATAGAAAGCTAATACTGGAGATAATTTTTCATGTGAGAATGGTTCAGATAATTCCGTAGACTCAACTTCACCAATAATAACTTTTGTCTTAGGGTCTACATCTACTCCTGCTAATTTAGCGATTGTATAAGCACTTTGACCTACGATATCTGCATTTAAATGTCCATCTATAACGATAGTCTTTCTTACTTTATCTAATTCATCTCCTTTTAAGAAGTATGCTCCTCTATCAGCAAATTCTTTTTTAACTGTTTCATAAATTGAAGCAGGTGCTAATACTGCTTGCTCAGATGCACAGATAACTCCATTATCAAATGTCTTAGACATTAATATTGAGTTTACAGCCATCTTGATATGAGCACTTTCATCGATAACTACAGGAGTGTTTCCAGCTCCTACTCCGATTGCAGGTACTCCAGAAGAATAAGCAGCTTTAACCATTCCTGGCCCACCTGTAGCTAATATTATGTTTACACTTTGCATCAATGTAGTAGATAACTCCATAGATGGCTTAGTGATCCATCCTACTATTCCTTCAGGGGCTCCAGCTTTTACTGCAGCTTCCATGATTATCTCAGCAGCTCTTCCAGTGCATTTTAATGCTCTTGGATGTGGTGAGAATATGATAGCATTTCTAGTTTTTAAAGATATTAATGCCTTAAATATCGCTGTAGATGTAGGGTTAGTAGTTGGTATTATTGCTCCTACAATTCCGATAGGCTCAGCTATTTTTTCAATTCCAAATGCGTCATTTTTTTCCATTACGCCGCAAGTTTTTGTATCTTTGTATTTATTATATATAATTTCTGAAGCAAAGTGATTTTTTATTACTTTATCTTCAACTATTCCCATTCTAGTTTCTTCTACTGCTAACTTAGATAACTCTATTCTTGCTCTATTTGCAGCTAGTGCAGCTTCTCTAAATATAAAATCTACTTTTTCTTGTGAAAATGTAGCAAATTCCTCTTGAGCTTTCTTCATAATTTTTAAATAATCTTGTAATTCTTTTACGTTTGTTATCTTCATAAAAATCCTCCGAGTTAGTTATTTTTTTCTCATGGGTTGAGTATAGCAACTCCTTTTTTTTATGTCAAATGACTCTTCTAACAATTCTCCGTAACCCACTTAATAGCTATGTGAATTTTATATCAAATCCGAACATTAGATACAACAACTAAAATTATTGGACATAATCGAAACACAAAAACATTTTTAAAAAATTTTTTTTATTTTTCATTCATTTTTTGAACTATATTTCAGATAAACTACAACGATCAAAGTATGAGAAATTTTTAACTTTTATGTGGTTAATTTTTAACAGAAAAAATAGTCATACTTTTTTTCCCTGTTAAAATTTATCTGTTTTCATACGAGATCTACAATCAAAAACTTCCGACAAAATTTAAAACTAAACTTCCCTTATCTCAAAATAACTTTTTCTATATATCTATAATTCAAAAATAAAAATAAGATTGATATCTATATAATTTCAATCTTATAGTTAATAAGTGATGATAAAGTAAGTGACATTTTACCAGCCTTTTGACTATTTTCTATAATATGATATTATTTAGATAGATAATATTGATGTAGGAGGAAAAAAATTGAGAATAGTAATAGATGCTGATGCCTGTCCAAAAGGCGTAAAATCCATATGTATAGAGTTATCTAAAAAATATAATTTAGAATTAATCATGGTCGTAGATACAGCTCATGAATTAAAAGGTGACTTTAAAGTTATCCAAGTTGAAAAAGGAGATGATTCTGTAGACCTCGAAATTATGAGAATTTCCACAAAAGAAGATATAGTTGTTACTCAGGATTATGGGTTAGCCACTATTATCTTAGAAAAAACTCATAGTGTTATCCATCCCAATGGGTTTATCTACAATAAATTCAATATAGATTCATTGATGTTCTCTAGGCATATGAGTGCAAAGGTCAGAGCTTCTGGGGGAAGAACCAAGGGTCCTAAAAAAAGAAAAGCCAACAATGATGCAGAATTTAGAGAAACACTTATTAACCTTCTTCAAAATTTATAATAAATAAGGGATGATATAATTAAATTATATCATCCTTTATTTGTTATATTTATAATGATACAAAGTGACGTTACATTCAATTAATCATTATCAAAATTTTCATACAACTTTTATTTTTTTCAATAATTTTTTTGATTTTCCAGATATAAAAAAGGCAGAGAAAATTTCTCTGCCTTTAAAAGTGTCGCCGCGACCTTTTAGTTCACTACCCATTTTTTCTTAGATAATACATTTAGATCATAATCTTCTAAAGATTCCAAACATTGTTTTCTCAAGATAAATAAAGCGGTTAAGTTAATAACACCCATAAACCCTAATCCTAAATCAGCTAAAGACCATACTATAGCACTTTGGCTTACTCCTCCAAATAAGATCATTATTAAAACTAAAACTTTATACCCTGTCTTCAGATAGTTTTTATCACTGATATAGTTCAAATTTGTCTGAGCATAATATCCAATCCCCAAAATCGTACTAAATGAGAATAAAAATAAGATTAAGGCTATAAAATTTACCCCAAAAGCTCCAAAGTGATAATTCATAGCTCCCTGTAAAAGCTCCATTCCAGTTAAACCCTCTACAGCTCCCTTGTCAGCTAATAGCATGATCATAGCTGTAGAAGTACAGATTACCAAGGTATCCACAAAAACCCCTAAGCCCTGGGTCAATCCCTGCTTTACCGGGTGACTTACCTCTGCTGTAGCCGCTACTGCTGTAGCTGTTCCAAGCCCTGCCTCATTGGAGAATAATCCCCTCTTTACACCAGCCATAACTATTGCACCTATTCCTCCACCGACAGCTTGTTTAAAGCCAAAAGCTCCTTTTACAATCTCTCCTAAAACTCTAGGTATAATCTCTATATTTTTAAACATTATCACAAATACCAATAATAGATAGATTGCAGCCATTATAGGTACCAATTTTTCCAAAATCTTAGGAATTTTACTGGCTTTACCAAAGGTAAGTATCCCAGTAAATACTATCAGTAAAAAACTCATGACAGTTTTATCTATTCCAAAAGCATTGTTAAAAGATACGGTCACAGAATTAGCTGTAATTGCACTCACTCCTGAAAAACAAAAAATTGCAGCTAACACAAACAATATCCCAAATTTTCTGTTTCCTAAGGCTTTTTCAACATAGTATGCTGATCCCCCTGTTAAATCTCCATTTTTTTTCCTTGTTCTATATAGCTGAGCTAAAGTTGCCTCTGCAAAACCTGTAGAAGCTCCTAGCATCCCAACTATCCACATCCAGAATATAGCTCCCGGCCCTCCTACGGAGATCGCCGCCACTACTCCTGCTAAATTTCCCGTTCCTACCCTAGAGGCTGTACTTATACAAAAAGCCTGAAAGGATGAAATTCCTCCTGTAGTTTTTTCACTTTTGTCTACCAACAGTTTAACCATGTGTTTAAACAACCTAAATTGCACAAACCTAGTCTTTACTGTAAAGTAGATCCCTACACCTAACAACATTACAACTAGTAAATTAGTCCCCCATAAAAAACCATTGAGACTATCAATTACTCTCTTCAACATTTCCACACTACCACACTCCTTAATTATATTCCTAATATAAAAAAGGAAGATGTTTTTATTCCCAAACATCTTCCAAAATCGATTAGGAAATTACGGCCCTTCATACCGTCCTAGAATATTAACATATCCGTTAGTAAAATACAATACAATTCAACTATATCAATAGAATTCTAGAAAATTAATAAACTATCCCTACCTGCCTCGCTTTCAGCTCTGTAATATTTTTTCTTATAAAATACCCTGTAAAGAAAAATACAACAATATCACTGATCGGCCAGATCAACCAGATTCCATCAATCCCATAATATTTTGGTAAAATTATAAATAGTGGGACAAAAAGCACGACCTGTCTTATGAGGTTTAAAACAACAGATTTTACAGCCTGGTCTATGGACTGAAAATAATTTGCTCCTATTATATAGAAGGCATTAAGAACTCCCATAGACAGGCATATCTTTAATCCTCTTTCTCCTATACGAAGGATCTCTTCATTTCCATCATTAAATAAATTGATTAAAACATCTCCTCTAAAAAATGCAAGCAGGGTAATAAATGCAGCTATAAGCATAGATCCCACCAAAGAGATTTTTAGTGTTTCAACTACCCTATCAAATTTACCGGCACCATAATTATAACCAATAATAGGCTGACTGCCTGCCCTGATCCCAGAAATAATCATAGACATAAACATATATATACTGTTAACGATCCCCATTGCTCCTACTGCCAGATCTCCTCCATATGCAAGGAGAGTTTTATTACACGCCACTGCCACTAAACTTGTAGTAACCTGCAGGGTAAATGGAGATACCCCTATTTTAAATATCTCTTTAACAGTTTCACTATCTAAGATAAGGTTTTCTTTTTTTAATTTTATATGACTGTTTTTACTATATATAAAGTGATAAAACACAGCTATTGTCACAGCAACATTTGAAAATGCTGTAGCTATGGCAGCCCCTTTTATCCCCATGTCAAACCAGAATATCAAAATAGGGTCTAGAACAATATTCATAACCGCTCCTGCAACCATATATTTCATAGCCAGTTTAGAACAGCCTTCTGACCTCATAAGGTTATTCATTCCCATTGCCATAAAATTAAAAAATACAAGTAAATTTATTATACTCATATAATCTCTGGCATAACCCAAGGTATTTTCTGTAGCTCCAAACAAAAGAAGCAAGTCATCTAAAAATATCCTGCCTAAGATCATAAGGAGGATACTAGACACAGTAAATAATGTAACTGTATTACCCAAGGCTTTGTCAGCCTTATCTTTTTTTCCTTCCCCCAGTCTCAAGGATACAATACTTCCTCCCCCCTGGCCGATAAGCATACCTATAGCAATATAAAGTGTAAATATCGGAAAGGTAATACTGAGCCCTGTCATAGCATATGCTCCTATTCCCTTTCCAATAAAGATCCTGTCTACAATATTATATAGAGCGAATACAAGACTTCCCACTATGGCAGGAATAGAAAATTCCATTAAAAGTTTTGAGATTTTCTCTGTTTCCAATCTTCTTAAAGCATCCATAATTATTCCTCCATTCTCTTTAAATACCTATCTATACTCTTTGTCATCTTTCCCATCATTTTTCTGAAAATTTTCACTTCATCTTCAGAAAGATCTTCGGTTAATACTTCATTTTCTAACTTTATAACCCTTTCTATCTCCGGCATTAATTCAATGGCTTTTTCAGTACATAGAAGGCAGTAAACTCTTTTATCCACCTTATCTTTTTCCCGCTGAATATATCCATTGTTTATTAATTTTTTTACAGCCTTGGCTATGGTTGTTTTATCTACATTTCTTGTTTTACTCAGTTTTTCCTGGGAGATTCCCGGACTATGGAAAACATCATATAATATTCCAAACTGTCCATCTCCTAAAGAATGTCCGTCTAAATGGTAGTGAAGAAACTTTTTTACATCTCTTGCCAATTCATTTATCTCTTTTCCTAGTAGTTTTTTCATCTCTCTCCTCCTAAAATAGTTGGCTAACCAACTTTATTCATTCGAGTATAATATCACGATATAGTTGGTAAGTCAACTATATTAATTTTAAAGACTATTGTAAAAAAAAATTATTATTGCTAGAATATATCTAATTATAATAAATCCAAGGGGGAGTGAGATGAAAAACGAGGTTATAAGTTTAAACAAAAACAAGATGAAAGAGTTGATAGATAAGAATTTAATGGTCATTGCTACTCTATTTTTTTCAGGAGCTTTTATAGCAGGTAAATTTTCCATAGCGGAATTTCCGGTATATTCTCTGACATTTTTCAGATTTTTAATAGCAGCTGTAGTTTTATTTTTAATCATGTGGAAAAAAGGAGAAGATTTAACTCTGGAAAAAGCAGATATCCCCAGAATACTACTCCTATCCCTCCTTGGTATGGTAGGCTACCATGTATTCTTTTTTACAGCGTTAAAGTATACCAGCAGTGTGAACACATCTCTTATAGCAGCTACGAATCCAATTATGACTACCATTATGGCGTCTTTATTTTTAAAGGAAAAGTTTCCTAAAAAAGCAGTCGGGGGAATACTTATCTCATTTTTAGGAGTAGCTATGATAGTTACCAATGGTTCTATCGATGTAATTAAAAATATGAATTTTAATATAGGGGATATCTATATGCTCCTAGCTGTCCTTTCTTTTTCCCTGTACTTTATAGTTTTAAAAGGGATCGTAGGACGTGTAGCACCTATAAAACTTACTTCTTATGTATTTTTATTTTGTGTAATCCTTTTGATCCCAATGGTAATATATGAAAATCCAATGAGTTTCTTACCTAGTACTACTTGGACGGGGTGGAGCAGTCTAATATATATGTCGATCTTTGCTTCAGTTATAGCATATCTGATTCAGCAGGTATCAGTAAAAAGGATAGGTCCTGCCAAGACCTCTCTGTATGTTAACTTAGTCCCTCTGTTTTCCATGATAATGGCATACTTTATCTTAGGAGAGATTATTACCCTGCCTAAGGTTTTAGCAGGGTTTATGATCATATCAGGGGTAATTATAACTTTGAAAAGTAAAAAATAAAATCTATTATACATTGGAGGAGAATGTTTTATGACTTATTTTAATGATAGACAGAAAGTTCAGGAATATATAGAGATGTGTGAAGATATGGATGGTAAAAAATTAATAGATGTTTTAAAAAAACACTTGAAAGAAAAATCTACAATTTTAGAACTTGGGATGGGGCCGGGGAAAGATTTAAATATACTTAAAAAATACTATAATGCCATTGGTTCTGATAACTCACAAGAATTTTTAAATGTATATGCAGAAAATAACAAAGATACTCAATTACTCCTTTTGGATGCAGTAACAATAAATACCGAAAAAAAGTTTGACTGTATATACTCTAATAAGGTATTGCAGCATTTAACAAAGAATCAGCTTAATCAATCCGCAGCAAGACAGTGGGAAGTCCTTTATGATGACGGACTCCTATTTCATACTTTTTGGAGAGGTGACTTAGAAGAAATATATAATGGACTGAGATTTGTTTATTATGAAAAAGATGAACTAATAAATTTATTTCAAAATTTATTTAATATAATTGAAATAGATTACTATTCTGAAGAAGAAGATAAAGATTCAATATATATAATTTTACAAAAAAAATAGTGAAATAAACTTATAGAAAAAGTCCCTAAATATTATTTAGGGACTTTTTTATGATTTAATAATAAAAAAATAAAATATAATTTGACTCTTATCTTACATGAGAGTCTATACTATTAATAACAAGAGGAGGAGATAAAATGTATAGAATAGGAGATTTTTCTAGAATATGTGGTGTTAGCATCGCACTATTACATCATTGGGAAAAGGTGGGGATTCTTATACCTTTTAAAAAGAATCATGAAAATGGTTATAGATATTATGACCCTTCACAAATAATTAAGGTCTATAATATTTTAACTTTGCAGAGTGTGGGTCTCTCACTCAAAGAAATAGCAACTCTTATAACTTTAGAAGACAAAGAGATGTTGGAAATTTTAATAGAAAATACTAAAAAAATTAAAAATAAAATATCCAGTCTACAAGAAACATTAAGACAGCTTGAAACAAACATGTTTTTAATAAAAAATGGAGGTATCCCTATGGAAAAACTTGTAACTGTAAAAAATGTTAAACCTATTCTAGTAGCATATTATCGGGATAAAACCGATGACGTAACAGGGTTAAATGATTATTGGCAGCCACTACTTAATTACATCTCAGAGAAGGGTGGAGAACCTTCTGCACCTTGTATGACTATTTTATATAATAATTACTTTGGAAAAGTAGAAGATAAGTACGATTTAGCCATAGTAGAAGGAGTTTCTGCTCTTATTCAAAGTACAGAAAAATTTATATGTGAGGAGCTACCAGAAGTTGAAAATATGGCATGTATAGTTCATAAAGGTGGATACGGAAGTATCTTTGAAACATATAATATTTTAGAAAAATGGATAAATGAAAACGAATACAAACCTAAAGGAGCTTTAAGGGAAATTTATCATAAAGGTTCTTGGTTAGATATTCCTGAAGAAGAATATATCACTGAACTTCAGATAGAAATAGTAAAATAAACCTTATAAAAAAAGCCCCTAAAAAATATTTAGGGACTTTTTTTCACATCCATATAGGATGTTTAGAATTTTATTTTGTAGAATCTTTCCTAGTCATAATGTCTAATTATTTTGAAGAATTTTTGCTTTTATTGACTCATACTCATCTTTAGTTATACTGCCATCTTTAAGAAGTTCCATCCATTTTTTTAGTTCATCAGCACTATGGATTGTATTATTTTCTTTTCCCGAATTTATAATAGAAGCTTCTGATTTTTGTTTCCCCTCTTTTGGATATCTTATATCCATTTGGTTTAATAAGTCAATATCTTCTTCAGTTTTTGGTATGTAACCATTTTCTATCAAGTTTTTAATATAGAGCTTATTATAGATAAAGGGAAATACAAGGGAACTTATTCCACTGGTAAATACAGACCCTACCAGCATTACAAGTCCCCATTTAATATCACCTCTTATAAGTGCAGGTAAAAAAGCAAAAAAGAATGTTGTCCATGAAAAGCCTGTTGGAATTTCTTTTGTTCCTCCATTTTTTACTAAAAAAATCATATACCCTCCTTATGTAATAAATCATTTTTAAAAATTAAAAAACTTAAAGATTCTTAATAATTCCTTAAAATAGTACTTTAAAAAGGTAAAAAAATCAAGTGTATATAATAATAATAGATCTAATGTTTTACCTCATTTTTTTCAAATAAAATCTATTTAAAATAAATTTTATAGAAAAAGTCCCTAAAAAATATTTAGGGACTTTTTTGAAAAAAAAAACATCCCTTAGGATGTTTGGAATTTTATTTGGCGGAAGTATGTGGGAATCGAACCCACCCATGACGACTAAACGCCAAAACTCGGTTTTGAAGACCGGTAGGCACACCAGTTACCTATCTACTTCCAAAAAGATTATACTACATAATCTAAATAAATGCACCCTTTTTTTTGATTTATGCTATACTTTAGTTGTAAGTTGACGTTTCATCAAGCTGAAAGCTAGATAAAACAAGGGGTGGCTAGCTTCAAATAAATTTAAAAAAAGTTATTATGGGGTGAAAAACAATGAAAAAAGTAAAAATACATAAATTAAATAAAGAAGAGTTTTTTAAAACTTTTGAGATTTCAGATGAATATTTTACCTCTACAGGATTGGAGTGGGATAATTTAAATGAAATCTATGCTGATTATTGCAAAATTGTGCCGCTATTAGAAAAAGAAGCCGAACATATAGTTTCTAAATTAATAGATGTACCTTTAGTTCATTCTGTGAGAAGAAGGGTCAAAGAACCCAGCCATCTAGTTGAAAAAATTATTAGAAAAGGTAAAAAGTATAATGACCTAAATATCAACGTAACTAACTATATAAAAATAGTTACCGATTTAATCGGTATAAGAGTTTTACACCTATTCAAAGACGACTGGATAAATTTACATAAAAATATCACGGATATTTGGGAAACCAAAGAGATCCCACAGCTAAATGTGAGACGTGGTGATTACAACATGGAAAATTTAGAGGATCAATTAAAAGATATCGACTGTGAAGTTATCATAAGAGAGTACGGTTATAGATCTGTGCACTACCTCATTGGAGCCCATATCTCAAAATCTAAAGAAACCTTTATAGAAATCCAAGCCAGAACAGTATTTGAAGAGGCTTGGAGTGAGATAGATCATATCATCAGATATCCCTATGATACAGATAATCCTATCCTCACTGAATACCTTGCTATTTTTAACAGAATTGCCGGAAGTGCTGATGAGATGGGAATGTTTATAAAAAAATTAAAATCTGAAGTGGGAAACAGCGGTAGAAGGGAACTTGACCTAAAATTTAAATAAGATATATTTTATAGATTAGAGCTTTTTTATTAAAAGCTCTTTTTTTATTTCTATGATATAATACTATACAAATAAAAAGCGATGGGACATTAACCCAAATGGAGTTGAACAGAATGAAAGAACCAAAAAAATTTATATATATAATTAACTATCCTACATTTGAAGAAGAACTTTGTATGTTAGAGATGAGATCTATTTTTAATACCGAGCCAAGGGATAAAGTTTTAATATCTGATATAGATTTTAACCCCTCTTATAGTACCTTTATTAAAAGTCGATTGGAAATTCTTCATGAAGAGGAAGATTTTGAAGATATTTTAAACAAATTAGAAAAAGATACAATAACATTAGATGATTTTAGATTGGAATTCATAAAAGCCTTAAAAGCAGATGTACCTTATAATGAACGATTTCGATATCTAAGTGAAATTGGAGACAGGATTATGGGAATCCCAGATATTAAATCTCCTAAACTAGTTTTAGCCTTAGGTAAATATAATGAAAAGTGGTTCTTTGGTATCCATGAAAAAAATGATAACGTATGGATTACCCATGAAAAAAAACCTTGCAGTTACTCTAATTCTCTCAGTGTAAGAGTTGCCAAGAGTGTCGTAAATATAGCAGCTAATGGGAATAAAAATACAAAGATTATTGATCCTTGCTGTGGTGTGGGAACTACAATTGTAGAGGGATTATCTATGGGCTATGAAATTTGGGGTACTGAAATCAGTGAAAAAAATACCAATAATGCCAAAAGAAACTTAGGATTTTTTAATCTCGATCCCAGAGTTACCCACCAGGATATGCATACAATAAAAGAAAATTATGATAGTTCTATAGTAGACATCCCCTATGGATTATTCAGTCATATTACAAAAGACCAACAGCAGGATATAATAGATACTGCTAGACGAATCTCTAAAAAAATGATCCTTATCACCTTTGAAGACCTAGATTATATGGTCGAAAAATCAGGTTTTAAGATAGTTGACAGATGTGCTGTTACCAAGGGAAGCTTCAAAAGATATATCTTAGTTTGTGAATAAAACAAAAGCCTCCTATAACTTAATTAAGTTATAGGGGGCTTTTATTCTTATAATCTAAAAAATTATAAAATTTGAATTGTGTTCATAGATGCAACATCACATTGCTTTTTTATCTAACTTTAAAAACACGGAGGGTTGATAGCAAAAATTATCTTAACGGTTTTTTCCCCGTTATTTTTCCATCTATGTTTCATATATGAATTTATCTTGGCGCTATCTCCTTGGAACAGTGTAAAATTATCCCCTTCTAAATCTAAGGAGACTTCTCCTTCCAATATATACGCTACCTCTTCCCCCTTGTGTTCCCTTCTTTTTTCAGAGGACTCCATCCCCGAAGTCAGGGTAAGGATCATAAACTCAATACTTCCTGAAAGGTCAGAAGTGAGAAGTTCATAGGATATTCCCTCTTCTTTTGAAAATGTCATCCTTTTTCTGCTATCCTTTCTTACTATAAAATCATCTTTCGGAGCATCCTCCTTAAAAAATAAAAATAGAGGAATATCTAATTTTTCCGATATATTTTTTATTGTATTGATCGATGGATTAGCACTCCCTTTTTCTATCTGACTCAGAAGAGATGACGAAACTTCCGTTACCTCTGCCAGTGATTTTAAGCTCATTCCCCTTAAATTTCTAAATTCTTTTATCTTATTCCCAATATTTATACCGCTCACTTTCCCCTCCAAATATAACCATCTATAAAATATTATATCATAAAAATATACTCAACAATGAAAATTAAATTTAAAAGATAGTTGTAAAAAAACATCTTTTAGACTATAATTCATTAAATATAATTAAACTAATTACATTATATTTAATCACATTTAATTTGGGAGATGAAAATTATGAACATAAACAGTTTAACGACACCTTGTTTTTTACTGAATTTAGATATTTTAGAAGGAAATATTAAAAATTTTCAAAGATTAGCCGATGAAGCTGAAACACAGTTATGGCCTATGCTCAAAACTCATAAAAGTACAGAGATAACCAGAATGCAGGTAGAAGCAGGAGCTACCGGTGTACTCACAGGAACCATCGATGAAGCAGAAGCTGTAGTTGAAAAATCCGGTGTAAAAAAAGTAATGTTAGCTTATCCGGTTTTAGGGAAGGCCAATATAGAGAGGATAATTCAATTAAAAAAGAAAGCTGAGGTCTACATTGCCCTTGATGGAAAAGAGGGAGCTAGAGAGATCTCACAAGCTTTAGGTAGTGATGAAATAAAGTACCTTCTCATCTTAGATTCAGGGTTAGGAAGGTTTGGAGTAGAAGCTGATAACGTAGTTTCAGCAGTAAAAATAATAGATAGTTATAAAAATTTAAAATTTTCAGGTATTTGTACACATACAGGCCAGGTTTATGGAGTTTTAGGAAAGGAAGAAGTAGGTTCTATAATCGAGATGGAGGTTAGTTCCACTGAGATGGCAGTTGAAAATCTAAAAAAATCAAACTACCAATGTGATATTGTAGCCACAGGAACCACACCTACATTCTCTGAAGCTATAAAGTCACCATATATAACAGCCTCTAGACCTGGAAATTATGTATTCTGTGATGCTATACAAGTAGCATTAGGAGCAGCTACAGTGGAGGAGTGCTCCCTTACGGTTATGGCTACTATTGTTTCCCATCCAACTGAAAATTTGTTTATTTTAGATTGTGGAAGTAAATGTTTAGGTTTAGATAAAGGAGCACACGGTAGTTCACTTATCGAGGGATTTGGGACTGTAAAGGGTCATCCAGAGCTTCTAATTACCGGTCTTTCAGAGGAAGTTGCTAAAGTTAAAATTAACGGGCAAACAAATCTAAAGATAGGCTCAAAAATAGAGATAATCCCTAATCATAGCTGTTCTGCTGCAAATATGACCAGCTATATGATTGGTTATCGAGACAAAAAGATAGAACGTTTAATAGAGGTAGATATCAGAGGGAACTCTAAAAAGCCAAAAATATATTAATTTAACTAAAAAATGAGAGGGGAAAACCCTCTCTCTTAATTTTTTTTACAAGCTATTTATATTTTTTTTATTTTTATTTTTATTTTTAAAATTCTTTTAATCCATGAGATCATGTGTACCCCTCCATAACTATCTTTCAAAAAAGTTAGATGTTATCTACAATTAAATATAACATATTATACTAAGGTTTTCAAGAAATAATTAAATTATGAGGTTCTATTTTACCATATATCTAAGAAAAAATTAATGTTTTAATCTAAAATTTTATATAAGGGAAATTTAAAGGTGATTTTTCCACTTGAATATGGAGTGATTACATATTCTGGAAATAAAATAACCAGATTTTTCCCTTGGAAATAAAAGCTTGTTCCCTCTAAATTAGTTATTTTATCTACAAAATAACTAATTTTTTTTGGATTTTCATCTTTTAAAAGATTATTTTCATCTATTACTTTATTTATTTTTCCTATTATCTTTTTCTTATAATCTTTACCTATCAGCTCCTCTAATTTAACAGGTTTATTGGTATCTTTAGATATATTATATACAGTGTATCCTTCTATTCCATGGGCTCCCCCTGTATAAAAATAGGTTTTATAGATAAGTGAGTAGATATCCAAATCATTTTCTATAACTTCATAACTCCCTTTCAATTCATAGGGAAGAAGGGATGAAGTCTCGTTATTTTTTAGTAATTCTTCATGAAACTCTTTAGCGGTTTTTATGATGTCTGCCTGGGATTCTTTCAGTGATCTTCTTATCTCTTTATTTATTTCTGGGTATGATGTTTTCGGAACTACCCAATTAATCTCATAGATATTGCTTTTTTCTTGATAGGTTGTTTCTTTCTTGTTTTCTATAAGGTTACAGGAGAGAATAGATAAACTTATTAAAACCATAAATATTAAATTTTTCATAGTTTATCCCTTCATCGATAAGATCAATTCTCTAGCAGTGTCAGTTAGGAAGTTTCCCTTAAGATAAAATAATTTATTTTCGGCATTTTCTTCTAATTTTTTTGCATTTTTAGGCTGTTCTAAAAATAATCCTAACTGATTAAAATTTTTATCTAAAATAACCATTGTAGGTATTTTAAATTCCTCTAAATTAAGCAGAGGCATTAAATATTTTCTACCTCTTCCCATAGATATTATAGAAAGTTTGATATTGTCATTGATTTCAGTTAATTTTTTAGCCACAGTTATATTTAATTGGCAATCCGGGCACCACATCTCACCACTAGCCAAGATATAGACCTCTTCTTGAATCTCGTTGATTTCATCAATTAGATCTACCGGCAGTTCTATTCTGGAATAATTTTTAGGAATTCTATTCCTTTCACTCTGAGTAGCCATTTCTATATAGTTTTCAAATGTTTGTCCTACCTCAAAAAGTTCTTTAAATGTCATATTTTCCTCCTATTAAATCTATTTTTTTCAGTATAACATGAAAATGTAAGTTTAACAAAAATCGATTTCTATCATTTATGTTATTTTTGTGGTATAATTAATAACCATATAATTTAATTTAACACTGGGAGGCAAGATGAAAAAATTAATATTATTTATATCTATTTTTCTCGTTTATAGTCTGAGTTTCAGTACTCTTATCGATAAGAACCTATATAAAAAATTAGATACACCAAGGTTGGATAAAAAAGTTTTAAACAGGGCTCTTGAAGGGCTATCTGAGATTGATACAAAAAATAAAGAAGTTCTAACCATCATTGACTATACAAAATCAGCCAATGAAAAAAGGTTGTTTGTTATCGACCTAAAAAAAGAAAAAATTATTTTTGATACCTATGTTTCCCACGGTAAAAATACTGGAGGGGAATTTGCTAAAAATTTTTCAAACAATATAGATTCTCTTCAAAGTTCAGTTGGATTTTTTAAAACTTCTAATACCTATATGGGGTCTAATGGATATTCTATGAGATTAGATGGGTTAGAAAAAGGCATCAATGACAAGGCCAGGGAAAGAAATATAGTTATTCATGGGGCAAAATATGCTACAGAATCATTTATAAATAAAAATGGAAGATTGGGTAGAAGCTGGGGATGTCCAGCTGTTCCTCTAGATCTCAGTAAAGATTTGATCAATAGTATTAAAGGTGGAAGCATTGTTTATATCAATGGGGATTTAAACAATTATCAGAAAAAAACAAAGTTCTATATGAACTTCTAAATTTATACAAAATTACATATTAAATCAAAAAGGAGCTGTAATTACAGCTCCTTTTTGATTTCTATTCCCTAACTCCTAAAACTACCGTTGTATTTCCTGTAATTGCTAACGAGCCATCCTTTACCACTATCTCTGTATCTTTTATTGGAGTTATACCTGCATTTCCTGAGTCTACTAAAATATCCATACCTTCCAAAAACTCTTCATCTTTTAAATTTAAAGTTTCAAAGGAAGCGTTGTGTACAACCAAAAATTTACTGTATGGAATTCTCTCTATCCCAGCTCCATAATTATATTCTATAGTATTATCCAAAGTATAAGCTATTACCCTGTAAGCATTAAAATCATCAACCAATATAAATTTCAATCCTTTTTTAATATTTTCTGAAGTTGAATACCTAAAGGCATTAGCACACCTTCTTAATTTTATTAAACCACTGCAATAATCATTTATTCCTTTAAATAAAGCATTTTCCTTCCTTCTCCACCTTATTTTATTGACAAAATCAGAGGAGGAGTAACTATTTTCATGGTAGTGGGTTATATTTCCAATATCATCATCAAAATTGATAAATTCCGATGTATGAGCTCTATCTGATTCTGGATCTTTTGGCTGCTGTCTGTCTCCTAGGGGCTTTGTAAGACCGATCTCTGTTCCACCCTGGATGATTACCTTTCCTTGAGAGGTAAAGAGCATACCTAAACTAAATTTTACAAGACGAGCTCTTTCTATCATAGTTCCATCATAGGATAGATTAATCTTATCCCAAAGGGTGAAACCATCGTGAATTGAAAGATACTGCAAAGTTTCATTGGGAGAATAGGCAAATCTATGGTAAAGATCTATACTTACTGATTTATTGTAATAATCTATTATATTTCCTATAATTCCAGCTCTGCATATATCTGTAATTGGAAAATCATAATTACCCTGAACAAACCCTTTTTCATGAATTTTCCCTAAGTAGGAATCTCTGGTACTATCATTGAAGACAGCTAAATTTATCCTGTGGGGGTAATTGGCTATATGCCCCTTTACAGGAGCTTCATTGATAGGAAGATCGGTGAAATTCCAAGCTTCTCCTTGTAATATTATATTATCTCCTACAGCTTTCCTTATCTCTATCATAGTCTCTATATCTATAAATCCCATAAGGTCAAATCTAAATCCGTCTATCCCATATTCATCTATAAAAAATCTTATTGAATCAATAATTAATTTTCTTACCATGGGGTTTCGACTTTCTAAAGTAGGTCCTGCTCCTGTTCCTCCAGAGATACTTTCACCAAACATACGATAATAAGATCCCGGTGTTAAGTTTTCAAATATATCCCAATTATAGGTATGATTATAAACTACATCCATGATAACTCCAATTCCATTTTCATGGAGTTTATTCACTAAATTTCGCAGCTCTTTGATTCGGCCATATGGATTTTCAGCATCTGCAGCTAACCAGCCTTCAGGTGTAAAGTAATTATGGGGATCATATCCCCAATTATATGATGATCCCAACTCATTATATTTTTTATTTCCTTCATCTACGGTAAAATAATTTTGTATAGGTAAAAACTGAACATGGGTAACTCCTAACTCCTTTAAGTGTTCTATCCCTTTGTCATATTCATAAAAAGCCTTAAAGGTACCTGCATCTTTCATGTTTATACCTATGGTAAAATCTCTTATATGGATCTCATAGGCTACCATATCTGTAGGGGACCCCAGGTTAGATATTCCAATACTAGTTGGCTTCTTTCCTGCTTCTTCTGAGTCCATAGATATTATGGCCCCTCTCCCTATATTATCTATGTCTTCGTCTGGTGAAAAACTTGCCATGGACTTAGCATAGGGGTCCAAAGCATATTTTTCAGTGCCGTCAAAATGTTTCACTTTAAAATCATAAAAAAATTTATCCAGATTTAAATAACCTGTTTCCCTCTCCTTTAAAATAATACTCCAGACATCTTCCTCTAGTTTAGTCATATTTTTAGAAAAAATAAGTCTCTGTGAATCATATTTAGAGTATAAATTTAAAATAATGTTTTTTACATTAGGAGCCCAAACCTTTATTTTTGTGGTTCCATCTTCTTTAAAAGTAACTCCTAAATCATCACCTTTATATAAAAATTTTCTTAGGTCCATATTCTGCCTCCCAATTTTTTAACAGTTTATACAAAAGAAGCCAGTTTATAGAAACTGACTTCTTTTTTGTACTATAATTTATTCTAAAGAATTAATTTTTTCCTTTAATATATTCATGTATTTCATGGGCAGCATCTTTTCCTGCTCCCATAGCCAAGATTACTGTAGCAGCACCTGTTACGATGTCTCCTCCAGCGAAAACTCCTTCTCTAGAAGTTGCTGTTTCCTTATTTTCCATAGTTTGGATTGTGTTCCATCTAGTTAACTCAAGATCCTTAGTTGTTCCTGTTACTAGGTCGTTTGGCATAGTTCCAATTGACATGATAACTGTGTCAGCTTCGATAACGAATTCAGATCCCTCTATTGTTTGTGGTCTTCTTCTTCCACTTTCATCAGCTTCTCCTAATTCCATCTTAACACATTTTAATCCAGTTACTTGTCCAGTTTCATCTGCGATTACTGCAATAGGGTTAGTTAATAAGTTGAATTCAATTCCCTCTTCCATTGCATGTTCTACTTCTTCATGTCTAGCAGGAATTTCTTCCTCACTTCTTCTATAAACGATACGAGAATCTGCTCCTAATCTCTTAGCAACTCTAGCCGCGTCCATAGATACGTTTCCTGCTCCTACTACAGCTACTTTTTTACCGATAGTTGTTGGAGTATGGTAACCTTCTTTATTTCCACCCATTAAGTTTACTCTAGTTAAAAATTCGTTAGCTGATAAAACTCCTACTGAGTTTTCTCCTGGAATTCCCATGAATCTAGGTAATCCTGCTCCACTTCCGATAAATACTGCATCGTATCCTTCATCTAATAATTCATCTACAGTAGTTGTCTTTCCTACTACTACATTTGTATGGAAATCTACTCCTAATTTTTCGATTCTTCCAATTTCACCATTTACGATGTCTTTTGGTAATCTAAATCCTGGAATACCATATGTTAATACTCCACCTAATTTATGTAATGATTCAAATACATCTATGTCATATCCTAAAGTAGCTAATTCTGCTGCTGCTGCTAATCCTGCAGGTCCACTTCCGATTACTCCTACTTTTTTACCATTTTTAGGTGTAGAAGTTACTTCAAGATGCTTTAAGCTCCAGTCTCCAACAAATCTTTCTAAAAGTCCGATTGCTACTGGTTCACTCTTTATACCAACTATACAAGATCCTTCACATTGCTTCTCTTGAGGACATACTCTTCCACATACAGATGCTAATTTTGTATATTTAGCTAAAACTTCAGCTGATTTTCCAACTTCTACATTCTTTAATTCTCCAATAAATCCTGGAATATCAATTCCTACAGGACATGCAGATACACATCTAGGGTTTTTACACTCTAAACATCTTTTAGATTCTCTTACTGCTTCATCTAAAGTAAGACCTAAATTAACTTCCTCAAAACACTTACTTCTAGCTGCTGCCTCTAACATTCTTGGATTAGCTCTTTTCTTTGGATCAATTACTTCTTCATGGTCAATAGGACAATTTTTATTTTCACCATGCTCTAATTTATTTTCTTTTTTCATTCTAAGTCTATTTTGTGCTTCATCGTAGTCTACTTTATGACCGTCAAATTCAGGACCGTCTACACAGGCGAACTTTACTTCACCATCGATAACAACTCTACAAGCTCCACACATTCCTGTTCCATCTACCATTAATGGGTTTAAACTTACTGTAGTTGGTATATTTAATTCTTTAGTTAATAGTGCTACAAATTTCATCATGATCATAGGTCCGATAGCTACTACATGATCATATTTTTTATCTTCAGCTACTAATTTAGAAAGCATATCTGTTACTCTACCATGAAGTCCTTGAGAACCATCATCTGTACAAACATATACATTTGGTGTTAAAGCTCTAAATTCATTTTCTAAGATAACATAATCTTTGTTTCTAGCTCCAATTATAACATCTACTTCTATTCCTTGTTCTGCAAACCATTTAACCTGTGGGTATACTGGTGCTGTTCCAACTCCTCCAGCTATAAAAACGATCTTTTGTTTTTTTAATTCTTCTATATCTTCATGAACAAATTCACTCATTTGTCCCAAAGGTCCAACTACATCTTGAAAATGATCTCCCACTTCAAGAGCTGCCATATCTTCAGTACTCTTTCCAACTATTTGATAGATTATAGTTATAGTTTCATATTTTCTATCATAATCACATACAGTTAAAGGAATTCTTTCACCGAATTCATCTACCTTTACTATTAAAAATTCTCCTGGCATAGCTTTTTTAGCTAACTTAGGAGCTTTAATATCCATAAGTACAATATTTTCTGACAAATACTCTTTTTTCATTATTTCAAACATGATTTACCTCCAAATTTATTATTAAAAAATACCTTTATTTAATTTTTTCATCTAATTTAATTTGATTCTAAGTCGTTTTTAAGCTTGTTTTGCTGGGCTCTCTAATATTTTCACAATTCCTTAAATTCTAATCGCGATTATTAAAAAATATTTCACATTTTGATAATAGCACATTTCGCATTGAATTCCAAACGTTTTTTATAAAATCAGTTCGTTTTTTATAAAAAACACCTATATTAATCCTTATTTATTAAAAAAAATTGCCATATTTTTTATCTTCCTAACATTATACTCATAAAGTTTCTTAATCTCAAAGCAATTTATTTCACGTCAGAAATTTTCTTTCCAACAATCATTAATTATGTTACTATATTACCAATACTTTCAAGGAATTTTCTTCTTTTTGTATTCTAAAAATTTAAAAATAAAAGTAGGTGTTATATATGAAAACTCAAGAACAATATGAAAAACAAATTATTAAATCCCTAAATAAGGTTCCCTTTGAGATGAAAAAAATCAAATTTATCCTTTTTTTGGCTAAACACATAAATAAATTAAAAAGAAGTAAATCAACAATATTAAAGATACTTATCTTGCTTTACAGTGTTGTAGTGTCCCTTCTTTATTTTTTTAAATAGATCTACAATACTTTATTTATTTTTTATTTCCTAAACTATCAAACAAAATACAATTATAAAAAAGCTCCTTAGAATTCTTCTAGGGAGCTTTTTCTAATTTAAACATTTCATTGATCCATTATTAGTGTTTTTTATCGCTATGCTTATTTTTTAAATATATATTTAAGATGCTTTCCTCCTAATCCAATAATTGAATAAAGTTTTTTTGCCCCCTCTATAATTTTTAATTCTTCATACATTTCATTTTTTTCAAGTTTTGCATAGGATTTCATATCAAACCTAGTGTGTGCATCACTTCCAAAGGTAGCTTTTAAATCATATTTTTCCCTTAGATCTCTGGCTCTTAAGTTTCTAACCTTATCTAAAGTATGATTGTATGTTTCTATAGAATCCACACTTTTTATTATTTCTTCTAGATATTTTTTATTTCTTATATAGTTTTTCTGTGCATATCCATTTAAATGAGGAAGGGAAGTATGCGTTTTATATTTTTTTAAAACTTCTATATAGTATTCCCAAGATTTATAGGATTTGGCCATCCTATACCTATTTTTATAAGGTTCTAAATAAACTTTATAAAATTCCTCCAATTCCTTAGGGTTTTCAAAATAAGCTAATATTTCCATACCATCTTCACAGCCTATCTCTATTCCAGGAATTGAATTTATATTTTCCACTTCAAAAGATTTAATACTTTTTCTAATCTCATTGTGGTCTGTTATAGATATCAAATGATTTTTTTCTTTTAAAAAACTTTTTAAAAATTTTATATCTAAAAACCCATCTGAAGCTTTCGTATGTAAGTGCAGGTCATAGTAAACGCCATCATACTGTCCATCTAATATAATTTTACTTTTAAAAAACTCATCTAATTTATCAAATTCAATCATTAGTATCTCCCTCCTTTTTTATAGTATACTCTGTAAAAATATAAAACTCAAAATCATTTAATTTTTTTAAAAATAAAAATATAACAAATAAGGGATGATAAGTTAAAACTTATCATCCCTTATTTGTTATATTTTTCCAAACATCTTCAAAATCTCTTCTGTGTAAGAACCGTCATCATTATTAATATAAAGAGGTGGCTGGATTACTAAACCTGCTTCAGCACCTTTCATTCCTTCAATTAATATTATTTTGGCAGCCTTATTTCTTGTTGTATGACAAAATCTTATTCTCTTAGGCTCTATCTTATATTTCTTCATAAGTTCTAAGATATCTATCAATCTGTCTGCTCTATGGACCATCGTAAAGTTTCCCCTGAATTTTAATAGATAACTCCCAGCTTTTATTATATCTTCTAAATTAATTAAAATTTCATGCCTTGCATAAGTCAATTGATCTAAATCATTCAATTGATTTTTATCTCCAGTAAATTTAAAAAAAGGTGGATTAGTTATCACTGCATCAAAACTCTGATCTATAAATTGTGATTGTATATTTTTTATATCACCTTTTACGATCTTTACCTGTGATTCTAATTTATTAAGGATGATATTCCTACAGGCCAGATCTACTGAGGTATCCTGGATTTCTATCCCTACAACCTTAGCATTAGTTCTCTTTGACAGAAGCATTGGAATTACACCATTTCCTGTCCCTAAATCCATTATATTCTTTCTTCCTTTATTTATAGTCAAAAAATTAGATATTAATACTGAATCTATAGAGAAGTTAAGGTAGTCATTTCTTTGAATTATTTTCATATCACTATAATTTAAAAAATCTATAATAACTTCATTTTCATGGCTTTTACTTATTTCTTTATTTTTTTCCCCATCTTTTGCTGTCATACTTTATCATCACCTGTTTATTATAATTTATTTTCCAAAAAAACAAGTCTAGGAGATCCTAGACTTTATTTTTTATTCATATCTTTAATTAATTTTGATAACATCTCTTTTATACCTGTATCTACATTTCTAAATCTAATGTTATTTTGAATTGATTCAAATCCTTTTTGTTCAACTACTCTTCCTACCGTTTTTTCTAAAAAATCATAAGTAGTTTTTTCAATTCCTTTAAAATCTAATGTTATTTTTACATCTCTTTTTAAGTTGTTCATAATATTTAAGTAAAGTACTTCTGCATCTTGGTCCATAAAATTTTTAACGACTATTACCATCTCACATCACTCCTATTTTACTGATACCCTTAATACAACAGGGCAATGATCAGATCCCATTACATCATTTAATATAATGGCATCCTCTATATTATTTACAAATGATTCATTAACAATATGATAATCTATTCTCCAGCCAGTGTTTTTTTCCCTACTTTTAAACCTATAAGACCACCACGAATATTTAGTTTCTTCAGGTTGAATATATCTAAAAGTATCTATATAACCAGATTCTAAAAACTCAGTCATCCAATCTCTTTCTTCAGGCAGGTATCCTGGATTTTTTTCATTTCTTTTAGGGTTAGTTAAGTCAATTTCCCTATGTGCTACATTTAAATCACCACATAAAATTATATTTTTCCCTAGATCAACTAGTTCATTACACCTTTTCATTATGGCTTTGTTAAACCTTAATTTATAATCTAATCGTTTCCCCTCACTCTGACTGTTAGGAAAATAACAGTTAATTAAATTAAAATTTTTATATTCTAATTCTATGTATCTACCTTCAAAATCAAATTCTTCAATATCCATATTTCTGACATTCAAAGGCTCTACTTTTGTATATACCGCAACTCCTGAATATCCTTTTTTTTCAGCTGAAAAAAAATAAGATTTATATCCATCTATCTGAGTTAATTTTTCCTCTAATTGTTCTATTTGTGCCTTTGTTTCTTGAATACATAGAATATCCGGACTTTCTTTTGAAATCCATTCCACAAAACCTTTTTTTTGAATTGCTCTTATCCCATTGACATTCCAAGAATAGATATTCATTAACTTAAACTCCCTTTGTCAAGATATCTCTTTAATTTAGCTATAATCATGTTTATAGCTATTTTATTCTCTCCACCCCTAGGTATTATAACATCAGCATACCTTTTAGATGGTTCACAAAACTCTAAATACATTGGCTTTACAGTTTGTAAATATTGTTTTTTTACTGAATCAAAAGTTCTTCCTCTTTCATTGATGTCTCTTTCGATCCTTCTTAAAAGCATCTCATCTGCGTCAGTATCGACAAAGATCTTCACATCTAACATATCCCTTATCTCTGGAATAGATAGGATTAAAATCCCTTCTATAACAATTATTTTAGATGGATTTATCCTTACCATCTTTTCTTTTCTTGAATGAGTTTTAAAATCATATATAGGTCTGTCTATAGACTTTCCATTTTTTAAATCCATCAAATGTTTCTTTATAAGTTCAAATTCTATAGACTTAGGATGATCAAAATTGACTTTTGCTCTTTCCTCTATAGATAAGTCCTTTAATTCTTTATAATATGCATCTTGTTCAACTAGTACTGCGTCTTCTGACTTAAATGCTTTTATCAGGTTATGAGCAACTGTTGTTTTTCCAGATCCACTTCCCCCTGCTACTCCTACAAATATACAGTTATTCATGGTACCCTCCTTTAAATATAGCTTTGATTATTATACCCTATCTCTTATAAAATATCAATGATGGTTATTTTTAATCACTTATAAATTATAATCCTTTTTCTTTCTTTAGTATCTTCAATATATAAATTTTTTCTATGGATTTAAATATTTGTTGGTGAATTGGCATGAATTTTTCTATATTTGAATCTATCTCAAACATTTTTTTGGCTTTTACCAATAATTCTTCCTTCTCCTTTTTTTCCATCTTTTCATATAGTTCTAATAAAACTTTATAGATTGGATTATTTAAATCAACCTCTTCATCTACCTTTGATTTCTTTGGTTCAACTATCTCAGCATCTATTATTTCTAGATTAGATCGTTTTTCCTTTGTCACCTTAGGTACTTTAATTTTTTCTTTCTTTTTCGTCATTTTTATCTCTTCTAATAGATCTTTATCACCTTTTACATTTTTCAATATCCCATTGATATAAGCCACCAAAGTTTTAGAGATATCAGTTTTTAAGTTTGAATATAAGATATCTAAAATATGTGTAGTGACATTTTCACCCTCTTCATTATATAGCTTTATAATCTTATTTTCTGCTCTTTTATTCCAATTTTTAGAAACAAATATATTCCTTTTTGCCTTAGATACAGCTTTTGTAGTAGCTTCTGATATCTGATTAATATCTTTAACTACTACCTGTTCTATTTCATTAGGCATCTCTAGTTTAATTTGTTGCTGTGTTCCATTTTTAAGGGCTTTTTTCTTTTTACCCTTCAAAATATAATCTGAAATATGACATTCTCCATCTTTGTCTACATTGTACTTAAACTTGTAAACATAACTTTTCTCTGCCTTCAAAGGATGAACTTCATAACTCAAAAGATAACCTTTTTCCACTAAAGTATCAAAAGATTTGTTTATCCTTTTCATTACCTGCTTCATCTTACTAACCTCATATTCCTTAGTTTCTCCAGTCTTTAGGACCTTTCTTATCCTACTTTTTAGAGTTAGTGGAATTATAGTTGCCAGAGTTTCTATTTTAAATTCACCTTCAGTAGTTGCAAATCTTTTCATACTTAAAAATTGATAGATTTTTTCTGCTGCTCTATCAGATTTTCTTAAAATATTTAGCTGATGTCTATCAAAAATAGAGTAATGCTTTATCCTTAATTCCTCTATAATTCTATGATCTAACCTCACCTTATAATAAACTTTCATCTTATTTGTTTTTATATTTTTTTCCTTAAATTTTTCATATTTGACTAAATTAAGGGGTTCTTTATAGACCTCTCTGATTATATTCCCTGCCGCTTTTTTATTTCTAATCATTATTTTATATGTCGTTGCCTGTAGGTTATATAGTGTTTCTTCCATCTTTCTATAATATTTCATAGAAAATTTTAAACCTAAATAATCTATAACTTCCTCAATATTAAAAGTTATATATTCCTTTGTAGGATCATCAACCAAAATTTCTTGAAATTTATACAAAATAAAATAAAATACATTTTTTTCAAAATCTGAAGGTTGTTGATTTCTTATCCCTTCAAAATTATCTGTACTTAGAGAGGAACCAAATTTAATTCCTGCATTAGCTATTTCGTATACCAAATTTACATTTCTCTGCCTTTTAGATGTAAAAAATGGTAAAATTATGAATAAAAAAGGTTGATTAATCGTATCTCTTATATCCATATCCTCTAAATATAAAGACACAGTTTTAGTTGGGATTGTTTTAGGTTTATAACTTTTAATGTTCACACTAAGGTCATTTTTGTTCCCTATCTCTAATATTTCTAATAAAGATCCTTGTTTTTTTTCAGACATTTCTATCCCACCTTATCATCATTTTCAATTTATAATTTTATCATCCTTTACAGGTTATAACATTTTTTCAAGGTTTTTTCAAGTTTTATTTTATCATCACTCATTATTTATAATTGAACTTTTTCTAATAAAACCATCCAACTTTTGTTTTATTAGCTCCTATTATAATCCTTTATTTAGTATAAGTTATTAACCTCAATAATTTTGGGATTTTTTTATTCATCCCTTATTATTTATAATTAGTTTCTATCTTTCTACTCCTCACTTACCTTGATAATTCAAGGTTTCTTTATCATCACTATATTATTAACTTCATTAAAATACAATAAATATGGGGTTAATAATATAATCCTTTATTTATTATATTTTTTTTATTGATTATCTTTAGTAAAATTAGGAGTATTTTTATAATCATCTATTTATTATATTTTTTTTCTTTCTCTTAAAATCCTCAACTCTTTTCTTTCTATCTTAATTTTACTACTCTATTTTATAATCACTGATAAAATATAACCATAAAACAATTATAATCATCTATTTATTATAATTATAATTTTTATCCACACATTATTTTTAAAGGGTTCTAATCAATCTAAAATATTTGAAGTTAGTAAAATATAGTCTAGAATTATAATCCTTCATTTATTATAATCTATTTTTTTTATCGCTTTCTTTTAAATCAATAAAATCAAGGCTTTTTTATAATCCTTTATTACACATAATAAAAAGTTCCTTTATTTATACGTTTAATTATACAATCCTTTATTTATTATAAGTAAATAAATTCATTTCTATTTAATAACCTATATTTATTGATCTCTAGAGAATCTAATCCTTGTTATAAAAAGCTCTACATAATACATAAAACAATAATACATAAAACAACTATAAATAATTAAAGATCGTTTTGTCTGTTTAAACTTATTTTTTTCTAAAAAATCAAAATCTTATAAAACAAATCTATACTTAATATAATCATTAAAATAAATATAGTATAAACTTTTATAAGTTTCACAAATCTAAAGAAATACAATTTATATTGATCTCTTAAAATTAAAAATAGATCTTTTAAACTCAATATTATTTTAATATAAACCTCTATTAGAATTACTTAGGGAATAAAAAAGGATAAGATAGCATACATCTTATCCTTTAAAATAATTAATCTTTTTTTAATCTTGGTGGTCTTTGACCATAATATTGATAATATCTACATTTTAAATTACCATTATATAATTTTCTATTTTTATCTGCTCTTTTATCAAATAATTTTTCAAACCCATCATGAGAAGTAATTACATAATAAGACCATTTTTTACATCTCATTCTACAAATATCTCCTAATGTTCTATATAACTTTTCAACTTGATCTAAATCAGATAAACGTTCTCCATAAGGTGGATTAGTAATAAGTGATCCATACTCAGCCATAGATTCAAATTCTAATAGATGTTTTTGTTCGAATAATATGTCATTTTCTACACCAGCTAATTTAGCATTTTCTATAGCAGTCTCAATAGTTTCACCATTTAAGTCCGATCCATATATTCTAACTTCTTTTTCATAATCTTCATGGGTAAAAGCTTCATCTCTAGCATCTAACCAAAGTTGTTCATCGATAATATGCCAATCTTCAGAAGCAAACCTTCTATTTACCCCAGGAGCGATATTTCTAGCTATCATAGCAGCTTCTATCAAGATAGTTCCTGTACCACACATAGGATCAACAAGAGGACGTTCTCCGCCATTCCATTTAGATAATTTAACAAGTGCTGCTGCTAAAGTTTCCTTCATGGGAGCTTCGTTTAAATGAGCTCTATATCCTCTTTTATGCAAAGGAGTACCAGAAGTATCAATCATTACTACAAAATTATCTTTATTTCCAATAATTTTTACTCTATAAAGAGCTCCATCTTCACTAAAATAATCATGTTTATACTGAAGTTTTAATTTTTCAACAATAGCTTTTTTAGCCATCCTCTGCATATCAGATTTTGAAAAAAGTTTACATTTTACAGAACTAACCCATGAAATTGGAAATTCTGCATTGATTGGTAAGACACTAATCCAGTCCAATTTTTTAACTTTTTCAAAATATTCATCCCAAGTGAAAGCTTTAAATTCTCCCATCTTTAAGTAAACTCTATCAGCCGTTCTAAGCCAAATGTTAGCTTTGATTATATCTTCTATGCCACCATCAAATTCAACTCTTCCGTTGTGAGTAACAACATTTTTAAACCCTAAATCTTTTATTTCTTGTGCTAATATACTTTCTACTCCCATAGTGGCCGTAGCTATCAATGTATACGTCATAATATATTCCTCCTAATTCATCACTTATAAATTATAATACTTTACATTTTAACATTATAATAAGGTTCATGCAAAAATATATTTTTTATTATCTAAGAATTTAGAAAATTTATTTATAACTAGACTTGTGTAAAAAATATTTTCAAAAAAATTTAAAGAGTTTGCTTAGTAAAGAGGGGGAAAAGAACTTTTTTATTTAAAATATAATTAATAAGGGATTATAAGTTTGTGACTAACTCTCAAAATAAAACTTATATTTTATAAGTGATGATATCTTTTTAAAAGATCTAATAAATTATAAAAATTTGAATTGTTTTATTCGGATGCAACGTCACGTTGCTTTTTATCATCCCTTAATAAATATAATTTTTAAAAATAAAAAGACAACTCAATATATAATTAAGTTGCCTCCCTTAGATAAAATTTTAATTATTATTTAAAAAAATTTATTCTGAAACTATAATCTTTCCAGAGATAATATCTTGTTTCATCTGATCTAATTTAGCTAATTTATTAGAACCAATAAGTTTTTTAGTATGGTTAAAGTCAGTTAAAGAAACACCATTATCAGCTAATCCAGCTTGTCTATAACCAGCTTTAAATCTGTCTTCTCTTACTTCCTTAGTTAGATTATAAACTGCATTGTCAATTCTAACTCTAACAGAAGTTAAAATAGTACCTGGAACTTCTCCATCTTGATCTATATCAGACCCGATAGCATAAATCTTCTTTTCTTTTGCTGCTTCAAAAACTCCTTGTCCAGTACCTTCAGCAACTTGTAAAATAACATCAGTTCCCCTGGATATCATAAGATTAGAGATATTTTTTCCTGTAACAGGATCATTAAAAGGGTTGCTGCTAGTTGTAGGCATATAAGATGTGATAACCATCACATCTGAATCTACATATTTTGCACCCTGGGTAAATCCATGTTTAAATCTATTGAAAGATTTATTATCCATTCCCAATAGAACACCGATTTTATTGCTGTCACTCATCATAGTAGCTAATGCACCTGCTAAAAAACTCATCTCTTGTTCAGCAAAATCGATAGTAACGGTATTAGGTACGCTAATTGTACCTCCTACAATGGCATATTTTTGATCTGGAAATTCAGTGGCTACTTTTTTTATAGATTCCGCTACAACACTACCCATTCCGATTACAAGATCATAGTCGCCTTCCCTTGAAAAATCTCTTAAAAATACTAAATCTTCTGTTATATTAGAAGGTTCTACATATTTAAAAGTAATAAGACCTTCATCTTCCGCTTTCTTTAAACCGTCATAAGCCATTTGATTAAATCCTGTACCTAATCCACCACTTGAGAGGACTACTCCTACATTGATTTTATCCTTACTATAAGCTGCTAAACTCAATAATAAGAAAATTAACATAAATAATTTTTTCATTTTTTCCCCCATTTTTTATTTTCTAATTTTTTATAACTCTGATAATATGATACTTGTATCATAGAATTAGTTCAATTTAAAAAATGGAAAGTGTATGGGTACACTTTCCATTTTTTTTATTAACAGAGTCACTTATTTTATCATGGTAAAAGTAAACGAAGTTCCATTTTTATTTGATTTGACATCTATATCTCCGCCGCACAGGTGGACTAACTCATAAACTATAGACAGTCCCAACCCTGTACCGGCTACATTACTGGTTCTTGCTTTATCGACCCTGTAAAATCTGTCGAATATCTTATATGTATCGGATTTATTCATCCCAATACCGTTATCCCTGACAGAAATTTTATATTTATCGAATTTTTCCTCCATAGTAACTTTTATTTTAGGAGTATTAATATTATAAATAATGGCATTCTCTATGAGATTTTTTAAAATCATGGTAGTTTTTTCAAAATCTATCCTGATATAGTCAGTTTGCAGATCTAATTTATAGGATAGATCAACTTTTTTTGATTCAATTTGATTTTCAAGAGATCTGTTGATCTCATCCTTTAAAAGATTAACATGAATAGGAGCTAAATTTACGACCTTACTGCTTTCTATCTTGGAAAGGTTTAAAAAATCCATCAAAATATTATCTAATTTGCCTGCATTTCTCTCTATGGTACTAATAAATTTATCTCTTTTATTGGAATCTTCCTCCCCCCTCAAGGCAATCAAATATCCCATAATATTGGTGAGAGGAGTTTTTAATTCATGTCCTACATTGGTAATAAAATTCTTTTGTACCTCTAAGGTTTCCCTGTTTCTGGTGATATCCTTTATGGTAAAAAGGTATTCTTCCCGGGATTTCATATATTTTCCTCTGAGTAAGATATATTTTTGAATATCATCTAAATAGATTTCAGAGATATTGTTTTCTTTTTTTGAGATTAATCGATCTATAAATTTAATAACTTCTGGATATTTGATATCTTTTTTATAATTATTAATATTTTCCTTTACGTAAATAAAATTAATGGCATCATTTTTTAATTTGATTTTTTTTTCAGTATCCACTAATATAATTCCCATATCTACAGATGAGATGATGTTATTTAATTTAATTTTTTCTAATTTTAATTTTTCTATATTTTTTAGGTTGTTGTCCTGCCATTCCTTAATAACTTCCCAAAATTTAAACAGCCATCTATCATCTTTTGAAACAACTTCTTTTATCTCATTACCGTCTTCTAACATCTTTTTTATTTGGTCGATTCTGTCAAAAAGGTAGCGTTTTAAATAAAACCGATAACTTATAAGTGCGAAGAGGTTTAACAGTGAGAATAAGATAATATGTACATAAGTACTTAGTTTTATATGTTTAAGAGCATTGTTAGATACTACAGAAACACGAATAATTTGAGATGAATTTAATTTCAGAGCAAAATATATCATCTCTTTTTTAGTAGTTTCACTTTTCCGTGTAGAAAGACCTTCATCATCTTTTAGTGCACTTAAAATTTCAGGTCGATTATGGTGATTTTCTATGGAGTCAATAGATTTATCTTCCATACTATCAAATAAAACTTTTCCATCTAAATCTATAATTGTAAATCTTTTTTGTGTTTTTTTAAAGAGATCCCCATAATTTTCAGATGGATTTTGAAGGATAATATTTTTGATTAAATAAGCATCATTTCTAAGGGAGTTTTCTACATTAATTATGCTGATCTCCGATAATTTATCGGTATTCCATCTTACATAGAGGACCTCTATTAGGAGGATAAAAATTATTATTATAAAATCTTTTCTTCTAATTTGTATCCAACCCCCTTGATCGTCTTAATGTCTTTTGAGATACTTTTTACCTTATCCCTAATTTTTGAGATATACATATCTACAGTACGATCACCTGTATAATAGTTACTCTGCCATACCTTATCTAGTATTTTATCTCTAGTTAATACTAATCCTTTATTTTTTATAAGAAGGAGTAAAAGGTCATATTCTTTTTTAGACATGGGAATCTCATTTTTGTCCTCTAAAATTAAGTGTTTATCGGTATCGATAGTTATATTTTTAAACGTATATTTCTTGGTATTTACTTTTGTTTCACGACTTAAAAGCTTCTTTACTCGTAAAACAAGCTCTCTGGGATCAAATGGTTTTTTCATATAATCATCTGCTCCTACCTCGAGACCTGACAATACATCCTCTATATCAGTTTTGGCTGTAAGCATGATTATCTTAGGGTTACCGTATTTTTCTTCTGACTTTTTAATCATTTGTGCCAGACTCTTTCCATCCAAATGAGGAAGCATGAGATCAAGTATAATAATATGAGGATGATAAGTTTTGGCTAATTTTAATCCTGCCATCCCATCACCAGCCTCAAGGACTTCATATCCCTCTTTCTCCATAAAAAAACTAATTAATTCTCTGATATCTATGTCATCTTCTACAATTAATACTTTCAATTAATAATCACCTCATCCCTTATTATTTATAAAATTATATTCTATACTTAGAATACAATTTTTTTTACTCTATTTCAAACTTTTTCTTATTTGTTTACATTAGATTTACATTGAGAGACAGATAAATGAATAGATATTAAAATTTATATTTTATAAGTGATGATAACTTTTTTTATAATCACCTATAAGTCATAATTTTAAATTTTTCTAGAATCTCAATAAAAAAATAAAACTCCCATTAAATATGGAAGTTTTATGAAGTCTTAATAATTAGTTTAAGGTTTGTATTTTATTTTATATATTTATTTTTTAAAAACCATCTTTCTCATCTTTGATCCAACTTCTTCAATTTTAGAATCAGAATATTTAGATCTTTCCCCGTTCATAAATTTATATCCAGTTTCTGTTTCATCTATAAACTCCTTTGCAAATTTACCATTTTGAATATCTCCTAAAACTTCTTTCATAGTTTCACGAGTTTTATCTGTGATAATTTTTTTACCAGTAACATAATCACCATATTCAGCAGTATTTGATATAGAATCTCTCATCTTAGCAAATCCTTTTTCATATACCATATCGATTATTAATTTCATCTCATGAACACATTCAAAATATGCCACTTCAGGATTGTACCCGGCTTCTACCAGGGTATCAAACCCAGCCTGCATAAGCTCTGTAACTCCCCCGCATAGTACAGCCTGTTCTCCAAATAGATCTGTTTCAGTTTCCTCTTTAAAGGTAGTTTCAATTATACCAACCTTTCTTCCTACACCATTTCCCCATGCATCAGCGACTTCTTTAGTATCGCCGCTTAGATCTTGATATACCGCTGTTAAACAAGGAACTCCATGTCCTTTTTCAAATATCTCTCTGACCATATGCCCGGGTCCTTTAGGAGCTACCATAAATACATTAACTTTTTCAGTAGGAATGATTTTTTTATAATGGATATTAAATCCATGGGCAAAACCTAGATATGCTCCCTCCTTTATATTATCCTTTATATCCTTTTCATATACTTCAGGCTGGGCTTCATCTGGAGTTAAAAACATAACTACATCGGCATCTTTTACAGCTTCTGATATTTTTTTTACTTTGACTCCTGTTTTTTCTGCCTGTTCCCAAGATTTAGATCCTTCCCTTAATCCTACTGTCATATCCATTCCTAGATCTTTTAAGTTAAGTGCATGGGCATGACCCTGACTTCCATATCCTATTACAGTTAATTTTTTCCCTTCTAAAACTTTTAATTCCTTCATATATATAAACTCCTTCGAATGTAATTTTTATTTATTGTTTTTCTCCTCTATGCATAGCTGTTATTCCAGTTCTTGAGATCTCTAAAACCTCAAATTTTTGGACTAATTTTAAAAATCCATCGATCTTATCCAGATCTCCAATTAACTCTATAATCAATGATTCGTGGGCAATATCAATAATTTTTCCTTTAAATATATCAGCAACTTCAATAAGTTCACTGCGGGTTTTAAAGTCAGTTTTTATTTTGACTAAAATTAATTCCCTTTTGATAGTTCTTGTTTTGTCAAAAATCTGTACTTCTACTACATCCACAAGTTTTCCAACCTGTTTTTTTATCTGTTCTATAATCTTTTTATTTCCTATAACAGAGATGGTCATCCTGAAAAAACCATCTCTTTCACTGACACCAGAAGTAATTCCATTGATATTAAAACCTCTTTTAGAAAACAATCCAGAAATTTTAGACAATACCCCCGGAATATCTTTCATAATCACTAAAACTTGGTATTCTCTCATCTATCCTCCTTTGATAAAATCATCTCATGTACAGATTTCCCAGGTGGAATCATAGGAAATATATTTTCTTCCCTTGTAACAACGGCATCTATCAATACTGGTTTATTTACTTCAAAAGCTTTTTTTAGAATATCATCGAGAAGGGTTATATTTTCTACCCTATATGAATCAATTCTATAAGCTTTTCCTAAAGTTACAAAATCAGGATTCACTTCTAGATCAACAAATGAATATCTTTTATCGTGAAACATTTCCTGCCATTGTCTGACCATCCCAAGGAATGAATTATTTACGATGATGATCTTGATATCTAAATTGTATTGTGAAATGGTCATAAGCTCCTGGGAGTTCATCTGGAATCCGCCGTCCCCTACAATGGCAACAACTTCTCTATCTGGATTAGCAAGTTTGGCTCCTATGGCAGCAGGTAATCCGAATCCCATGGTTCCTGCCCCTCCAGAAGTCACAATACTATTGATTTTATTAAATTCATAATACTGAGCTGTCCACATCTGGTGCTGCCCAACATCTGTACAGACAATAGCTTCTCCCTTAGTTACTTCACTTATTTTAGAGATTAGGTGTTGAGGGCTGATCTCATCTACAGGAAAGTCTTTTGAGAGGGGAAATTTATTTTTTAACTTTGATATCCTGTCTATCCACTGATGATTCTGTTTTTCATAATCTGATTCTAAAAGTTTTTTTAGTACACAGTTTAAATCCCCAACAATATGCAGATCGACTTCCTTTATCTTGTTTATTTCAGCTTCATCAATATCTACATGTATGATTTTTGCATTTTTACAAAACCTTTGAACATCCCCAGTAACTCTGTCGTCAAACCTCATCCCCAAAGCTATCACAAGATCAGCTTCATCTACAGCATAGTTAGCATAGGGTGTCCCATGCATTCCCAGCATATGAAGGTTATGGACATCATGGTGTGGCAGGGTTCCTAATCCCAAGAGGGTAGATGTCATTGGAATATCAAATTTTTTAATAACTTTTTTTAAGGTTTCCTGGGCTTGTGATTTAACAATTCCATTTCCTGAAAGGATAATAGGTCTTTTGCTCTCCTTAATCATATCTATCATGAGATCTATAGATTTATTCTTTAAATCATCGTATAGGTGATGGTATGTAGAAGTCGGGTTATTTTCATCTCTATAAAGTTGTTCAAACTTTTCATAGGAGATCTCTTCCAGCTGGATATTTTTAGGGATATCCACCAGTACAGGTCCAGGTCTTCCTATATTCGTGAGGTAGATAGCTTCCTTTAAGATTCTGGGAAGATCCTCAATGGTTCTCACAAGATATGTATGCTTAGTTATTGGTAGGGAAATTCCTGTAATATCAGATTCCTGAAAAGCGTCGCTGCCTAGATTTGTACTGGGAACCTGTCCTGTAATAACCAGCAGGGGAGTCGAGTCCATATAAGCAGTCATTATTCCGGTAACTGTATTGGTAGCTCCAGGTCCCGAAGTTGCTATTGAAACTCCTGTTTTTTTACTGATTCTGGCATATCCGTCTGCTGCGTGGGTAGCCCCCTGTTCATGCCTTGTAAAAATATGTTTGATCTTTTCTTTATAGTCATAGAGAGCATCATAGAGAGGAATTACTGCTCCACCAGGATAACCAAAGACTGTATTTAAATCATGTCTATATAAAATTTCTAAAATTATTCTAGCTCCATTGATATTTTTCATTAGAATACTCCCTTCTTAAACAATATTTGTTTTTTAAATTAATAATTTTTTAAAACGATAGCACCCTTGCTGGCTGAACTAACAATTTGTTGATACCTTCTGAGGTAACTACTTTCTACCTGCTTTATTAGAGGTTTAAAGTTAGTTTTTCTATTTTCTAGTTCGCTATCATCTACTTTTAAAGAGATAGATCTATTAGTGATGTCGATCTCTATAAGATCTCCTTCTTTTACAAGACCAATAATTCCTCCATCGGCTGCTTCTGGAGATACATGGCCAATTGCTGCTCCACGACTGGCTCCAGAAAATCTACCGTCTGTGATAAGAGCACAATATTTATCCAGTCCCATTCCAGCGAGAGTGGCAGTAGGAGCTAACATCTCCCTCATTCCAGGTCCACCCTTTGGTCCTTCATATCGGATGACAACTACATCGCCTTTTTTTATCAGTCCTCCTAAGATAGCTTTTACTGAATCTTCTTCATTTTCAAAAACTCTGGCAGGGCCACAATGTTTAATCATTGTTTTATCTACTGCTCCAGCTTTTACAATGGCTCCATCAGCTGCTAAATTGCCGTAGAGAGTGGCTAATCCACCACTTTTATAATAGGCATTTTCAAAATTTCTAATAATATCTTTATCTAATACCTTACTTCCTACCGCTATTTCCAGCTGGGATTTTAGCATCACAGTAGGAGTTTCTTTCAAACAATCATTTTGATGTAAAACATTCATAACAGCAGAAATTCCTCCTGCCATATGAAGATCCTCTATAAAATATTTCCCTGAAGGAGATAATTTACATATCTGTAGAACTTCCTTGGAAACATTGTCAAACTCCTTTAAAGTTAGTTCTATTCCACATTCGTTGGCAATAGCAGGAAGGTGTAAGCTTGAATTTGTAGATCCTCCCAGAGCCATATCAAGAGCTATAGCATTATAAAAAGCATCTTTTGTCATGATATCTTTAGGTTTTAAATCTGCTTCCAATAATTTTAAAACCTGCATTCCAGCTGTTTTAGCCAGTCTGATCCTTTCTGAAAATACAGCTGGAATAGTTCCGTTACCAGATAGTGACATTCCAAGAGCTTCTGTAAGGCAATTCATGGTGTTAGCAGTATACATACCAGAACAAGATCCACATGTTGGACAGGCAGAATTTTCAGCCTCTGTTAAGTCCTCACAGCTCATAGTTCCATTTTCATATTCACCGACATATTCAAAAACATTGCTTAAGCCAATTTTTTTGCCTTTAAATACACCGGCCAACATAGGTCCTCCGCTGATAAAAATAGATGGGATATTTAATCTGGCTGCTGCCATGAGCATTCCGGGAACTACTTTATCACAGTTTGGAATAAATACCATTGCATCAAATGGCATTGCTGTAGCACTAATCTCTGCAGAATCAGCTATAATCTCCCTGCTTGGAAGGGAAAAGCTCATCCCATTATGATTCATAGCCAAGCCATCACAAACAGCTATTGTACTAAATTCCAGCGGAACTCCTCCAGCTAACCTGACTCCGGTTTTAACTGCATCAATTATTTGGTTTAAATGTGTGTGTCCTGGAACTATTTCATTATAAGACCCGGCTATTCCTATAATTGGTCTTTTAATTTCCTCATCTACTAGCCCTAGAGCTTTTAGTAGAGATCTATGGGGAGCTCTCTGGCTCCCTTTTTTTAATTCATCACTTCTCATAGTTAGTCTCCTAATTTCAATTTTTTATTATTTCAACCATACTTATCTCAACGTCACGTTGCTTATTTTACATAAGTTAACCAAGAATTATACTCAGGTTTTTTCCCTTCTGTCATCTCAAAGAAGGCTTTTTGTATTGCATTTGTGACAGGACCTCTTTTACCAATTCCAACTTTAATCTTGTCAACACTGGCTATTGGTGTTATCTCAGCAGCAGTTCCGCTAAAAAACATCTCGTCAGCTGTATAAAGAGATTCCCTAGAAATCGTTTCTTCTACAACTTCATAACCTAGGTCACGGGCTATTGTTATTACAGAATCCCGGGTGATACCAATAAGTGCAGAAGATCCTGATTGAGGAGAAAAGATCTTTCCACCCGAAACTACAAATAAATTTTCCCCACTTCCTTCACTGACATTTCCTGAGTAATCTAAGGCAATTCCCTCATCGTAACCATTTTCTAATGCTTCCATCTTTATAAGCTGGGAACTCAGATAGTTTCCGCCGGCCTTGGCAGCTGTAGGCATTGTATTTGGTGCTAACCGTCTCCAAGAAGATACACAAACATCTACTCCCTTAGTCAAGGCTTCTTCTCCTAGGTACGCTCCCCATTCCCAGGCAGCTATCATGGTTTCAATGGGACAATTAGATGGATTTACTCCTAAAGATTCATATCCTCTGTATACTAAGGGTCTGATATAGGCAGTTTTAATACCGTTGATTTTGATAGTATCAAATATAGCTTTTTTTATCTCCTCTTTAGAATATGGGATCTCAGTTCTATATATTTTACAAGAGTTATATAATCTATCGATATGTTCATCTAGTCTGAAGATGGCTGTTCCTTCCTCTGTTTTATAAGCTCTTATTCCTTCAAAAAAGCTGGTTCCATAGTGCATTACATGGGATAAAACGTGAACCTTAGCATTGTCATGATCGATCATCTCACCATTCATCCATATTTTTTTAGTATTTATCATCTCTATAACCTCCTGAATTGATTATTTTTTTATAAAAAAAGAAGCAACTAATAATATTATTAGTTGCTTCTATACCACTCTTCCCTAAGTAATTAATCTTATTAAAAAACTATCATTTTAAAAAAACTAGGCGGAATTCGTACTATAAAGATCGCAACTAATATTATTGACTATGTTTATAATTATAAGTATTATAATGACAATAGAAATATTAATTATTGATCTCATATTTTGACCTCCGTTTTTTATTTGTTTTTTTTATTGATACAACAATAACATTTTTATAAAGGTATGTCAAAAAATAATTAAATTTAATTTCTGTTTTTTAATTTTTTGTTACAAAAGTCTTGATTTTAATAAGGGAGATGAGTTTTATTAAATATATATAATTTTTAGAAAAATTTATGATAAAATAAGAAAAAGAATAAATTATGGAGGAAAAGATGGAAAAAAATAATTACGAAAACTTAAAGGTTGAATTAAAAAAACTTTGGAATGAGGAAAGAGCTGCTAATTTTTTAGAGGAAATATCAGATAAGATAGACGAGGATCAAATGGAGTGTCTTTCAAAAATGATTATCTATATAGTTGAGAAGACACCTGATCTAGATGAAATTAAATTAAAAGAAATAGCGAATAACCTGGATACCTTTGACGGTCCCTTGGAATTTTTAGAGTATTTCTTTAATATGACCCAGCCGGATCTAGTGGATAATATCATGGAAAATTTAAAAACGGACCCCGAAGAGGTGATAGATATGCTGGAATCTATCGAAGACCAGGGAATTATTGAATATCTTGTAGAATTTGGATCATTTTATGTATGGTATAAGGGATAGAAAGTTAGTGATTACGAAAAAATATAATTTTAACATAAGAAAGTAATTACTGTTTACTGTAAAAAAAAGCCAAGCTTTAAGCTTGGCTTTTATCTTATATTTTCATCCTATGTTGTGTAGTTAGGAGCTTCCTTTGTAATGTTTATATCGTGGGGATGAGATTCTTTTAATCCCGATCCTGTGATTTTTACAAATTTCCCGTCTCTTTTTAAAACTTCTATTGTAGGAGTACCACAATATCCCATACCAGCTCTGATTCCACCACAAAGTTGGAAGATAACATCAGATAATGCACCTTTAAAAGCAACCCTTCCTTCGATTCCTTCAGGAACTAATTTTTTAGCCTTTCCTTGGAAATATCTGTCTCCAGAACCTCTTTTCATAGCAGCCATAGATCCCATACCTACATATACTTTAAACTTTCTACCGTTAAAGATAACTTCTTCTCCTGGAGCTTCCTCAGTACCAGCAAGAAGTCCTCCTACCATTACACAGTCTGCACCAGCAGCTAGAGCTTTAACAATATCTCCAGATAGCTTTATTCCACCATCGGCAATAACTCCTACTTCTAAGTTTTTACAAACTTCATATACGTCATTAACAGCAGTTAGCTGAGGAACTCCTACTCCTGCTACAACACGAGTGGTACAGATAGAACCAGGTCCTACTCCTACTTTTACAGCTGTAGCTCCAGCTTCAACCAAGTCAATGGCAGCCTGGGCTGTTACAATATTTCCTCCGATGATATCTAATTCAGGAAATTCAGTTCTGATAGTTTTTATCATGTTAAGTACACCTTGCGAGTGACCATGGGCTGAGTCTACAGTGATGATATCAACTCCGGCTTCTACCAATGCACTTACTCTCTCCATTGTGTCGGCTCCGATTCCAACGGCTCCTCCGACTCTTAGTCTTCCTTTAATATCTTTACAGGCATTTGGATATTCCTCTAAATTATCGATATCTTTTATAGTTATAAGTCCCTTTAATTTATTATCTTTATCTACGATTGGTAGCTTTTCGATCCTGTTTTCTAATAAAATTTCCTTTGCGTCATCTAAAGTAGTTCCAATAGAGGCTGTAATAAGATTTTCAGAGGTCATGATCTCCTCTACTTTTTGACTCAGATCTTTTCTGTATTTTAAATCTCTATTTGTGATAATTCCTACCAATGTCCCGTCGTCTTCTACAATAGGTAACCCGGAAACTCTGTATGTTGCCATGATCTTATCTGCATCAGCTAAGATAGAATTTCTGTGTAAGATGATAGGATTTGTAATCATCCCTGATTCATTTCTTTTAACCTTATCTATTTCAGCAGCCTGGTCTTTGATAGACATATTTTTATGGATAAACCCTAATCCCCCTTGACGTGCCATGGAGATTGCCATCTTAGATTCTGTAACAGTATCCATAGCAGCACTCAAAAATGGGATATTTAGGGTGATTTTTTTAGTTAATTTTGTCTGTAATGATACCTCGTGAGGTAAGACCTCTGATTTTTGTGGTACTAATAATACATCGTCAAAGGTGATAGCCTCTTTGATTATTTTTCCGTTTAACATAAATAAACCTCCTAATTATATTGAAATTAAAATGATAAAAAACTAAATTATTATGATCATACTGTGTTTTTAATTACATCTAAAAAAAGGTATAAAAAAAAGACCGTAGTCCACCCTCTACAAAAACTATGTGTGAAGAGTATAGACTTATGCCTTTACTTTTCACCCATAGAGGTTAATTAAAGGTTAACCGTAGAGACACTAGACCATATTTCTAGCTTATATGAGTTATTGATTATTGTTATAAATTTCAATAATCATAACATAAATATAATATTGTTGTCAATAACAAAAATATGAGGAAAAAATAAAAAAGTAGAGATTTCTTTTATAATTTTGGAAGAAAACATAAAAAAAAAGACCGAAAATTTTCGATCTTTTAGTCTTAACTTATAAATTGAATCTATAACCGGCAGAAAGAACAACTCTTCCATAGTCATTGTCTGTTTTTTCCTCGTCAAAATCTTTAAGTTTTGATTCAGCCTTATTAAGTGCATACATTAGTTCTACTGTGAAATTATGGTATTCCATTCCTCCACCAACAGCCCAGTAAAGACCATTTTCAACTTCTGTCTCTGCTTTTCCACTTTCATTTATATCTGTAGACGATAATTCTAGATCTTCAGATCCAAAGTTAAATGAATAACCTAAGTTAGCCTTTAAATATGGTTTAACTTCTGAATTTAAGTTAAAATTATATTTAGCAATTAAATATACAGGTACCGAATTATACTCTCCACCTTTAGAATCTAGCTGTCCATAGTTACCGTCAATTATAACTCCGTTAGATTTTTCTTCTCTATCTGCATGGAATTGGTAGGCTAAACCTAAACCCAGGTCAAAATTATCTGTTAAACCTCTATATCCCTCGATGGCTATCTCTCCACCAAATCCCTTTGTCTCATTACTTAAGACAGGAACATCACTTGTATCATCTTTAACGGAAATTTTAGTATATTCAGCTCCTAAATCTCCCCCGAATCTTGCATTTAAATATGTATCTCCTTGAGCACCAAATGATATTGCCGATAGTGCTGCTAACCCTAATAATATTTTTTTCATATTTTTTCCTCCCTAGTACTGGTAATCGCGATTTTAATTTAACCAAAAACCTTTTGAATTATAATATATATGTTAAAAAAAGTCAAGTTTTGTTGTTGTTTTTTAATACTTTAGTGCTATTTAAAAGGTAGTTTTCATAGTTGAATTAAAAAAATCCCCTGTTAAAATACAGGAGATTTTTATTTTAGAACTACAATTTATTTTTTAGAATTTAGAAATAAACTCCTACAAGAAGTAATCCTGAAGTAAACGCCAATAAAATTCCTAATAGAGGCATAATAAATTTGAACCACTTATCTAAAGTAACATTAACCATCATTAGAGAGGCTAAAACCAAACCTGTAGGAGTGATAAATGCCATCATTCCCATTCCGTATTGGTAAGCACTGACAATTGATTCACGAGGGATACCAACAACATCTGCAAGGGGAGCCATGATAGGCATAGATAAAACAGCCAATCCAGAAGATGATGGAACAAAGAATGAAAGTCCCGCAAATAAGATCATCATAACATTGATAAATAAACCCTTACCCATACCATCAACTATATTAGAAGTGTAATATAGCATAGTGTCACTGATCAATCCGTTATCCATGATCATTGTAACACCTCTAGCAATACCAACGATTAGAGCAACTCCTAAAAGATCTCTAGCACCGTTTAAAAATTCAGCCACATAAATTTTTTCATCTATTTTTTCTATAATAGCTACAACTATAGAAGCTACAAAGAATAATGTAGTCATCTCTAAGAACCACCAGTCAAGTTTTGAAACACCGTAGATCATAACTATAAATGAGAGTGCAAATATAGATAAGATTAATTTAGTTCTGACATCAAAAGCTTTAGCTTCTTTGTCTGTATTTGAGTGTAAAAATCTCTCTTCGATCTCAGCTTTTTGTGAAAAAATAAGAGATTTACTGGGATCTTTTTTTACTTTTTCAGCATATTTGATGATATATACTATACAGATAGCTGTTCCGACTACCAGCATAACTCCTCTTCCTATTATTCCAGATGTCCAGTTAATACCGGCAGCATTAGAAGCCATAATAGTAGCAAATGGGTTTACAGTAGAAGCCATAGTACCAATAGATGATCCTACATAGATTGCAGCTACTGCTACCATAGCGTCATAACCTACTGCTAAAAATACAGGTACCAGGATGGGATAAAATGCAATAGTTTCTTCTGCTAATCCAAAAGATGTCCCGCCTAGTGCAATCAGTGAAGTAATGATTATGATAAGCCATTTTTCCTTCCCGTTTAACGTCTTGGCAAGATGGGAAATCCCCGAATCAAATGCTCCCGTATGATTAACTACACCTATAAATCCACCAATTATTAAGATAAAGAAGATGATATCTACTCCTCCATACATTCCATTTATAGGAGATTGGAATAATTGTTTTATTCCCTGTGGATTAGACTCTAATTTAGTGTAAGTTCCTGGAATTCCTATAGGTTTCCAGATATCTCCTCCTACAAATTTATCAAGTTTTGCTTTAATATCAAAATTATCCAGAGTTTCTTGAGTTGGTGGATAATTAGTTGTTTCACCGGTGGCAGTAGTAACGACAAATACATTTTCATGGGTGTCATAAGCTAATGAATCATATTTACCTGCCGGCATGATCCAAGTTAAAATAGCTACTAAGGCAGCCACAATGAAAAGTATGGTATAAGCTGTTGGAAATTGAAGTTTTTTCTTTGTTGTCATAATGTTCTCCTTTTTAAATGTAATTATAATATAATTCTAGTACATTTTTAAGTTATATGCAACAAAAAGCACTATTTTCAAACTTTATTTTAATATTTATATGTGAAATCATAGAAAGATGGTATTTTTGAACTAAAAAAAGAGTATTCGTCTAGGGATACTCTTTTAAATGTTTTTATTTTTTAGAATGTATAGTTTGCTTCCAAATAAAATTGTTGTCTATACATTTTATCACTGTAATCATTAGTAGTACCACTTAGGTCATACTTATATGAAATAGCTCTTGAGCCAGCTTCTAAACCTATTCCATTATTAAATCTAGCTCCTAAACCTAATTTAGCATATAAATTTGATTTAAGGGTTTCTTTTTGATTAGAAAAAAGGTCTTTCGCTTCTGTTTCACTAGCAGCGGCTCCTAATGAACCAGATATATATAGCGCTAAATTATTTGTTTGATAAAAATCATACTCAGTAGTAACGCCAAGCATAAGAGCACCGATGTTATCATCACCAATAGTATTTTCAGAGACATAGTCAGAAAAATCAGAATTATCGTATGCTAATTCTCCCCCTAATCTAAATCTATTCGTAACATTGTAGAGAAGTTTATAGTTAAGACCAAAACTATCATCAAAAACTTTATGATCAGAATTTGATTTGGAATCATCCCAATTTTCATTACCTTTTGTAGCATAATTAACACCAATTCTGTTAGTAAAAGTTCCCTTCATAGTTCTAGAAGATTGGGAGTTCAATTCAGAATCATTTTGAGCTGCCATAGAAATTGCCGATAAAGCAACTAAACCTAATATTATTTTTTTCATTATTTTTTTACCTCCGTAATTTTATTATATATAAATAATACTATAGTAGTAATAAAACAAAAAGATTAACAAAATAAATAAAGTGAAAAAATGAATTAACAAAATAAACTAAAAAAAGAGTATCCACTTTAGGAATACTCTTTTTTTAGTAGATTTTCAATATTGATATCTGTATTAAAATCCATATCGTAGATCTTAAATTTAAAAAATCCATTTTCATCACAGGGAATATCATATTTAGGCATTATCCTTTCATAGATGTAATCATATATGATAATGATAGTTCCATTATTTTTATCTTCATCTAATACATTTTTTAATCCAACTACCCTTTTAGGATTTATTCCCAAGACATTTTTTAAAAGATCCAGCTTTTCTTTTTCATCCAAAAAGGTATTTAAAACCTTGTGCAGCGTAGGAGAGATTTTTATTGCAAAGAGAGGTTTAATAGGATCTCTAGGTATAAATTTTATTCTGCTCATCGAACCACCTACTTTTATTTAATCTTTTATAAAATTATTTTACGTTTAATTAGATACAACGTCACGTTGCTTATTTTATAAAGGTATAGTCTTCTTTTTCCATCATCTCTTTAATTTTTTCAAAATAATCTTTAACCTCTTGAGGGACTTTTTTCTTTACAGAAAAATTAAATCCCTTGGCAGTATATTTTATAGATATCTTTTTTGGCTTTTCCGAGATATTTAAGTTTTTTAATAGATCTCTCAATTCATCTCTGTTAAAATCCTTATATTCTTTTACAATATCAGCTGTAGCCTTTTCAGTTTTTAGTTTAGTGACAACCTTATTTAATAGTTCAGCCTTGTCTGCTCCTAAGACCTCTATAATTTCCCTAATCTCCATAGGGTAGTTAATAGCATTTTTTATCCTATAATAGGTTTTTTTACTGATATTATAGCCAGTTATTATATCTTCAATAGATTTATCTTTTCTGGCAGCTTCCTTATTAAATTTATAGGATTGCTCCAATAGAGTTAAGTTTTTTCTCTTTAAATTTTCATCGATAGAGATACTGTCTAAAAGGCTGTATGGAGTATTTTTATCAAATATAACTACTCTGTCCTTTGCTTTAACTTCTTTTTCTTCTCTATAGAGTTCCTTTATAGCACTGGATCTTCGAAGCCCACTGATAATTCTAAATTTTCCCTCTTCCTTTTCCTGAAGATATATTATATTTAAGAGTCCTATAGCACTGATACTTTCCTTAAGTTCATTTAATTCAGAATCATCCATAGAAAGTCTGTTTATAAAAGTAACATCCTCAAAATCAATCTGGTCCAAGAGTTCGTGACGCATATGAACCATTCTTCCATATTGTTTTACTATTTTTTCCTTTGGGAGATCGATAGTTTCTTTTTTTGGCCCCCTATTAAGTAAAGGGTTATTTCCTAATCTACTCATTAGCTCTCCTCCCTTTCAATTATTTCAACACAAAGACCTTTATAATCTTTGGCTCCATTACTTCTAGGAGCATAATCAAAGATACTCAGCCCATGGGAAGATGCTTCAGCAACCTTTACATTTCTTCTGATTAAAGTTTTAAACATGTTATCTCCGAAGAATTCTTTTAGCTGTCCAACAACTTCTATATGAAGTTTTGATCTAGAATCTACCATAGTAGCAAAGATCCCGCCAATTCTAAGGTCATCGTTCATTCTTTGGGTAACAATATCTATAGTGTCCATAAGTTCTACAATTCCTTCCAGAGCATAGAATTCTGTCTGAACAGGAATATATACTTCGTGGGATGCCATAAGAGCATTAAATGTAAGGGTATCTAAACTAGGGGGACAGTCAATAAGAACATAGTCATATCCGTATACATCTTTTAAAATTTCTTTGAGTAAACTTTCCTTTCCAGGAACTCCTCCTAATTCTAAATTAACCTTTGACATCTTTATATTAGTTGGAAGAATATCGGCAAATGAAGTTTCTATAACTATGTTATCAAAATTTAATTTACTTGCTCCAAAGGATTTAGCCTTTAGAAGATCATATACTGTATAATCTAAATTTCTTTTGTCTAGACCAAAACCAGAGGTCAGATTTCCTTGGGGATCAAAGTCGATAGCTAAAACTTTTTTTCCTAGAGCGTGTAAGCCTGCGGCTATATTTTGTGTTGATGTAGTCTTAGCTACTCCACCTTTTTGATTTAAAATTGAAATTATCTTCATTTACCCACCTTCCATATATTTTATTTGTTTATTTATTTAAATTATTAATTAAATCGTTTATCGCAGCGGACGCCTTTAAAATAACAGACTTTTCCACTTTAAACTACCATTAATATTAGCATATAATTAATCATTTTACAAACCAATCCCTCATTTCTATTCGTTATCTATTGACAAATTTTTTAAATAGGAGTATATTCAAATTGTGCATATGCACAAAACTATAAAGGTATTTAAAAGATAGAATTAAGAATAAAAAAGGAGATGTTTTAAGAATGGATCCACAAACAATGAAAAAAATCAAAGAGGAAGATGCTAGGATACAAGAAAATATCAAAGGAATAAAGCATAAAATAGTTGTAATGAGCGGGAAGGGGGGAGTAGGAAAATCAACTCTTTCTACAAATATAGCCTATGGTCTCGCAATGTCCGGGAAAAAGGTTGGTCTTTTGGATGCAGATCTGCACGGGCCCAATATTCCAATTATGTTAGGAGTAGAGGGAAAGAGGTTACCTTCATTGAGGGAACCGTTAAAAATCAATGAAAACTTAAAGGTAGTATCATTAAGTTTTTATTTGGGGAACTCCAATGATCCGATTATCTGGCGAGGACCTGCAAAAACAGGAGCGATAAAACAACTTTTAGGAGATGTAAATTGGGGAAATATAGATTATCTTGTAGTGGATCTGCCTCCCGGGACAGGGGATGAATCTCTCACTGTTGCTCAGACTTTGGGAACGGTAGATGGAAGTGTTATAGTTACAACTCCTCAGGATGTTGCTATTTTGGACTCCAGAAAGTCTATAAAATTTTCTAAACTGGTAAATATGCCGGTTTTGGGGATAGTAGAAAATATGAGTGGATTTGTATGTCCCCATTGCGATGAAAGGATAGATATTTTTAAAAGTGGAGGAGGGGAAAAGGTATCCAAAGATATGAATATAGACTTCTTAGGGAAGATACCATTAACTCCGGAGATGGTGGAAACAGGAGATCAGGGGAAACCGTATATCTTTTCTAAAAAAGCAGGAGCTGCATACGAATCATTAAACACTGTGATATCTGAGATTGTAAAAAAAGTAGAAGGTTAATAAATATAATAGTACTAAAGAAAAGCTGATCTAAAGGTCAGTTTTTCTTTAAGATAAATACTTAGAAATTCAAAATGTTTTGGAGGGATATAGTTATGATGGAAAAAGATTTATTTTTAAAGATGAATATTCAAGACCTTTTTACAAAGTACCCCTTTGTTACTAAAATATTTGAAAAATTCGGATTAAAGTGCAGTTCCTGTACATTTTCTAAAAATGTAAGTTTAGAGGATGCTCTTCAGAGTTCAGGGCTGCCTTCAAATGAAATTGTTGAGGAGATAATAGAATCTTTAGAGGGAGAAGGTAAAGATGAAGGGGTATATACAGGTATACACTGGTAACGGAAAGGGAAAAACAACCGCAAGTATAGGACTCATGATAAGAGCCTTGGGAAATGATCTAAGAGTTTACATGGGGCAGTTTATGAAGGGACAGAGATACGGTGAACTGAATACTCTGGAAAAATTAGGGGTAACAATAGAAAGGTTTGGGACGGAAAACTGTGTCATATCACCTGAACATGTGACAGATTTGGATCTAGCTAAAGCAAAGGCAGGGTATAAAAAAGTAGAAGAAATCTTACTGAGTAAAAAATATGATTTGGTTGTATTAGATGAGATCTGTGTATCTACATATTTTAATCTGATAACCAAAGATGAGGTCTTATATCTGATGAAGATCAAGCCAAAGGAGACTGAATTGGTATTAACCGGGAGGTATGCTCCTAAGGAAGTTATAGAAGCGGCAGATCTGGTTACAGAGATGAAAGAGATCAAACATTATTATAACTGCGGAGTTATGGCAAGGGACGGGATAGAAAGATAGTTTCACCTTTAAATAATAGAAAAATTAAATTATTCTAATATGTTGACAACTGTGAAAATACGTGGTAATATTCTTTAAAATTTATTATTAATATAACTCATATAAATCGGAAATACGGTCCGATGTATCTACGACTAACCTTAAATTAGTATCTATGAGTGAATTCTAACCCAAAGTCTAAGCTCTAAAAGTATAGACTCCATTTGGATAGGTTCACTGTAGGTACAGAGAGCTTATTTATATGGAGTTTTTTTTATTATAGGAGGATGAAAATGAAACAGAATAGTATAGTTATTTTAGATTTTGGTTCTCAATATAACCAATTGATTGCAAGAAGAGTAAGGGAAATGGGTGTTTATGCCGAGGTCGTTCCTTATTTCGAAGATTTAGAGAAAATAAAAGCTAGAAACCCAAAGGGAATTATCCTATCTGGAGGACCTGCATCTGTTTATTTAGAGGGAGCTCCTACAATAGATAAAGCAATGTTTGATTTAGATATACCTATCCTTGGAATCTGTTACGGGATGCAGCTTACTCAACACTTATTAGGTGGAGAAGTAGCTAGAGCAGATAAGCAAGAGTTTGGAAAAGCAAAAGTAATGATTGATGGAACAGAAAATCCTTTCTTTAAAGGGGTATCAAAAGAGACTGAAGTATGGATGTCACATGGAGATCATGTTACAAAAATAGCTCCAGGATTTGAAAAATTAGCTCATACAGATTCTTCTACAGCTACACTATATAATGCAGAAAAAAATATCTATAATGTTCAATTTCATCCTGAAGTAACTCATTCAGCTGAAGGAACTAAGATGTTAGGAAACTTCGTATTAGAAGTATGTAAGTGTGAAAAAAACTGGTCAATGGGGAACTACATTGAAGAAACAGTAAAAAACATAAAGGAAACTGTAGGAGATAAGAAAGTAATCTTAGCTCTATCTGGTGGGGTAGATTCATCGGTAGCTGCAGTACTTATTCATAAAGCTATTGGAGATCAACTTAGTTGCTTCTTCGTAGATACAGGTCTTATGAGAAAAAATGAGGCTGAGAAAGTAATGAAAACTTATGGGGAACACTACCATATGAATATAGAGTGTGTAGAAGCAGAGGACAGATTCTTAAATAAATTAAAGGATGTTTCAGACCCTGAAACTAAAAGAAAGATAATTGGACATGAATTTATCGAAATCTTCGATGAGCAAAAACAAAAGATGAAGGATGCAGAATTCTTAGCTCAAGGTACTATCTACCCAGACGTTATTGAATCTCAATCTGTAAAGGGACCATCTGCTACAATCAAATCTCACCATAACGTAGGTGGATTACCAGAAGAGATGGATTTTAAATTATTAGAGCCACTTAGAGAATTATTCAAAGATGAAGTAAGAAAGGTTGGAAGAGAATTAGGTATCCCAGATCATATGATCGACAGACATCCATTCCCAGGACCTGGATTAGGAATCAGAATCATAGGAGCTGTAGATAAAGAAAAAGCTGATATATTAAGAGAAGCAGACGATATCTTTATCTCAGAATTAAGAGCAGCTAACTTATATCAAGAAGTAAGTCAGGCTTTCGTAGTATTATTACCTGTAAAATCTGTAGGAGTAATGGGAGACGAAAGAACCTATGAATATACAGCGGTATTAAGATCTGCTGATACAATAGACTTTATGACTGCTACATGGTCACACCTTCCATACGAATTCTTAGGAAGAGTATCTAATAGAATCATAAATGAAGTTAAGGGAATCAACAGATTAACTTACGATATATCTTCTAAACCACCTGCAACTATTGAGTGGGAGTAGATTTTTCAATAATCTATGGTAAGCAATTATCCTAGATACATTGATTTTATTGGTCTAGAGGGCATTGCTTTGATTTGTTTTACATTGATTTTTAGAATTTACACAAAACTTGCAATAGATCATAAAAATAAAAATAGTACGTTTTTAGTATAGTATATAAAAGAAAACCTTTATAAACCTTTTAAAATAAGGCTTATAGAGGTTTTCTTTATTATACCCTATGAGTTGAAAAGTTAAATCTTTATAATCATTATTATGTTAAATTTATAGATTATATTTTTAAATAACCTATTAAATTAATCTATTTTACATAATTTATTTATGAAAATTTAGATCAAATTAAAAGTTCTAAAGTTCTCAAAGAATTAATTAAATGCGCTATTAAAACTTAAAAACTAAAAAAAAAGAGAAGTGGTAATTAAAGAAATTACATCTCACCATTTTATAGAAATTTTACATTGATTTTTAAAATTTACACAAAATTTATAACAGTCCCTCATATTATTTTTCACAGATAAAATATCCAACCTTATAGGTTAATTCTTTTGATAAGTAACTTTTTATCTTTTGGCTATTGGTTTGTCCTATACCTGTTACCCCTGTATTTTTAAGATGTTTCAATCCCTCCATAGGAGTATCAAAAGCTAACTTAAATTCCTTATTATATCCCACAACATTTTTAAAATACAGAGTTAGAAGTGTTTTTAATTCTTTCATATCCAAATATTTCAATGAGATCCCAAAATGATCTGAAATTTCCATTAAATTTTCCTTTATATAGATGGAAAATACCAGAGTATCTGAAGTAGTAGATATTTTTTCAAATAATTTATCTTTATCCTCTATCCATTGAAATACCGAACTGGAGATAATTAAATCACTTTTTTTAATATTTAATTTTTCAATATCCCCTCCTATAAATTCTACAGAAGGGAGATCTTTTATATATTTCTCACTTTCAAAATATTTATCATTTACTGTTAGACCCTTGCATTCTATTTTTTTTATTATATTTCTGGTCAAGATGCCTGTTCCCGCACCGATTTCAAAAATAGTATTATATTTTTTTTCAGGGACTAAATTTATTAATTCCCTTGCTACTACTTTTTGAATATGAGCATTCTCTTCATACCTGTCAAACTTCTTATCAAAATTCATTCAATACCTCTCCCTAGCTACTCTACTTATCAAAGAGGGAATACTCCTCCTCTATAAGTTTATATTCTGTTTTCTTATAATAAATTTTCAAACTCTTGGAAGGGAAAAATCTATCTTTTTTATGTACTTTTTAATAAGTTAAAAAGATTTATATTTATATAAACTATTTCTCTTCCTATTTTTTCCCTTTTTAAAATATTTATTTCTTCCATAGATTTTAAATATTTTGAAACAGTTTTTCTGTTTGCAAATCCTTTTTTTACCAAGTTAGATCCCTTTGTATAGACTTCAGCAAATATAAATTCTATAAGTTCTTCACTATAAATTTTTGGTAATTTTTTTTTAACTTCAATTGTTGTTTTATCCATCAAATTTTTTATTTTTTTAGCAACTTCTAAAGTTTTTTTAGAGGAAAATTCTATACCTTTTAATATATAGATAATCCATTCTTCCCACTTATTTTCTTTAGTTATTTTATTTAAGAAATCATAATAATTTTCTTTATTTTTAATAATATATGAGCTCAAGCAAAGTATAGGAGAACTTAGAAGATTTTCTTTCAGAAGATACAATACATTTAAAATACGACCACTAGTTCCATTCCCTTTATGAAATATGCAAAATCCTTCAAATTGGGCATAAGAAACAGCTAATTTGATTAACGAGTCTATTTCTGTTTGTTTATTATAGTAATTTTCTATATTTTTCAATAGATCTTGGATAAAAAAAATTTCTTTAGAAGGAACATATACTATATCTCCATTGCTTTTACTTCTCAAAATTTTTCCTTTTATCTTTCTAATTCCGCTCTTACCATCTTCCAGCATCTCCTGTATTTGCAATATAGTCTTAGCTTCTATGCAGCTACTTGATTGAATCAAACTAACTCCTTTCAAAAGAGTTTTTCTATAATTAATAATTTGTTTGATATCTCCACCTATATTTTTAGGAATAACAATAGATTTATAAAGATTATCATAAGTGGTTACTACATTTTCTATTTCTAAGCTAATTTTTGCTTCTTGGAGAACTAAAGAGTTTATTAAGATATCTTTGTTAGGAATCAATTCAAAATAAACTTTTAATTCTGCTAAAGCCCTGCTTGATTTATTTAATTGTTTCAAAATTTTCGTCGTTTCAATTTGTTTTCTAATAGGGAAAAAATTATTCATTTTTACTCCCATAATTTCTGAATACTGTTTATAAGTTTAAAATCTTCTTCGAAGTTTCTTCCTTTTGTCGTCAGGTAACCCCCAACAAGCATTCCGTTAGCGCCACTTAAAAAAGCCATTCCTGTAAAATCTTTTAATATGCTCTCTCTTCCAGCTCCTATTTTTATTACTTTATCTCTGAATATAACCCTGTAGATAGCAATAGTTTTTAAAATTTCATCCATAGAAAGATGTTCTCTTTCCCCATGAGGGGTTCCAGAGATTGGATTAAGAATATTTATAGGGATACCATCAACTCCTAATTTTTTTAGAGTATAGGCCATATCAATTCTATCTTTCCAAGATTCACCCATACCGATTATCCCTCCACTACAAACCTCTAGACCAATTCCTTTGGCAGCTTTTATAGTCTCAATTCGATCATCTATTTTATGAGTTGTAGCCACAATACTCTCATATCCCTCTATAGAAGTTTGAAGGTTGCTATGAAATCTCGTCACTCCTGATTCTTTAAGTTCTAAAAGTTCATCTTTACTAAGAAGACCGATAGAACAACATAAATCTACATTTTTTTTCTTAGATTTTGCATCTACTAAAAATTTCTTAATATCAGAATAATCTTTAGTGCCTTTTTTTATGCTCCTGCCAGAAGTTACAAGTCCAAATTTTGAACTGCCTAATTTTTCAGCTTTTATATATTCTTCTAAAAGATTTTCTTTGGTTTTTAGATCATAAGTAGTTACGTTGGTATTGTAATGAGCTGATTGAGCACAGAATTTACAATTTTCTTCACATTTACCAGATTTTGCATTTGAAATAGTGCAAGTATGAACTTTATTTCCACAATATTTTTCTCTTATTTCGTTAGCAACTGCAAATAATTCTATAAGCTGAAAACCTTTGACTTCAGTAAGAGCTAAGGCTTCTTCGAAAGTTATTTCTCTATCGATAAAACTTCTAATATTAATTTTATTCATATGTTTCTCCTTTATTTTTATTTTATAGTTAATTTAAATGATTTTTTTCCTTATTAACTATTTGCATCTATGCTTTTTTTTAATTTTGGGATTATTAATATAATCAAATTAATAAGAAAAGAAGAGATGATAATTATATTTCCTGTACTCCCTCCCATTAATTTACCATAGAGAGCCAGACCTCCCCCAACTAAAATACCTGATAGAGCATATTTTTTTTCACATCTATATCCTAAAATTCCTGACAAACACGGAACTATAAAAGCCCCTGAATAGACCGCTAAAGCAAGTAATAGTGTAGGCAATATAAAGGTAAACTGTAGTGCCACCAATATAGAAAATAAACCGAAAATAAGAATAAATACCCGGGTTAATCTAATAGCATTCTCATCTCTCAGATCTTTTATAAAGATCTGGGCAAAGGTAGAAGAGGCAGTTAGTAAGGTTGTGTCAGCGGAAGAGATAACTGCCGATAATAGCCCAAAATAAAGTAAAATTACTATTGGCTGGGGCAATACTTTGTCTGCTAAAAACATCAACACCGATCCCTTGACTACATCAACACCGTAATTTGAACTTACATAAACTCCTATCCCTGCTAAGATAAACCCCAATGGAATTAAGATTATAATGGATAATTTGATAGCTTGTTTAGCTGTCTTCTCGTCTTTGGCACAAAATATTCTAGAATATATATCCGGTCCCACTAAAAAAGTGGATGAATAAGTAAGGATCATGATAAAAAGGTCTAAAGAATTAAAATTTTCATTGATCATTCCTATTCCCTTCATATTTCCTCCACCTTTTAAGGTATAGGCAAAACAAAGAATAACTCCAGCAATTATAAAAAGAAATTGAATAAAATCTGTTTTTATAATGGATAACTGTCCCCCCAAAAATGTATAGGCAATAAATACTAATCCACTTATAATTACAGCAGTAGAATAATTCATATCCACGAAAATAGAGACTATCTTAGCTGATCCCATTATCTGGGCTGCAACTATACCTATCCATGCAATGGGAATAATAGTAGAAGAAAGAGTTTTTACTTCATTTCCATAAAATTCTCCCATTAGTTCTGGAAGGTTATAGCTTTTGTATTTATTTAATTTATCTATCAAAGGTAAGAGACCTAAAAGACCTAGAGCAGCACAGAGCATAAACCAAGATCCAGCCCATCCATTGATATAGGAAAAATTAATACTTCCAATAATTGCTGAACTTCCAAGGACTGTAGCTAAAAGGCTTCCGGCTATTTCTCTAACGCCAGCTTCTTTTCCAGCTACAAAATAGTCTCTGGATCCTCTTATCTTTTTATAAGAACTATATCCTATAAAAATAACTATAAAAAAATATAGACTTAAAATTAACTGATTCACTTGATCACTCCTAAGTAAAAAATAATAATATTATAACATTGATTTTTTTAATAAATGTATATTAGACAAAAGGAGGCAAGACGCCTCCTTTTACTTACATTTTTACTTGTCTTATTACATCTAATACAGTTCCATCTCTATATTCTACAATACCTACTATTGTATCTTCATAAGATGCTCTTTCTGGTTTTCCTGTAAGTTTTTCTACTTCATTTTTTAGATCTTCAATTGTTTTAAGTTCTATTCCTGCAAGATTCATTTTTTCTATTAAATCAGTTCTTCTAGGATTTACACAGATCCCTCTTTCAGTTACTAAAACGTCTATTGTCTCGCCTGGAGTAGCAACATTAGTTACTTTATCCAAAATAATAGGAATTCTTTTTCTCATTGTAGGAGCTACAACTAATGTTAAGTCAGCACCTGCTGCTGTATCTGGTGCTCCACCAAGAGCTCCCATAATCATTCCTGTTGAACCAGTAATTGAATTAATGTTAAAGTTTGTATCAATCTCAGTTGCTGATAAAATCATCATATCTAATTGGTGGGCTGAACATCCTTTGTTATGAGGATTAGCATAAGTTGATGCAGACATCTCTATATGATTTTTATTTCTATCTACAGATGAAGCTGCTGCTCCATCAAAAGTTTGAACATCTAATAAAGCGTTGAATAATCCTGCTTCTAATAACTCAACTAAATAAGCTGTGATTCCTCCAGCTGCAAATGATCCTTTTATTTTGTTGTTCTCCATATATTCTCTTAAAAATTTACAAACAGCTAATGAAGCTCCTCCAGATCCGGCTTGGAATGCAAATCCATCTTTAACTAAACCTGAAGCAACTAAAACTTTTGCAGCTTCTTCAGCGATTAAAAGATCAGTTGGATTTTTAGTAACTCTTGTTGCTCCTGTTGCTATCTTCTCTGGATCTCCAATAGAATCTACTACTACTACATAGTCTACATTTGACATAGAAATTGAAATATCTACTAAAGGAAATGGAACTAAATTATCGGTTATTGCAACTACTTTTTCAGCGTATTGAACGTCTACCATAGGGTATCCCATTACACCAAAAGCAGATTTTCCATCTTTACCATTCATATTTCCCATAGTATCACATGTTGGAGCTGCTACAAAAGCTATATCGATCTTAACATCTCCAGCTTCAATTGCTCTTGCTCTTCCTCCGTGAGTTCTAAAAATAACCGGTTTTCCTAAGATATTATTTTTAGCTATTTCTTTTGCTATATCTCCTCTTAAGCCTGAAGTTTCAAGACCTGTTACTACTTTATTTTTAATATGCTCTATCAATGGTTCGTGTGCTTTTGTAAGAGATGAAGCACAGATAGTTATATCTTTAATTCCCATATCTGCAATTTCATTCATAACCATATTTAAGACATAATCTCCATTCCTTAGATGATGGTGAAAAGATATTGTCATCCCATCTTTAAGATCTGAATTTTGAATAGCTTCTTTTAAGTCAGAAAGAACTTTTTTTGATCCTGGCTTAGATCCAGATTTTTGAGGAGCATATTTTTTTCCTGTTGGACTAATTGCAAAAGGGCCCTCATATCCTTTAACATCTCCATAACCTTCTATATAATTAGGAAGTTCTCTTCCAGCTTTATTAATAAAATTTTCTTTTTTCATTTTACCCTCCAAATTATTTAATCAATCCTGCACCTTTAGCAAGGTTTACAATTCTTTCTGCCTTAGCAATTACAGGAATATCTACCATTTTACCATTTACAGTTATAACTCCTCCTGATTCGATATTAGCTGATTTAGCTGCTGCAACTATTTCAAGGGATTTATTAACCTCTTCCATAGATGGCGTAAATATATTATGAACGATTTTTAGTTGAGATGGGTGAATACAAGATTTTCCTGCAAATCCTAAATTTTTAGCGGATTCAACTTCATTTTTAAACCCTTCTATATCAGCTACATCTGACCAAACAGTGTCAATTGCATCAACTTTAGCTATTGATGCAGCCATAGATACTTGTGATCTTGCATAGAATAATTCTGTCGCTGATTTAGTTCTATCTGTTCCAAGAGTTCTTGTAAAATCTTCTGCACCAAATGAAATAGATACAACTCTATCAGAAGATTGTGCGATAGCTAAAGCATTCATAACACCTAAAGGAGTTTCTAAAGACGCTTGAATTTTTATCGTTCCTGCTTCGATATCATTTTCCTTTTCTAATTCATTTAATAATTGATCTAATTCCTCTATATGTTCTGGCTTTTCACACATAGGAAGTCTCATTCTCGTAAGACCTGCTGGGACTAATGCTCTTACATCTAATTCTCCAAAGGGAGCTTTGCTTCCAAAGGGAGTTCTAAGTGGGTTTATCCTTACAAATATTTCACATTTTCCAAAATCAACTGCTTTTAAAGCTTCTACTAATAGATCTCTAGCAGCATCTTTTTCATCATACTTCACAGCATCCTCTAAATCAAATAGAATACAATCTGGTTTATAAATGGATGTATTGAAAAGCAATTTTGGATTACTTGCTGGTGCAAATAACATAGTTCTTCTTAATTTTTTCATTAATTTATACCTCCAGCATTTTTAGTTCTTCTAATTGCAGTTTTTGTTCTGGCTTTTATTATGAAATCTAAAGCTCCAAAATCTTCGACTTTAACATCAATATTTTCGATTTTTAATTCATCCAAAATTTCTATAACAGCTTTTTCCATAAGAGAACCAAACATTTTTTTAAGTTTAGATTTTATTTCAATTTTTCTTCCTTTAGAATCTAAATTAACAGTAACAACTGCATCAGATGCCTTTTCATTTCCACAAATTCCTATCATTTTATATCTCCTTTATTAATATTAATTAAATACATTGAGCAATATTCCAGCTGCTACTGCTGAACCGATTACTCCTGCTACATTTGGACCCATTGCATGCATCAACAAGAAATTTTGAGGGTTTTCTTCTTGGCCTACTTTTTGAACTACCCTTGCAGCCATAGGTACTGCTGATACTCCTGCTGCACCTATCATAGGATTTATTTTTCCTCCTGATAATTTATACATGATTTTTCCAAAGATTACTCCACTTGCTGTTCCTATTGCAAAAGCAATAAGTCCTAAAGCTATTATTTTTAATGTCTGAGGATTTAAAAAATTCTCAGCATTAGCTGTAGCTCCAACAGTTAAACCTAATACAATTGTAATAAGATACATTAGAGTATTAGAAGCAACATCTGTTAATTTAGGAACTACTCCTGATTCTTTAATTAAATTTCCAAACATTAACATTCCTACTAATGGAGCAGAACTCGGAAGTAATAATACAACTAAAATAGTTACAACTATAGGAAATATTATTTTTTCATTTTTACTTACGTGTCTTGCCTGTTCCATCTTTACTTCTCTTTCTTCCTTTGTGGTAAGAGCTCTAATGATTGGTGGTTGAATAATAGGAACCAATGCCATATATGAATATGCTGCTAAGGCAATTGGCCCTAATAATTTAGGTGCTAATTTTGAAGTTAAATATATTGCTGTTGGCCCATCTGCTCCACCTATAATTCCTATAGATGCTGCTTCTGGTCCTAAAAACCCAAGGTAAATTGCTCCTAAAAAGGCAAAGAATATACCAAATTGTGCTGCTGCTCCTAATAATAAACTTTTAGGATTAGCTATGAGTGGACCAAAATCTGTTCCTGCTCCGACACATAAAAAGATTAATGGGGGGTAGATACCTAATTTTGTACCCTTGTATAGATAATAAAATAATCCTCCTTCATCCATTAAGGCAGAACCGGGTAAGTTAACCATTAACATTCCAAATGCTATGGGGATCAATAAATAAGGTTCGTATCCTTTTTTTATTGCAAGGTATAAAAATACACATGCAATCATCATCATTATCATTTGCTGTATATTCAAAAGAGAAAGTCCTGTACTTCCTATAAATTGTGTTATAATTTCTAGCATTTTCTCCCTCCTATCCTAAAGATACTATTACATCTCCTAAATTAACTTGTGCACCTTTTTCCATATTAACTGCTATTATAGTTCCGGCATTCGATGCAAAAATTTCCGTTTCCATCTTCATAGCTTCAAGAACTGCTACAAGCTGACCTTTGGCAACACTATCACCTTTTTTTACTTTTATATCTACAATGATTCCTGGCATTGGAGCAGTTACACTTTCTCCCCCTGTTGCTATAGATACTGGTGTTGGCTCTCCTACTGTTTCTGCTTTTATTTCACCCTGTACTGAACTTATCTCCTGTAATTCTACTTCATATGCTTTCCCGTTAACTTTTATTTTATATATTTTTTTCATTTCTCAATAACCCTCCGTTTATAGTTTCGTTATTCTAGTTATTTTATAGTTAGTTTCTTTTCTTCCCTTTGCTGCTTCCATAGATGCGACAAGGGATGCGATCATCATATCTTCATCAGATTCTAATTCATTCCAATTTACACCTGCTGCTAATACTGGAGCTGTTGTTGATTTTTTTTTCTGAGGTACTTTTTTTTCTTGGGGGATATATTTAAATAATCCCAAAATTAAAGATATGATAAATAATAGAGTAAATACTATTATCATAGCTATTGCCGTCAGCTGTAAACCCTGTGTAAAGGTCATTTGTGCTTGAAATATCAATTCTTTCACCACCTTAAACTATTATGTTAATTTGGTATTCCTCTATCTCTTCTACTTGAGGTTTACCTTTTTTTTCTAAAAATTTTCTAGCATTTTCAGGAAAGAGTGCATACATGAGTATATCTTCCTCTGATTTTGCTAGTTCGCCAATTTCCATTGTAAGTTTTTTAAATTCTGGCTCTATATCATCTGCTGGTCTATGAGTGATTGGTTCTTCATCTTTAATGATTATTTTTTTTATTTCTTCATCTAACTCTGCAGGAGCCTGACCATACATTCCTAAAACATAATCTTTTATTTCTTTTGGAACGACCTTATATCTAGATCCTGTTAATACATTAAAAACTGACTGCGTTCCTACCATCTGTGATAGTGGAGTAACTAAAGGCGGGAATCCTAAATCTTTTCTTACTCTAGGAATTTCATTTAATACCGCCTCATATTTATCAGCAGCTCCTTGCCCTTCAAGCTGGGATAAAAGATTCGATAACATACCACCGGGCACTTGGTATTTAATAGTTTTAGGTTCAACATCCATTACCTTTGGATTTAAAATTCCTTCTGCTCTATATTTTTCTTTGATCGGTTTAAAATAGTCAGCTATTTCAGATAGAAGATCTAAATTTAATTTAGGATCTCTTTCATGGCCTTTGTAAACTTCTGCAAATACTTCGGTACATGGTTGAGCTGTTCCACCAGAAAATGCTGAGATACCAGTATCTATAATATCTACTCCAGCCTCTATAGCTTTCATATATAACATCGATGCTATCCCTGATGTACAATGTGTATGAAGTTCAATAGGTATTGATGTTACTTTTTTTATTTTTGTGATCAACTCATAGGCAACTTCTGGTAGTAGAATTCCAGCCATGTCTTTTATGCATATAGAGTCAGCTTTCATAACTTCGATTTCTTTAGCTTTCTCGACATAATAATCTATAGTATGGATCTCACTTGTTGTATATGCCATACACACTTGACAGTGTCCTCCATATTTTTTTGTTGCATATACAGCAGTTTTAATATTTCGATAATCATTTAAAGCATCAAATATCCTCAAAATATCAATTCCATTTTCAATAGTTTTTTCTACAAATTTTTCAACTACATCGTCTCCATAGTGTCTGTATCCAAGTAAGTTCTGACCTCTTAGAAGCATCTGTAATTTTGTATTCTTAACTCTCTTTCTTATCTCTCTAAGTCTTTCCCAAGGATCTTCATCAAGAAATCTTATACAAGCATCAAATGTTGCCCCACCCCACACTTCTAGAGAATGATACCCAACATGATCCATTTTTTCAAGGATTGGAAGTATTTCATCTGTTGTAAGTCTGGTTGCGATTAGAGATTGATGACCATCTCTCAGTGCTGTTTCTGTAATCTTTAACCTTTTCAAATTATTTCCTCCTCAATACTGTATATTGTATACAGTATTTATTTCGATTAATTATATTCTTTTAATCTCACTTTGTCAATGTTTTTTTAACTATATATTGTTTGATAATAATACGTTTCATCTAAAAAACTTTCTTTTTTAATAAATAAAAGCCAAGAAAAAATCTTGGCTTCCATTTAACTATTTAAATATAATTAACTTGTTAATATTTTAAACATAATACTGGCTATAATAAGTACAATTCCTCCACCTAATCTAGATGAAATCTGAGCATAAGAGATTAAATTCATTCTTTGAGAAGCTCCAAGAACTTCTATATCTCCCGATCCCCCTCTATTTGCCATACAAAGTCCTGCTGTAATTGAAGCTTCGATTGGATAAAATCCTACTGCATAACCTGCTATTCCAGATCCTATTACAGCTCCTACTACAATAAGAAGAGCAATTATAACGTTAGTTGGTGTGATTGCAGAAATTATTTCACCTAAATCAGTATAAGCTATTCCTACTCCTACCATTAAAATCCATGTAAATTGTTTAGAGAAAAATTGTTGCATTTTTTTAGATCCTTGCTTTAAAGATAAAGGAACTACATCTAATCCATTTAGAGCAGCGATAATTAATACCATATAAGCGTAGTAATGGATTCCATTATATACATTTTTATATAAAAAATATCCCAATGTATAAGATGCTAAGCCGATGATTAATCCTGCTGCCATATCTCTTGCTGTTACTGTTACTTCCTCATCTTCTTCAAGATTTAAAATAGCAGTTCTAACTAATTCACCATTTCCAGTCAATGAAGGTTTTTTAATTCCTATTTTATTTAAAACGGCTGCTACAAGTATTGCCCAGATATTAGCTATAGTTAATATCGCTATTGCATAAGAATAATAAGTTTCTTTAGGGTTTCCTGTTGCTGACTCATATATTTCAGATAGTGGAATAGCTCCTGCACCATTTCCTCCACCCATAGTTGGGAAAACATACATCATCATAATTTCTTTAGGTGTAATTCCAAATATAAATCCACCTATTATTCCTAGGATAGAAGCACCTAATAATCCTGCTAATATAGTTGGAATATAACCAACCAATGATTTTAATAAAAGTTTTCTATTAACGGATAAAATTGACCCTGTAATTAAAGCTACAATATAGAGATTTAAAAATTTTGTTTTTTTCATAATATTTGTTACTGTAGTAATCTCTCTCTCTGTAAACCAGCCTTGATAAACAAAGAATGCAGCAGCTAAAAATATTAAAACGGGAGCTCCACCAATATATTCCTTCCATATGGGCAATCTATCTCCAATTTCTCCAAAAATAATTCCAAATACATACATAAAAGCAAAGCCACCAACAATACCTGTAGGTAATGAATCTGTAAAATGTACTAATAAAACGGCGATTAACGGAAACATAAATAATTGAATTGGCATCCCAAAAACTTTAAACCCTTTTTTCTCATTTTTAATACTGATCGTTTTTTCCATTTGTTCCTCCTAAATAATTACATTTAAATCTAAATTTAAATTCCATTATTTACTCCCAATTTCAGATTGAATAAAGTTTTATCTGAAATTTTTAGAGTTAACACAGATTCTAATATGTTTTGAATCTGGTATTACGGTTTAAAACTTAATTTAAACATCGATATGATATTTAATCTTTTTAAAATAACTGTATATTGTATACAGAATTCTAGATTTGAGATAATTATACTCAAGAAAAGAAAAGTTGTCAAATTTTTGTTTTGTTTTCAACCTTATTGTTTTAATTTTATTATAATTGTGTATAAAAAAAAGCTATAAAATGCTGGCTTAAAATTAAGCGGTTACATATTATAGCTTTTTTTATTTTAAAGGTTATTAATAATAAAATCTCTAGATCTTTCTAAGTGAACTTTATTAAGTTTTAAAGTTTTTATAATATCTTTTTCTTTTATAGATTTTACAATAGCTTTGTGATCTTCAAATGCAATTTCTTTTCTTTTCCCACTGTCTATAGCCATTCTTCTAAACCTTTTCATATAAAGATTTAAATTTTTAATCATCTCTGTAACTCTATTTAATTTGGCTATTTCATAGAGGATATCATTAAATGATGAAAAAAGGCCAAATACATCATCTATTCTATTTTTATCATCTAAAAGGTCTTTAGTTTCTATCATGAGATTATCTAATTTTTGAATATCATCAGAATTAGCTCGAAGTATAACTTCTTTGAGAATTATTTCTTCTAACGCAATTCTTATCTTATAGATTTCATCTATGTCTAGTTTGTTAATACCAGTTACAGTGACTCCACCTTTTGATTGAGATTCTACAAAACCTTCTAATTCTAACATTCTAATAGCTTCTCTTATAGGTGTTCTGCTTATTTGAAATTTTTCAGCATAATCAGTTTCTATAATTCGACTTCCTGGTTGTAATGTACCATCTATGATCAATTCCTTTAATTGATCATATACTAGTTCTCTCATTCTTTTACTTTTTTGAATTATCATATAGGGTCCCTCTACTTTATAATTATATTTAATATATTACTAATAATATCATTACTCTTTAATAATTTCAAATTTTCAATTTTTTTATTTAGATTAAATATTTATTCTAGAGACTTTATAAATATCAAAAATTATTTTTAAGTTCCAATAAATGATCGATAGTTTCTAATCTTTTTTTCTCAGAATCTTTTGAATTTTTACTAACTTTAGTTAGACTAACTCAGCTAGAATTTGAAGAGAAGCAATAGAATTAAAATATGTAATCCCATTAGTATTTAACTCTATATTAATATCTCCTAAAAAAAATAGGTTGATTCTATAGAAGTAGTAATAATTACTACTCGAGTATTCTTAGGCCTAGCAGACTCAATTAATAAATTTCATCCTAATTCTATGAAGAGCTGGAATACCAGAGGAATATAAAATAGAATCAAGGTTATCTGGATCGATCTGCGTAGGTAGTCCTTAAGGAAAAATGTATGCTTAGTTAAATAAAAAAAAGAAAAACTTAGGCTCTGCTCTAAAACTCTATTTTATTTATGTCACCTACTGGAGTCGGTCGAGCTTATCATAGTAGTTAATCATATTAAAATAAAGTACTAAAAACGTACTAATATTTTTAAGAACATAAATTAAAATTTGATTTTGGTGAGAATAGTGAGATATAAAGTATTAAAAATAGAGGTTGAGAGTACAAAAAAGATTAAAATTACAGAGTGGGAATAGATTTTTCAATAATCTTTAGTAATCAATCATCTCTAAATACATTGATTTTATTGATCTACAGGGCATTACATTGATTTATTTTACATTGATTTTTAGAATTTACACAAAACTTGCAATAGATTATAGAAATAAAAATAGTACGTTTTTAGTATAGTATATAAAAGAAAACCTTTATAAACCTTTTAAAATAAGGCTTATAGAGGTTTTCTTTATTATTCCCTATAGATGGTTCAATTGCTCTTTCTTTTTCTTTAAAATGTCATATTCTTTCATTATTTCATCTCTTTTACTCCTCTAGTTATTTGATTAGGAAGTACATTCACTTCAGCACCTAGTAAATTTTTTTTGAAGTAATTTTAAATTTAAATTCCCCAGTGATCTTCCTTGTTGTCGCAATATCCTCCTAAATTTATTTTCTGATATAATTATAGATTATTTTTTGCTTAAGTTTAAGATGGAGCTATATTAATTTATTAGCCCATTATAAAATTACAAATAAAAAAATTATCTAACTAATAAAATTACTGATTAAATATATTTAATTATCTTAATCTCTTTTTTTATTTGGTTGTATTAGATTGTCAGTATTAAAAAGGGTTTAAACTTAAATAAATATATACATTTAAGTTTAGTTATTAATTGAATTTGGTAAAAAAGGTAAAATAAAAAGAGTATTTTAAGGATTTTAATATGGTTAAATTATAAAATAAAATTACATGTTATAGTAAAAATATAAATTTGTTATTGTTAATATTCGAATTATAAAATTAAAATAAATAAACTTAAAAAATATTATGTTATTTGACTTTTTTTTTAGATTAAGGTATATTCAGATAAAGTTGTTAATAAAACAATTTAATGTTATAAAATTACAAATAAGAAATAAAATAAAATTATAAAATTAAAATGAAGGAGTATAATCATGGATGAAAAAAAAAGAGTTATACAGGAGTATGTCCCAGGGAAACAGGTTACTTTAGCCCATTTAATAGCACATCCAAACAATGAAATTTATAAAAAGTTAGGTCTTGTAGGAGATAATGATGGAGCGATAGGTATCTTAACAATAACACCTGGGGAAGCATCCATTATTGCAGCAGATATAGCTACAAAAAATGGTGATGTCCAAATAGGATTTTTAGATAGATTTAGCGGAACAGTTGTTATAAGTGGTGACATCTCTAGTGTTGAAACGTCTTTAGAGAGTGTAATCTCTTTTTTAGAAGAAACTTTAAAATTTTCAATTGCCAAAGTGACGAGGTCTTAGCTTATGAAATTAATGTTGGTTGGAAAAACAGGAGTAGGAAAAACTACTTTAACCCAAAGGCTCAATAAAGAAAAATTAGAGTATAAAAAAACTCAAATGGTAGATTATATTGGTGAAATAATAGATACTCCTGGAGAATATATTGAAAATAGACACTATTATAAAGCTTTAAATGTTATAGCTATAGATACTCAAATTGTAGGATTAGTTCAATCAAGTTTAGATGAAGTTAGCGTTTTTCCACCTAATTTTTCATCAATGTTTTTAAATAAAAAAGTTATAGGAATAATAACTAAAGTAGATTTAAATAAAGATACAAAAATAGCTAGAAATTTTTTAGAACTTGCAGGAGTTGAAGAAATTATTGAGATTGGGAAAAACTGTAAAATAGAAACTTTAAATAGTTATATAAAGGGGGGGAAATGAAGATTAGAGTTGTAATAGCAGAAGATGACCCGCTTACTAGAATGGATATATCAGAAATATTAACAGAAGCTGGATATGATGTTGTAGGTGAAGCTAGTGATGGTATAGAAGCTATAACTGAATGTAAAGAAAAAAATCCAGATATAGCATTACTCGATATTAAAATGCCTATAATCACAGGACTTCAAGTCAGTAAAATATTGTCTAACGAGCATTTCGAAGGATGTACGGTATTGTTAACTGCGTATAACATAGAAGAATATATAAATAAAGCTACCGAAAATAACGTTATGGGATATTTATTAAAACCTGTTGAAGAAAAAACTTTTTTATCTCATTTAAAATTAATTTATAATAATCATAGAAATACAAAATCTTTAAAGAAAGAAGTCGAAGAAATTAAAGAAACATTAGTTGGTAGAAAAATAATAGAAAAAGCTAAAGGAATAATTATGGAATCTAAAAAAGTTTCTGAAGATGAAGCATATAAACTTCTACGAGAAATAAGTATGGCTAAAAGAGTAAGTATGTTAAGCTTATCAAAAATAATTTTAATGACAGGTGAATTTAATGATAACTACTTACTGTAAAATATCTGGAACATTAATACAGGAAGATATAGAAAAAATATTGAGTTTAAAGGAAACTGTTTCAATGTTGAGTAATATTTTAGGAACTGATGTCTTTATAAACTGTGCTACAAAAGATAAAGAAAAAGCAATAGTTGTTTATCATGCAAAACCTCCTCAAAATAGCCTTTATACTAGGAATGTATCAGGCGAAACTGCTATTTCTACAAAAGAACCAGCTGTTTTTAGAAGTTTTTTAACAGGACTGCCTTCAAAAAATTATAAAGCTATAACTCAAGAAGAGGAAGATGTCACTCAAAATGTCATCCCTATTAAAAATAACGACAATCAGACTATAGCAGTTATAATAGTTGAATATAAAGATCATGGTGAAAAAAAGCTAAACTCGGATTTATTAAATAAAACAACTAACAACTTGATTAAAGAAATAAGTGTTTCAAGAACTAAAATTCCAGAATTTGTTAAAGATGGAGTAGTAGTTTTTAATAGAAATGGAGATGTAGTTTATTCAAATAAAGTTGCAAAATTAATTTATTCAAAATTAGGAATATATCACAATATATTTGGAAGAAATTATGAAAATATAACTTTAACAAAATCTAAATTTTCTAAAATATTAGAAGAGGTTGAAACTAAAAAAATAAAAGAAATAACGATATCAGGAATATCATTAGCTGTTTCTTATTTTTTAACAGAATTTGAAGAAAAAGAGACAAATGTGATAATGATTGTACAAGATATTACAAAAGAAAAAAATGATCAAAAAGAATTAATGTTAAGGTCAGTAGCGATAAAAGAAATTCATCATAGAGTAAAAAATAATTTACAAACAATAGCTAGTTTATTGAGGATACAGAAAAGAAGAGTAGAGAATGAAGAAGTAAAAAAAATATTAGATGAGACAATAAATAGAATTTTAAGCATTGCTATAACACATGAAATATTGTCCGAAAATGGGTTTAATGATTTGAATATAAAAAAAATATTAAAATTAGTGTACAAAAATTTTTCAAATACATCTATTGACAAAATAAATAAAATAAGGTTTAATGTTATTGGAAGTGATTTTTATACGAACTCAGAAACTTCTACAGCAATAGCTTTGGTTATGAATGAAATATTGCAAAACGCAGTAGATCATGCTTTTGTAGGAAGAGAAAAAGGGGATATAACAATTAATGCTGAAAAAACACAATTTTGTTTCAAAATTAGCGTATCTGACAATGGGGTCGGAATGAATGTTAATGAAAGAAAAGATAAGAACCTAGGAATGATGATAGTTGAAAAAATTGTGAAAGATAAATTAAAAGGAACTTTTAATGTTAAAAGTAAAATTGGAAAAGGGACTACTGTAGAATTTGAATTTAAAAATATATAATATTATGGTGCACAAAGGTGTGTATTTATAAGGCAATGAAGCCAAAGTAACATAGGATAACTATGTTATTTTGGCTTTTTTTATTACCAAAGGAGAAGGGATGAAAGAAGAGATAATTAGTGTTGGAATAGATATAGGAACTTCTACAACCCAATTAGTGTTTACAAAAATTATTTTAGAAAACATGGCTTCAGGAGCAAGAGTTCCACAAATAAAAATAGTCGGGAAAGAAGTTTTTTACAGAAGTAAAATTTATCTTACTCCGCTATTAAATCAAAGAGTAATTGATGCAGAAAGTATAAAAAAAATTATAAAATCTGAATATAAAACAAGTGGTGTAAATATAAATTCTGTAGAAACTGGAGCTGTTATTATAACAGGTGAAACTGCAAGAAAAGAAAATGCAAGAGAAGTTCTAAATGCATTAAGTGGATTAGCTGGAGATTTTGTAGTTGCAACCGCAGGACCAGATTTAGAAAGTGTTATTGCAGGAAAAGGTTCTGGGGCAATGGAATTTTCAGAAAAAAATAATACAACAATTTATCATTTTGATATTGGAGGTGGGACAACAAATATTTCTTTGTTTGATAAAGGAGAGATAATAGATACTACATGTTTAGATATTGGAGGCCATTTAATTACTTTTAAAGATGAACAATTAGAAATTAATTATATATATGAAAAGTATTTGGATTTAATAGAAAAATTAGGCTTAAAAAGCTTAAAAGTTGGCTCTAAAGCAAGTTTAGAAGAGTTAAAAATTTTATGTAGATATTTAGCTTATATGTTCTTACAAACTCTTAATTTTAAAAAAAAAAGTGCCGAGTATAAAAAATTAATAACGTATAAAGATTCATCAAGTTCTGTTATTTCTGAATATGTAAGTTTTTCAGGAGGAGTAGCGGATTATATTTATAGAGACCCTGTGGAAAATAAGTTTATTTATAAAGATGTTGGTGTAATTCTTGGAGAAGAAATCAAGAAAATTTTAAAGGACGAAAATATAAAAACAATAAAAGCGGGAGAAACTATCGGAGCAACAGTAATAGGTGCAGGGTCCCATACTACAGAAATTTCAGGTAGCACTATAACTTATACAACTAATTCATTTCCATTTAAAAATATACCAGTAATTAAACTTACGTCTTCAGATGAACTTTTGGAGAAAGATGAATTTGCAAAAAAACTTTCTAAGAAAATAGAGTGGTTTAAGATTAATGGTGATGATCAAGTAATTGCAATAGGGTTAACAGGAAAAAGGAATATGAAATATTATGAGATTTTAAATCTATATGAAAAATTACATCTTGCTCTATCAAATCTAAAAAAAATAATAATAGTAGTTGAACATGATATAGGTAAAGTGTTAGGGCAAGGATTAGTGCTTAAATATCCAAAAAATACTGAAATTATTTGTATAGACGGGATTAAACTTGCAGATGGGGATTACATAGATTTAGGTAAACCGCTAGGAAATGGGAGTGTATTGCCAGTAATAGTAAAAACATTAGTATTAAATTATTAAAATAAAAGAGGTGGAATAAATGAGATTAAGTACAAAATTATTTGGCGTAGAGTATCACTTTAAGTCTCTTAATGAAGTTATGGCTAAAGCCAATGAATTAAAATCAGGGGATGAATTAGCAGGTCTTGCAGCTAAGACAACAAAAGAAAGAGTAGCTGCTAAAGTAGTTTTATCTGAAATTACCTTGAGAGATTTGAAAGAAAATCCTGCAGTACCATATGATGAAGATGAAATAACAAGAATAATAATAGATGATTTAAATCTAAAAGTTTATGATGAAATAAAAGAATGGACTGTTAAAGAATTAAGAGAATGGCTATTAAGCTCAGAGGTAAAAGGAAATGATATTAAATGGATTAGAAGAGGTCTTACTTCAGAAATGATATCTGCAGTAACTAAATTAATGTCCAATTTAGATTTAATACAAACAGCAAAAAAAATAGTTGTTACTAAACACTGTAATACTACTATTGGAGGAGAAACAGTTCTTGCAGCAAGATTACAACCCAATCATACAACAGATGACCCTGATGGGATTATGATTTCTCTTTTAGAAGGTTTAAGTTATGGAGTAGGAGATGCTGTAATAGGACTTAATCCTGTAGATGATACAGTAGATAGTGTAATTAGAGTATTAGAAAGATTTGATGAAATAAAAAGAAAATGGAAAATACCAACACAAATTTGTGTACTTGCTCATGTTACAACGCAAATGGAGGCAATAAAAAAAGGAGCTCCAACAGATTTAATATTTCAAAGTATAGCGGGATCTGAAAAAGGGAATGAAGCTTTTGGAATAAATGCAAAAATGATAGAAGAAGCTAGACAATTAGCATTAAAAGAAGGAACTGGAGCCGGGCCAAATGTAATGTATTTTGAAACTGGGCAAGGATCAGAACTTTCATCAGATGCTCATCATGGGGTAGATCAATTAACAATGGAAGCCAGATGTTATGGTTTTGCGAAAAGATACGATCCTTTTATTGTTAATACAGTAGTAGGATTTATAGGACCAGAATATTTATACGATAGTAAACAAGTAACAAGAGCGGGATTAGAAGATCATTTTATGGGTAAATTACATGGACTTTCAATGGGTGTAGATGTTTGTTATACAAATCATATGAAAGCTGATCAAAATGATATAGAAAATTTAGCAGTATTATTAACATCAGCAGGGTGTAACTTCTTTATGGGAGTTCCTGTAGGAGATGATATTATGCTTAATTATCAAACTACAGGGTATCATGATATACAAACTCTGAGAGAAACATTAAATAAAACTCCAATTAAAGAATTTTCTTTATGGCTAGAAGAGATGGGGATTAGAAACAATGAAAAATTAACAAAAAAATCAGGAGATGGATCAATTTTTTTATAAGAGGAGGAAAAAATGGTATCAGAAAAAGAACTTAAAGGCATAATTTCTAAAGTTTTAGAACAAATGGGGGCTGAAACAAAAGTAGAAAACAAAATAATTGAAGAAAAATTATGCAATATGGAACTAGAAGACATAACAGAAAAAGAAATTAAAGATATATGTGAATTAAAAGAATTGTATAATAGGAATGAATTTCTAAAATATAAACAAAAAACACCTGCAAGAGTAGGAGTGTCTAGAGCTGGGAGTAGATATCTTACGAGTACTTCATTGAGGTTTAAAGCAGATCATGCTGCAGCAATAGATGCAGTATTTAGTGATGTATCGGACGAATTTTTAAAGAGAAATGATTTATTTAAAGTAGAAACAAGATGTGAAAATAAAGATGAATATCTTACTAGGCCTGATCTAGGAAGAAGAGTTTCTGAAGCAGGTGTCCAAGAAATTAAAGAAAAATGTAAAAAATCACCAAAAGTACAAGTTTATGTTTCAGATGGATTAAGTTCTACTGCTATAGAAGCAAACGTTGAAGATACTTTACCATCGTTATTAAATGGATTAAAATCTTATGGAATAGAAACAGGAACTCCATTCTTTGTAAAGTACGGTAGAGTAGCTGCAGCAGATGAAGTTTCAGAGATTGTGGATGCAGAATTAACATGTGTATTAATTGGAGAAAGGCCAGGTCTAGCAACTTCAGAAAGTATGAGTGCATATATTACATATAAAGGGTACATAGGAATTCCAGAGGCCAAAAGAACAGTAGTTTCAAATATTCATAGAAACGGGACATCTGCTGCGGAAGCTGGTGCACATATAGCGCATATTATAAAACAAAGCTTGGAAGCTAAGGCTAGTGGACAAGATTTAAAACTTTAGTGGAGGGGAAAAATGATTAATGATCCGTTGAAAGCAAAAGTATTAGGAGTAAAGGTTATACCAAATGTAGATGATAAGATGGCAAAGGAATTAAATTTACCGAATGGGTATAAAAGTATTGGAATTGTTACGGCAGATTGTGATGATGTAACCTATACGGCACTTGATGCTGCTACTAAAATGGCAGAAGTAGAGGTTGTTTATGGGAAATCATTTTATGGTGGTGCAGCAAATGCAAATACTAAATTAGCAGGAGAAGTTATTGGGATTATAGCAGGTCCAACCCCTGCCGAAGTAAAGAGTGGTTTAGATACAATAATTGATTTTGTAGAAAATGAAGCGTGTTTCTATAGTGCTAACGAGGATGATTCTATAGCTTATTATGCACATTGTATCTCAAGAACTGGGACATATTTATCAAAAACTTCTGGAATAAAAGAAGGAGAAGCCATCGCTTATTTAATAGCTCCTCCTCTAGAAGCAATGTATGCTCTAGATACAGCAATGAAAGCTGCAGATGTAACAATGGTTTCATTTTTTGGACCACCATCTGAAACAAACTTTGGTGGAGCTTTATTAACTGGAAGTCAATCAGCGTGTAAAGCGGCTTGTGAGGCTTTTGCAGATGCTGTTAAGTATGTCGCAGCAAATCCAACTAAGTATTAAGGAGCAAAATGATGAAAGCATTAGGAATGATGGAAACTGTAGGATTAATAGGCGCTATAGAAGCTGCAGATGTAGCTACTAAAACAGCAAATGTTGAAATTTTAAACAAGCATTTTATTAGTGCAGGGATAGTAACAGTCGAAATAACTGGAGATATTGGAGCTGTTAAAGTAGCAATAGAAGCAGCGGAAGAATCTGTTAAAAAATTAGGACTTTATGTGAGTAGCAATGTAATAGCTAGACCGAGTGAATCAATTGCAAATTTAATTTTAGACAATCTTGAAAAAGAAAATTTTAAAACACTAGAAAAAGTTGAAAAAACAGAAACAGATTTAGTGGTAAAAGAAATAAAAGAATTAAAACAAGAAACAACAGCTAAAAAAAAAGAAATAAAAAATAAAAAATAAAAAATATAGGAGGATTAATTATGGCAACTTTAAATGCATTAGGAATGATTGAAACAAAGGGGTTAGTAGCAGCAGTAGAAGCAGCAGACGCAATGGTAAAAGCAGCAAATGTAACATTAGTAGGGAAAGAAATGATCGGTGGAGGATTAGTTACTGTATTAGTTAGAGGAGATGTTGGGGCTGTTAAAGCGGCTACAGACGCAGGAGCAGCAGCAGCAGATAGAGTTGGAGATTTAATTTCTGTTCATGTAATTCCAAGACCTCATTCAGAAGTTGAAATTATTTTACCAAAAGCAATAACTAAATAGTAAAAAATTAAATTGGCAGAAGCTGTATAACGTTACAGCTTCTGCCGTTTAAAAATTAAGGTGATTAATATGAGTTCCATTGGTGTAGCCGAATTTTCTAGTATTCCTGAAGGAATAGAAACACTAGATAAATTTTTAAAAATAGTAAATGTTGATGTATATAGAGCAGGAACAACGTGTCCAGGCAAATATTACTTTATAATCTTAGGGGACACAGAATCCATAAATATAGGTTTAAATAATTTAAAGGAAGAACAAAAAAAAATATCAATCTCAGGGGTCTCAGAAGATGTTTTGAAAGCAATAAGAAATCAAAATAATAAAAAGATTAAAAGTTCTATTGGAGTATTTGAATTTTCAAATATTTCTGAAAGTCTTTACTCTTTAGATAATTTAATAAAAAAAATAGATGTGGCAATAGTTAAGCTAGTATTAGGCTACGGTATTGCAGGAAAGAGTTATTATGTTATAACTGGAAATATAGATTCTATAGAAGAAGCGATTATTTTAGTGACTGAATCATACAAGGTAAAAAGTTATCGAAAAATAAATAATCCTAGTAATGGAATATTAAAGTATATTTAGGAGGAAAATAATGGATAAAGATTTATTGTCAATACAGCAAGTTAGGGATTTAATGGCCCTTTCTAAAGGTGCACAGAAAAAATATGCTGAATTTAATCAAGAAAAAATTGATTACATAGTTAAAATTGTTGCAAAAGAAGTATCTTCTTATAATGATAAATTAGCAAAACAAGCAGCAGAAGAAACTGGTTTTGGTATATGGGAAGATAAAGTTATTAAAAATAAGTTTGCTTCTGAATACCTGTATGAATACATAAAAGATATGAAAACAATAGGAGTAATAAAAGAAACAGAAAACATTTTAGAAATAGGTGTTCCTGTAGGGGTTATAGCGGGAATAATACCATCTACTAATCCTACTTCTACAACAATATATAAAATTTTATTAGCATTAAAATCAGGAAATGGAATAGTTGTTAGTCCTCATCCAAATGCTAAAAATTGTATACTAGAAACCGTTAGAATTATGCAAAATGCAGCATCTAAGGCTGGGGCACCGGAGGGATTAATTGGAGTAATTGAAATTCCAACTTTGCAAGGAACACAAGCTCTTATGAAACATAAAGATACTGCAGTTATTTTAGCAACAGGTGGAGAAGCAATGGTTAGAGCCGCTTATAGTTCAGGGAATCCAGCAATAGGAGTTGGACCTGGAAATGGACCTGCATTTATAGAAAAAAGCGCGAATATAAAACTTGCTGTAAAAAGGATATTAGACAGTAAAACATTTGACAATGGTGTTATATGTGCTTCAGAGCAATCAATTATTGTAGAAGAAATAAAAAAAATAGAAGTAATAGAAGAATTAAAAAAACAAGGAGCTTATTTTTTAACAAGAGAACAATCAGAAAAATTAGGAAAATTTATATTGAGAGCAAATGGGACGATGAATCCTCAGATAGTAGGGAAAAGCGTAGAATATATAGCAAATCTTGCAAATATTGAAATTCCAAGAGGTACAAGAGTAATAATATCAGAAGAAACCACAGTATCTAAAATAAACCCTTATTCAAGAGAAAAGTTAGCTCCAATATTAGCTTTTTACGTAGAAAAGAATTGGGAAGACGCTTGCAAAAGATCTATAGAAATATTAAATAATGAAGGAGCAGGACATACATTATGTATCCATTCAGAAGATAAAGCAATTATTAGAGAATTTGGATTGAAAAAACCAGCTTCTAGAATATTAGTAAATACCCCAGGAGCTCTAGGGGGGATAGGAGGAACAACTAATCTAGCACCTGCACTTACATTAGGATGCGGGGCAGTTGGAGGCAGTTCTACATCGGATAATATTACACCATTAAATCTTATAAATATAAGAAGATTAGCTTGGGGAGTTAGAGAGTTAGAGGATCTAAAACCTAATAAAACTTCTACTTTAAATAATAAAGAATGCTCAAATACAAATATAGATATAGAAAATGTAATAAAAAAAGTAGTACAAGACTTATTAAATAGGTAGGTAACTATATGGTAGTAACAGAATTAAGTTTAAAAGAAAGCTATAAAAAACAAGAATTTAATAAATATTATTTAGAGAAGGGTGCAATATTAACACCCTCCGCTAAACAATTTCTTCATGACAAGAAAATAGAAATAACTAAAATAAAAAATGAACAAGAACAAAATAAAAAAACAACAACAGAAAACTCAATAGAGAAAAGTGTCGTTGCTAAATATAAAGGAGTTATGGGGGAAGTATATTTTGAAAAACCAGAATATATGACTCAACTTTCAGAGAATATATTAATAAAAAAAAATCATAAAATAATTTTTTTTAGAAGTAAAATAGATAATTTTTTATCAGAATTAATACTAATCGAAAAACAAGTTAATACTGATAAAAACAAGGGATTAAAAGAAGATTTTAAGAGCATAAAACAATTTTTAGATGAAATAATAAAAGCAGAAGTATTAAACACTAAATTAGATAAAGATTTAAAAATTTTTAATTTATCATTAGAAAAAATAAGAAAAATCTCACATAATCCTAAAAAATATTTTTCTATGGATCACCTTTTTGGTATATCATCTGAAAATAATTTGAGGACTTTGTATCTGAATAAGTTAAGAACTTTGATTAGAGAAGTAGAAGTGACGGCTGTAGATGCTTTTGTATCAGAATCAAAAGTTCAAAAGATAGACCTTTTAAAAGCCCTAAATAGATTAAGTAGTGCAATTTATATAATGATGCTAAAGGAGGAAAAAGGGGAATATGGGAATTGATGAAATAGTAAAGCTTGTAAAAGATCAATTAGAACATTACAATGCAAACAAAATACCGATAGAGGCATCTGGAAGACATATTCACTTATGTTATAAAGATATAGAACATTTATTTGGAAAGGGATATGAATTAAAGAAAAAAAAAGAGTTATCTCAACCAGGTCAATTTGCTTGTGAAGAAAGAGTTAGAATAATTGGCCCAAAAGATGTAATAGAAAATGTAATAGTTTTAGGACCTGCTAGATCAGAAACTCAAGTTGAAATCTCTTTGACTGATTGTCGAAAATTAGGAGTAAAACCATCAATAAGGAATTCAGGAAATATAAGAGATACAGCTGGATTAATTGTGACAAACAAAGATAAACAAATAACATTGGAAAGGGGAGTAATAATCGCAAAGAATCATATTCATATGAATTTAGAAGAAGCAACAAAATTAAATGTTAAAGATAGTGATAAAGTTAAAGTAAAAATACATTCAGAGAGACCACTGATATTTGAAGAAGTATTAATAAGAGTAAATGATTCTTTTAAATTAAGTATGCATATTGATTATGATGAAGCTAATGCATGTAACCTTAATAAAAATTCTTACGGAGAAATAGTATGAATGAACAAAATTTAATAGAATTAATAAAAAAAGAAGTAAGCAAATATATAAAAATGGAAAATAGTTTGAACAAAAATATAGAAATTATAGGCGAAGATGTACTTTTAAAAGATGAATTGAGTAAGAAATTTAAAATTTCTGATAAAGGTGAATACTTAATTATTACAACTATTGGAATAAAAGAGATGGTTGCTCTCTCTCAAGGAACTTATGAAAGTGATTATTGTGAAAAAATTTTAAAAGGATTATTAAATGGCAAGAAAATTTTTTTAATAGAAGAAGGAATAGCTTGGAGAGCATACAAAAAAATTCCATTACATCTAAAAGTGATTTATGAAAAATATGAAAAAGAGATAGAAAAATATGGAATTCAAATATCTAAAAGGTTAGAAATACAAGAAAAAATAATAAAGAAAAGGGAATATGTTTCCGAAGGGATTTTAGATTTTAAAAAAATAAAAAATGAATTTAATTCTAGTAAAGTAATAGAGATTTCTAAAAATGTAAAAATAACAGAGTTAGCCAAAGAATTTGCAAGGGAAAATGAAATCAAATTATTAAAAAGGTGATGGAATGAAAATAGGTAAAGTAATAGGAAATGTTTGGGCCACAAGAAAAGTAAATAATCTGAATGGATACAAATTTTTGATAGTTGAACTAGAAAATGGTGAAAAAATTGTTGCTTGTGATAATATAGGAGCAGGTGAGGGAGATAAAGTTCTAGTGACTCTAGGAAGTGGAGCAAGAAAAGGGACTTATGAAGAAGATGTACCTATAGATTCGTTAGTTATAGGTATTATCGATGAAATAGAAGAAGGAGGAGGAGATGAATAAGAAGGTATTAATTACTTTAAGAAATATAGAAGAATATATTTGTGGTAGCGACTTTTATGTATCTAAAAATATGGTTCTATCACCTATAGTAAAAGATTATTTGAAAGAGAGGGATATAAAACTATCTTATAGTGAAACCAAAGAAAATAAAAAAATGTCTTTAAAAAATAGAATTAAAACAATCTTAGAAAAAGAATTTAACATAGTAGATACTATAGAAGTAAATAGAATTACAAAAATAGTTGAGGAGATGATAAAAAATGGGAATTAACGATATTATTATTTATATAATGGTTTTTTTTATGGCAGTAGGCGCTATTGATAAATGTATAGGGAATAAATATGGATATGGAGAAAAATTTGAGGAAGGATTTATGGCTATGGGAGCGCTAGCGCTAGCAATGGTAGGAGTTATATCGTTAGCTCCAGTATTAGCTAATGTATTAAGACCAATAGTTTCTCCACTATACCAAATGTTAGGGGCAGATCCTGCGATGTTTGCAACAACATTACTTGCTAATGACATGGGAGGATATCCTTTAGCTATGCAATTAGCAGAAACTCCAGAAGCAGGAACATTTGCAGGTCTTATTTTAGGAGCTATGATGGGTCCAACAATAGTATTTACAATACCAGTAGCTTTAGGAATTATAAAAGTTGAAGATAGGGAATTTCTTGCAAAAGGTGTATTAGCAGGAGTAGTAACTATACCATTAGGTTGTTTAGTAGGTGGATTAGTAGGTGGATTTAGTTTAGAGTTAATTTTAGTTAACTTAATTCCAATAATTTTGTTTGCTGGAATAATAGCTTTAGGATTATGGAAAATTCCAGCTAAAATGATAAAAGGGTTTACAATTTTTGGTCAAGGAGTAGTAATTGTTATTACATTAGCTTTGGCAGCAATAGTAATAGAAACTTTAACAGGAATAGTAGTTATACCAGGAATGGCACCAATATCTGAAGGAATTGAAATAATAGGGGCTGTTTCAATAACGTTAGCAGGAGCGTTTCCATTAGTTCATTTTATTACTAAAGTATTTAACAAACCCTTATTAAAGTTTGGAAAACTTTTAGGAATGAACGAAACTTCTGCAACAGGAATGGTGGCAAGTTTAGCAAATAGTATTCCTATGTTTGGATTAATGAAAGATATGGATGAGAAAGGGAAAGTACTAAATGTTGCTTTTGCAGTAAGTGCTGCTTTTGTTTTTGGAGATCACTTAGGATTTACTGCAGGAGTTGATAGAAGTATGATATTCCCAATGGTAGTAGGAAAATTAGTAGGAGGAATTACTGCTGTGACATTGGCATCATATATGTATAGTGCATCTAAAAATAAAAAAATAGTGGGTGAAGAAGTATAATGGATATAAATCAAAAAGAATTAGAAATATTAATAAAAAAAGTTATTGAAGCAGAATTAGGTAATAAGGAAAATTCAAAAAATAAATACTTTGATCCAAGTGGCATAGGAGTAATAAAAGCAAATAAAATAGAACAAGAAAGATTTGATACTGGAAATCCTAATGATGAAGTCTATGTTACTGATTTATTTTCATTAACTGAAAGTCCAAGAATAGGGGCAGGAATGATGGAGATGAAAGAATCTACTTTTGACTGGACATTAAATTATGATGAAATAGATTATATAATTGAAGGAACATTAAAAATTATTATTGATGGAAGAGAAATAATTGGAGAGAAGGGAGATGTAATGCTAATTCCTAAAGGTTCAAAAATTAAATTTAGTGCTCCAGATTACGCTAAATTTATTTATGTTGTTTATCCAGCTAATTGGCAAGAACAAAACTAGGAGGATAAAATGAAAGAATTTAAATTAAAACCTGAAATAAAGTACGGGTGCGAATCTTTAGTATGGATTAACAATTTGAAATCAAAAAAAATTCTTATAGTGACGGATAAGACTATGGTTAAATTAGGTTTAGTTGATAAAGTAATATCTAATTTAAATGGATCAGAAGTAAAGGTATTTGATAAAGTTGAACCTAATCCAACTATAGAAGTTATAGAAGATGGAATAAAAGAATATTTTATGTTTAATCCTGAAGTAATAATAGCATTAGGAGGTGGTTCTCCTATAGATGCCTGTAAAGGGATAATTTATTTTAGTTATAAAATTCAAAAAGAACATAAAGGAGATATAAAAAGAATTCCATTTATAGCAATTCCTACAACTAGTGGGACAGGTTCAGAAGTAACTTCTTATAGTGTTATTACAAATAAAAATAATAAAATAGCTTTAGCTGATGATGAAATGTTACCAACTATGGCAATATTAGATCCGGAGTTTATGAAAACTTTACCTAGAGTCGTAATTGCTGATACTGGAATGGATGTATTAACTCATGCAATAGAAGCATATGTATCTACTTCTAGGAATTCGTTTACGAATGCTTTATCTTTAGAAGCAATTAAAATAGTTTATAAAAATTTATTAAAGCATTATGGGAATGCTGAATTATTAAAACCTAGAGAAGAAATACAGCATGCTTCATGCATGGCCGGCCTAGCCTTTAATAATTCTTCTTTAGGGATAAATCATAGTATAGCTCATACTTTGGGATCTAATTTTCATTTATCTCATGGGAGATCAAACGCAATAATAATGCCTTATGTAATAGAAAGTAATAAAAATGCTCATGAATATTATTTTGAAATTTCTAAAATGTTAGGGTTGCCTTCAGAAAATATAGAGGAAGGTAAGAATTCTTTGATAGCGTTGATTAGTATTTTAAAAAAGGAAATGAAAATTCCAAATTCTTTTAAAGATTTAGGTATAGAGTTTAAAGATTATAAAAAACTAATTCCAAACTTTTTAAGAGATATAGAAAAAGATATTTGTACAATTGGAAATCCTAATCAATTTAATAATGAAGAGTATATTGAGCTATTAATCAAAATTTATTATGGACAGTGTAGATGATAGTAACTTTTGGGATTATTAAAAATAGAATTTAAAAAAAATAAAGTACTAAAAACGTACTAATATTTTTTGAAACATAAATTTAAAATTGATTTATGTGAGAATAATGGGATATAAAGTATCAAAAACAGAGGTTGAGAGTACAAAAAAGATTAAAATTACAGAGTGGGAATAGATTTGTATCTATAAAAATCATTGAAAATAAAGAGGTTGCAGAGAATTTATTTTTAAATACTCCTAAATTATATTTAATAAGAAAAGTCTACCTTAATTGGTAGACTTTTTTTTGAGTACTTAAATTAGCAAAATTTATTTTAATTCTTGCCTCTTCACAATTATCATTGTATAAATCTGCTGAACCTATCTTTTATCTACCTAGGAGTAAAGTTGATGTGTGGGTTATCTGCTTCTATCTTAAGTGTTACCGTACGGTATTCTGAATTCTCTGTGATAGGGTTGCTACGCATACAGACATGAAAAAACTTATTAAGTTTAGAGAATGCTTTTTCAAATCCGGCAACTGTATCTATCTGGTTATTAGAAAGATCGAGATTCTGTAGATTATCAGGGAATTCTACATCCTCCAAGGTCGTTATCTGGTTGCTGAGGAGATCGAGACTCTGTAGGTTATTAGGGAAGTTCACCCCCTCTAAGCTCGTTATTTTATTGCTGAGAAGATCAAGGCTTTGCAGGCTATCGGGGAACTTTACTACCTTTAGGTTTGTTATCTGGTTGCTAAAAAGATGGAGAGTTGTCAGGCTATCGGGGAACTTTATCCCTTCGAGATTCGTTATCTTGTTGTTATTAAGACCAAGAACAGCTAGGTTATCAAGACCAGTAAAGTCTAGACCATCCAAGTTAGCTATCTGGTTGCTAAAAAGATGGAGAGTTGTCAAGCTATCGGGGAACTTCATCCCCTCAAGACTCGCTATCTTGTTGTTATTAAGACCAAGAATAGTCAGGTTATCAAGACCGGTGAAGTTTAGACCCTCCAAGTCAGCTATCTGATTGTGCTTGAGATTAAGTTCTATTAGACCACCGGGGAACTTTACTCCCTCTAGGCTAGCTATCTTGTTGTTATTAAGATCAAGGCTTGTCAGGCTATCAGGGAACTTTACACCTTTCAGGTTCGCTATCTGGTTGTGATTGAGATTAAGTTCTGTCAGGGTGCCAGGGAACTTCACTCCCTCTAGATTTACTATCTTATTTTGACTGAGATCAAGTTCTCTCAGATTCACGAGATGATCTATCCACTTCAGCTCTATAATTCCTTTATTTATTGCTGTCAACTTTGTTATCAGCATCAGTTCATGTGTGAACAAGTTATAAGGGTTGGATGAGAGAGTGACATCTTTCTCAGCTGCCGCCAGTTTCAATGCCTCCCAGATTAAATCCCTAAGGCTTTCGTCATCTATCATTACGGCAGTCCACTTAATTTCTACTATTTTTGATATCGGTAAAATCATTTTTATTCCTCCTCTTGATACCACCAATTATGCACTAAATATTTACTCTTATAATATACAATCACTTTTTTTTATTCCTCTTCAAAAGTTACTAAATTGTTCATAAAAAATATTATTACTTATCATAACAGGCTATAATTACTTAGGTAAATATATGATTCTGATGCAATGATTGTGGAAAAATTTAAAATAAAAAAAGTGGTAGAAATTTCTACCACTTTGAATATTCAAAATTATATATAATTATACAGTTTCGATCTTTGAAGCTTGAGGACCTTTATCGCCTTGAGTGATTTCGAAAGTTACTTCTTCTCCCTCGTTTAAAGTTTTAAATCCTTCTTTGTTGATTTGAGAAAAATGTGCGAAGTAATCGTTTCCGTCTTCTGCTGAAATAAATCCAAATCCTTTCTCCTCATTAAACCATTTAACTGTTCCTTTTAACATTTGTTACCTCCGTAAAATTTTAATACAGATAAGTTTTTCTTAAAATCCATTTAACTTTCAACCCTCTGAAAGGGTTTCTTAACCAATGAAGCTCTTGTCTGACTCTCTGTTACTACAAATATAATACCATAAATGTTACAGAAAGTAAAGTTTTATTTTTCAGTGAGGTTTCAATTTAGAATAAGTCTATATTTCACCCTGGTAGATCATACGATTATAAGCATGTTTAAATCCGAGCCTTTTATATAGTTTTTTAGCTCCTTTATTATCTAAATCTACATGGAGCGATAGATTGCCATCGGTTAGATCAATAGCACGTTGTATTAATTCAGTTCCGACTCCCCTTCCCTTGCTTACTTTATTGGTTCCGATATATGCCAAATGATATTTTGGTATGAATTCTTCAAACCCCAGATTGACAATAATACAGACACCTTCATATATACCGTTACGAGAAGCTAATAATATAAACCCTTTATCGATAGCATTTTTTATTGCATCCTCTGTTTCTGCTACAGAATCTGAATATTGCACCAGTAATTCCCGGGTTAATTTGACCAATTTGTCTTTAGAAACCTCATCGTAGTCATTTAAATTTTCAATATTTATGATACTCTTGCCCTCATTCAGGATAATTACATGTCTTCCATTTTTTACTTTTTTATCTTTAACTAATTTATAAAAAGCTGCAAAAGAATATGCCTCCTGTTCATTTACCTTTATCTGCTCCTTCTGTCTTAAAATTTTTACACTTTCTTTTAACAGTTCTTTGCTGATGGAAATAACCTCACCATCGGTTTCATTGATGTCGAGAAAAGTCTGTTCCAATAATTCTATATCCAATAATATATGATTTCTTGATAACTCTTTATCTTTAAATCCTTCAAGAACGTTATTTTTAATTTCTTTAGTCCTTTGAAAGTATTGAAATACTGCATTTCCTTTTCCCCAGGTTCCACATATAATATTTGAAAAGTTTTCTATTTCACCATTCATCCATTTTTTTAGTAAATAGTTATGTATACTGGTTAATGTATACCCATAGCTTAACTGGGTATATATAGTATCTACTCTATAATTCAGCTTCTTGAAAATCTCATCTGTTAAGTTTTCCAAGATCATTTGGTTTATATGAGTATTGGTATAACCTTCAGCTGCCAGGTAATAATCTTTATCTTCTGCAGTTTTTGTTATTATTTCTAATTGTGATTTATATTTTAAAGATCTTAAATCCAGGATTCCCTGATCTTTAAATTTTACTATTTTCCACCTTTCTCCCTTAAATAAGGGAATCACAATATCTAAATTTTCCAGAGCAGCGTAATATAAGATAGAATTAATATAACTGACTGAACCATTTACAACAATTCCTGTATATTTGTGAGCAATGGCATCTTTTACTAGTACCTCAGCTATCCTGTCATGCTTATGACCCGCTGGATTTGCACCTTCTAATTTTATATAGATCTCTCCTACATCTAACAGCTTCTCAAGTTTATGTGCTCTCAGTAAGGGTGTTCTCCCACTTTTTAACATGTTATATCCTCCTTTTCCAGCAATTAATAGTTATTAAAACTCATGTATATTATTACGGAATGAGCAACCTAAATCCTCTAAGATCTATATTAGATTTTATTTAAGTCATTGGATATACCTATAAATTATAGGGGACTTAATCTGCTATGGAATTTATTTTTAAATATAGTCAAAAAAATAAAGACCCCCTAACTGTAATAGTCACACAGTTAAGAGGTTTTTATTTTTATATTTTATTTTAAGGAAAGAAAGAAATGAAAAAAATATTATTTTCATTTGCTTATACTTATCAGACGCCACTTAGGTGGAAAAAGTTTAAAATTAATTTTTTTTTTAAAATAAAAGAATAGAGAGGATTAAATGAAATAAAAAAATCTATCTGTTCAGCTATATTTAGTAAGCTTTAGTTTGTTTATTAGTTAAAATCTTTATTTCATCAGGCTGCTGTATTGACTTGTGTGAATTTATGAACTATAACCTTACTAATAAGTTAATCGCGATTAAAAAAGATGGAAATTTTTATTTAAAGAGAATTGTACTGAAATAATATTTGAAGAAATTTTATTTTTAAATAGGGAGGGAAATAAAGTGGCCAATTTATATGGGACTGTATTATTGATTTTTGCTTCATTAATCTGGGGGAGTGCCTATCCTTCCATGGAATATTCTTTTAATTTAGGGGTAGGGGTCTTCTCTTTATTGACTGTTAGATTTTTTATCGGTGGACTGATATTATCCATAATATATTTTAAAGAACTCAAAGGGTTAAGTATAGAGGAGATAAAAATATGTTTTTGGTCATCTGTATTTGTATTTATAATGTTCTTTACTATGAGCTATGGGCTACTCTATATATCATCATCAAGAGGTGCTGCACTATTTTCTTCCTATTTAATATTCACCTTAATAATTAAAAGAGTTTTAAAAAAAGCGCAATTTAGTGCAATAAATATATCCTATTCACTCCTCATAATAATTGGGATCTTCTATGTCAATAAAAATGGTCTTTCGCTCAATGGATTTAGTATAGGGGACTTCTATTCGATTTTAAGTGGTTTCTGTTTTGCTTTAAACATAGTATATTTAGAACAAAATTCTAATAAGATGTCCTATAAAAAACTTTCTGTTATCCAGATGTTTTTATGCGGCTTTTTTTCTTTGATATTTATTAATGTGTTTAATGAAAAGCCTTTTCCTTTGACGAAAGCTTTAACAATGAATATATTATATCTGAGTATTGTAGTTACAGCTTTTGCATATACAGCACAGAATCAAGCACTAAAATTTGTAGATGCTGAAAAAGCTTCTGTAATATTGTCTACCCAGAGTATTTCTACTATTTTTATTTCTGTTATGGTTTTCGGAGAAGTTTTAAGTACAAATATGATTATAGGAATTATCTTTATCGGATTAGGTATTTTTTTGTATAGTATGAGTACTGGACAAAAGAATAAAAAATTGATTGGTTCTAAACACAAAAGAGCATAAAAAAATCCACCTAGGTAGATTCCTAGGTGGATTTTTTATTTATCCTTTAAAGTTTATTCGAATATCTAAAAATTATTTACACTGCTAAATAGTTAAGAACTATTTCTTTGAATAAAAATAGGGTCTAGCAGAATTCTTTTATTATCCTTACTTTTTATAACTTCATTGAAGGCTAATTTGGCCATTTCTTCGATGGGTTGTTTTATAGTAGATAATCCGTCTCCTAAAAATTTAGAAATTGGACTGTCATCGAATCCAATAACTGCTACGTCTTCTGGGACTTTTATATTCAATTCTTTTAATTTTTTTATGGCTCCCATTGCGATAACGTCATTAAAAGCGATAATTGAATCAAATTTTATTTTTTTCTTTAAGAGTTCTTCTACCAGTAAATAACCATCTTTTCTAAATTCGTGTGAGTTTGCTATAAGTTTCGGATCAAACAGGTTATTATCTGTTAATATTTTTTTAAAGGCCAAAAATCTTTCCTCGTTGGCAAAAAGTTCTTTTCCCCCTCCAAGATAAGCGATTTTTCTTTTGTTTTTCCCTAGAAGATGAAAGATAGCTATTTTTATCGCCTTGTAGTTGTCTATCTGGATGGACTTAACCTCTATTTTTTTCAAACTTGAACCTATAAATATAATTCTCGTATCATATTTCAGAGCAGTCTCTAAAAAACTTATATCATTGGATGTAGGGATCATAATGATACCATCTACCCTTCTTTCTATTAATTTCTTTACATAATCCCTTGTCCGTTCCTTACTCCAGTTGGTATTACAGAGAAATATTGTATACCCGGCACGGTTAGAAACTATTTCAATCTCCCTTGCTAATTCTGCCATGAAGCCATCGGTTATATCCGGAAGAATAAGACCAAGAGTTTTGGTTTTTTTCATAACCAATCCCTGGGCTATTGAATTAGGTACATATCCCATGGAATCAGCCGTTTCTTTTACCAGTTTTCTGGTAGAAGGCTTTATTTCTTTGTGATTATTTAAAGCCCTGGATACCGTGGTATAAGACAAACCTAACTGGCTGGCAATATTTTTAAGTGTAACTCCCATCTGGATTCCCCCAATAATTTTAATTCTTATTTTAAAATTATAACTTAAAACGTTTTAAATATCAAATTATTAAATAAAAAACTGTTAAAAAAATAACTTAATACAATATTTCAGCTTGCAATAATTTAATCTAAATCAGTAAAAATAGCAGTTAAAAGACATATTTGTATATTTTTTTGGTTCTTTTGTTCTAAATAAGTTATAAAAAGATTTGACAAATAAAAAAAAAAGAAGTATTTAATTAATAGAAACTTTTTTAAAACGTTTTAAATTATTGGAAAAACTTTTAGGAGGATGAATAATGAAAAAAATTAAGTTTGGAATGGTGGGTCTTGGAAGACTTGGAATTCAACATGCTGAAAACATTGCTTTTAAAATTCCTGAAGCAGAATTGACTGCTATTTGTGCCATTGAAGAGGAAAGAGTAGAAGAAGTTAAAACAAGATGGGGTGTCCCATATGGATATACTGATTTTGACGAGATGATTAAAAACAATGAATTAGATGCAGTGTTCCTATGTTCGCCATCACATCTGCACTGTGACCAGATTGAAAAAGCATTGAAGGCAGGGCTGCATGTTTTTTCTGAAAAACCTTTGGGAATAACATTGGAAGAGTGTAAAAGAGCAGAAAAGGCCATTGAAAACCATCCAGATAAGGTGTTTATGCTGGGATTTATGAGACGCTATGATCCTTCATATGTATACGCTAAAAAGATGATAGACCAGGGGAAAATAGGGAAACCATTTTTATTCAGAGGATACAGCCAGGATCCAGAGTCTGCAATAGCCGGAGCAATTGCCTATGCAGGACATTCAGGGGGGCAATTTATCGATATGGCAGTACATGATATAGACCTTTCGAGATGGCTTCTAGATTCCGAACCCATTCAAACATGGGGGATAGGCGGATGCTATAAGCATGATGAGTTTGGAAAACATAAAGATGGGGACAATGTATCTGCACTTTTAAAATTTAAAAATGATGCAATGGCATTTATCTTTGCCGGAAGAACGGCTCCTCACGGATATAATGTTGAAACTGAAATCATTGGAACAGAGGGAATATTAAGAATTGCCAATGTCCCCCAGAAAAATTTAGTGGAAGTTTTGGATCCCAGTGGTGTGAGAAAAGAATGTTCCCAGGATTTCTTGGAAAGATTTGAAACTGCATATGTAGATGAATTAAAAGAATTTGTAAACTGTATTATAAATAAAAGAAAACCAGAGGTAACTGTATATGATGGGACAAGAACTACAATTATAGCCTATGCCTGCAAGGAGTCATTTGAGACAGGTAAACTCATTGATATTCAAGAAAATTAATAAAATAGATGTTGATTAGAAATTTTGTTATGGGAACTTCATGATTTTAACTTAGGAGGAAAATTAATGAAAAAATTATTAATGATAATAGGGTTAGTTTTGACAATGGGATTACTTCAGGGATGCGGAGAATCATCCAAGGAGGAAGCTCAAAAAATAGACAACGAAAAGCCAACAGTTGCTTACGTTATCAATAATTTAAATGACACATTCCAGACCTTTATATTAGATGCAGCACAAGCCTATGCAGAAGAAAATGATGTTAATTTTATTATAGAAAATGCAAAAGAAGATGTTATCAAGCAGCAAGACTTAGTAAATTCGTTAATAGAAAGAAATGTAGACGCTATAATAGTAGTTCCTACTGATACAAGTGCTATGGGACCTATTACCGATGCTGCCATAGACGCCAAAATTCCTCTATGTTATGTAAATAGAAATCCATATGCAGGAAAAGAAGATAAAATGCCTGAAAATGTTTATTATGTCGGTGCCGATGAAATTACAGGCGGACAAATGCAGATGGATTTTATAGGGAAAGAAATGAATGGTAAGGGAAATATTGCAATTCTTATGGGAATTTTAGGAAATGAAGGTGCCCTAAAGAGAACTCTCGGTGTAAAAGAAGTAATAAAAGAAAAATATCCTGAAGTTAAAGTACTTGCAGAAGAAACTGGTTTATGGCAAAGAGACAAAGGATTAGCAATTGCTGAAAACTGGATTACAACATATGGAGATGATATTTCTGCAATTATTTCAAATAATGACGAGATGGCATTGGGTGCAATTGAAGCTTTAAAAAGTAATGGTTTGTTAGAAAAAGTTAAAGTTATTGGGTTAGATGCTACACCTGATGCTCTTAATTCCGTGGAAAAAGGAGAACTTAGTGCTACGGTATTTCAAGATGCTAAAGGTCAAGGGTCAACAGCAGCCAAAAATGTTATTGATGTTATTCAAGGAAAATTAGTTGCAAATAAAATAACTTATATTCCATTCAAACTTATTACCAAAGAAAATTTAAATGATTTTAAGTAAAAAATATTATTTGAAATTATGTTAACTTAAAATATGATTTTAAGTTAACATTCTTTGAATTTTAAATAGGATAAGGAGTGATGTAGTGGAGGTTAATGAATATATTTTAGAAATGGATAAGATAGTTAAAAAATTTCCAGGTGTAATGGCATTGAAGGGAGTTAATTTAAAGGTTAAAACCGGAGAAATTCATGCTCTCATGGGAGAAAATGGTGCCGGAAAATCAACTATTATGAAGTGCATAATAGGGATACACAGACAGACATCGGGAGAGATTATTTTTAACGGTAAAAAAATGAAAAAATATGATACAGAAACAGCATTAAAATCAGGGATTTCAATGATACATCAGGAATTAAGTCCGATATTATACAGGTCTATCATGGAAAATATCTGGCTTGGGAGAGAACCTAAGAATAAATTGGGTTTAATTGATCACAAGATTATGTATAAAAATACCGTAGAAGTATTGAAGATGATAAATTTGGACATAAACCCTAAAACTTTGATGAAAGATTTAAGTATTGCAAAGATACAAATGATAGAAATAGCAAAAGCAATATCATACGATGCCAAGTTAATCATAATGGATGAACCAACTTCAGCACTTACAGACAGAGAAATAGATCAGTTATTTAAAATAATATTTAAATTGAAATCTGAGGGAAGAAGCATAATATATACCTCCCATAAATTAGATGAAATATTTAAGATAGCTGATACGATTACGGTTTTTCGTGATGGGAATTATATAGGCAGCAAGCCCAGCAAAGATATGTCCATGGATGAAATGATCAAGATGATGGTAGGACGTGACATAGAGGACTTGTTTCCCAAGACACCCAGTGAGATATCCGGAACAAAATTAGAGGTAAAAAACTTAAGTGATGGAAATCATTTTAGAAATGTTTCTTTTAACCTGAAAAAAGGAGAAATTTTAGGTTTTGCCGGATTGATTGGTGCCGGGAGAACAGAGGTAATGGAAGCCCTGTTCGGTGTTCGTTCGATTATTAATGGAGAAATTTTAATAGACAATGAAAAAATAAATATGGATTCCTCATCTAAAGCTGTTAAGAATAAAATGGCCTTATTGACAGAGGATAGGAGAGAAACGGGTATTTTTCCGATGTTGTCGGTGAAAGACAATATGACTATAGTCAATATAGATGCCTATATAAATCCTAACAAATTAATAAATTATAAAAAAATGAAAGAAGACGGAGAAAAGTATATATCGGCGTTGGGGATAAAAACTCCAAGTTTAAACCATAAAATAGGAAATCTAAGCGGGGGAAACCAGCAAAAGGTACTGATAGCAAGGTGGCTTTTAACAGATCCGGATATACTTATTTTAGATGAACCTACAAGGGGAATAGATGTAGGAGCAAAATCTGAAATTCACAGATTGATATCAAAATTAGCCTGTGAAGGAAAGAGTGTAATAATGATTTCTTCGGAATTGCCTGAAATTTTAGGGATGGCTGACCGTGTGGTAGTGATGCATGAGGGGAAAATTACAGGGATTCTTGATAATGATGATGAGTTGACCCAAGAAAAGCTCATGGAATATGCAACCAATAAAAAAAATGATTACAGAAATATTACAAATAAAGAAAAATTAAAATTGACATTAATATAATTAAGGAGGCTAAAGAATGGCAGTAGAAACTGTTATAAAAAATGAAAAAAAATTTTTACTAAATGAAAATACAAATGAATTACTGAAAAAATATGGAATAGTTTTGATTCTTATGGGTATGGTATTGGTTTTATCCATTTTAAGACCTAATTTCCTGTCCGTTAGAAATATATTTAATTTAATAACCCAGTCTTCTATCTATGGGATATTGGCATTGGGGATGCTTCTTGTAATTGTTTCTAAGGGAATAGACCTTTCTGTAGGATCGGTTCTTGCATTTGCCGGAGTTGTGGCAGGGAGTTTGGGACAGACAATGGACGCCTTTGACAGGATGTTTCCGGGTTTACCGGAACTGCCGATAATAGTGCCGATAATAGTAGCTTTATTATTGGGAGCCCTATGTGGAGCCATAAATGGTGGACTGATAGCTTATACCGGGGTGCCAGCTTTTATCGCAACATTGGGAATGTATACTGCAGCAAGGGGAGCAGCACTTATGTATACAGGCGGGAAACCAATAAGCAGTATTAATCATTCCATAACATTTTTTGGATCTAGAATATTTAATGTCATTCCTGTTCCGGTTATTATCTATGGAATTATGATAATTATTACATTTATTATTATGAATTATTCAAAATTTGGAAAAAGTGTTTATGCAATCGGCGGGAATATAAATGCAGCAAAAATATCAGGGATTAAGGTTAAAAGAAATACAGTGCTTATCTATGCTTATGCCGGATTGATGGCGGGTCTGTGTGCAGTAATCTTTATGGGAAGAACAGGCGGAAGTATTCAGCCGGCAGCAGCTACTGGGATAGAACTTACAGCCATAGCAGCGGCAACAATAGGAGGAACCAGTCATTCAGGAGGCTTAGGAACTGTATGGGGTGTTGTAATAGGAGCCTTAATATTGGGAGTAATGGCAAATGGATTCACCCTTTTGGGAATCAATGCATTTATCCAGCAAATTGTAGAAGGATTTATTATAGTAGCAGCAGTTGTATTTGATATGAGAAAGAATAAAATTAAATCTTAAATTAAAAGAAACTTATAAAATTCAAAAGGAGAAACTAATTATGCTTGAGCATCAAAGTAATAATGAATTTAAATACGGATATAATTCTATATCAAAAGATGATGGAAAAAATAGATCAATGCTTATGGATTTTGGTGTATACAAAATGAAGGCTGGAGAAAAAGTAGAATTATATGACAGGGATAAAGAAACGGCAATTATCCTTTTTCAGGGGAAAATAAAATTTTTATGGGAAGGGGAAGAACTGCTTGCGGAAAGGGAAAATGTTTTTGACTGTGGTCCTTACACACTGCATGTTTCAAATGATAAAAAGGTGATTATAGAGTTTATCGAAGACGGAGAAATAGGAGTTCAAAAAACCATAAATCATAATTTATTTGATTCCAAATTATATACCCCGGAAGACTGCAAAGATAATATTTTTGGAGACGGGATAATGGATGGAACTGCAAGGAGACTTGTAAGGGATATTTTTAAATATGAAAATGCTCCCTATTCAAATATGGTTTTAGGAGAAGTAATAACATATCCTGGGAAATGGTCAAGTTATCCACCCCACAGTCATGCTCAGCCGGAAATTTATTTTTATAAATTCACAAAACCTCAGGGTTTTGGAGGAGCATTTGTAGGAGAAAATGTATATAAAATACAAAATAACTCAGCTTTAATGATAGATGGTGGTTTTACACATCCTCAAACATCAGCTCCGGGATATGGGATGTATTATTGCTGGATGATCAGACATTTAGACAAAAACCCTTGGACAAAACGAATTGACGATGATGCACATACATGGCTGCATGATAAGGAAAATAAAATTTGGCCTGAAAAATAAAAATATCAAATCTAAATAGGAAGGGTAAATATGAATACAATTAAATTAACAACAGCTCAAGCTCTTGTTAAATTTTTAGATAATCAATATGTTGAATTTGATGGAGAAGTGAGTAAATTCATAGAAGGAATTTTTACAATCTTTGGGCATGGTAATGTTCTTGGATTAGGCCAGGCCTTGGAAGAAGGAAACCATGGTTTAAAAGTCTATCAGGGAAGAAATGAGCAGGGAATGGCTCATGCAGCAACGGCCTTTGCAAAACAAAATAAGAGAAAAAAGATAATAGCATGTACAAGTTCAGTAGGTCCGGGAGCTGCAAATATGGTGACTGCAGCGGCAACTGCGTCTGCAAACAGGATACCGTTACTCTTATTTCCTGGGGATACATTTGCAAGCAGACAGCCTGACCCAGTATTACAACAGATCGAGCAATTTCATGATTTAACGATATCAACAAATGATGTTTTTAAACCAGTATCTAAATACTGGGACAAAATTAATAGACCTGAGCAGCTTATGACGGCTCTGTTAAATGCCATGAGAGTATTGACTGATCCTATAAATACAGGTGCTGTGACAATATCATTGCCACAAGATGTTCAGGGGGAAAGTTATGAATATCCACATGGATTTTTTAAAAAAAGAATTCATAGGATAGAAAGAATAATGCCTACAGATTTCATGATAAAGGATGCAATAGAAGCTATTAAAGCTTCTAAAAAACCTATGTTAATCTGTGGAGGAGGAGTGAAATATTCCGAGGCAGAGGGAACTTTTAAAGAATTTAGTGAGACATTTAATATTCCCTTTGGTGAAACTCAAGCTGGGAAAGGAGCTATTTCCTCAGATCATAGTATGAATTTGGGAGGACTGGGAACAACTGGGAATTTAGCAGCTAACAGAATAGCGAAGGATGCAGATTTAATAATAGGAGTAGGAACGAGGTACACTGATTTTACAACTGCATCTAAATGGATCTTTCAAAATCCAAATGTAAAATTTTTAAATATTAATATTGCTGGTTTTGATTCACAAAAACTAGACGGGATTAAAATTACTGCTGATGCCGGGAAGACATTAAAAAAATTAAGAAAATCTTTGCTGGACAGTTATAAAACAGAGTATAAAAATGAAATTAAAGACCTTAAGGAACTTTGGGAAAAAGAGTGGAATAGATTAGCGGATATAACTTATGGTGAAAACTTTATTCCGGAAGTAAGAGGACTGGACCATGTATTGGAAGAGTTTAAAAAAGATACCAATTCATCCCTGACCCAGACTAATGTTTTAGGGGTATTAAATAAAAATCTGGAAAATTCAATAGTTGTAGGAGCTGCAGGAAGTTTACCTGGAGACCTGCAGAGAATGTGGAAAACCAGGGGTGAAAATGACTATCATATGGAATATGGCTATTCCTGTATGGGATATGAAATTGGAGGAGCTCTGGGGGTTAAAATAGCTGAACCGACTAAAGAGGTATATGCCCTGGTTGGAGATGGATCATATCAGATGCTGCACTCGGAGCTGGTTACTTCTATTCAGGAAAAACAAAAGATAAATATAATCTTAATGGATAATATGGCTTTTGGTTGTATAAATAATCTTCAAATGGGAAATGGAATGGGAAGTTTTGGAACTGAATTTAGGTATAGAAATGCAGAAACAGGAAACTTAGACGGGGAACTGATCCCCATTGATTTTGCTATGAATGCAAGATCTTATGGATGTAAGACATATAATGTTAAGAATGAGAAGGAGTTAATAGAGGCACTGGAAGACAGTAAAAAGCAGACAGTATCGACATTAATAGATATAAAGGTGTTACCTAAAACAATGACAGATGGATATGATTCATGGTGGCATGTGGGGAATGCTTCAGTATCTGATAATAAAAAAATAAATAAGGCATATGAAGCATCGAAGCAGGAAAAGAAAAAAATAAAAAAGTATTAATGGAGGAATAAAATGGATTCTAAAAAAGTAAAATTAGGAATTGCACCAATTGCCTGGACAAATGACGATCTGCCTGAACTAGGGAGTGAAAATACTTTCGAGCAGTGTGTATCTGAAATGGCGTTAGCCGGATTTACTGGAAGTGAAGTAGGAAATAAATATCCTAAAGATACTGATCTCTTAAAAGAAAAGTTAGATATCAGAGGAATTCAAATTTGTAATGCATGGTTTAGTACCTTCTTTGCTGTAGGAAAAGAAGAGGAAACTATTGCTGAATTTATTAAACATAGAGATTTTTTACATACTATGGGTGCTGAGGTTATAGGGTGTTCCGAGCAGTCACACAGTATTCAGGGACTGGATAAATCGATATTCAATGAAAAGCCTGTTTTCACAGATGAAGAATGGGATAGATTGGCTGCCGGATACAATAAATTAGCTAAATTAGCTGAAGAAAAAGGAATGAAAGTATCGCTTCACCACCATATGGGAACAGGTGTTCAGACTCCGGAAGAAGTGGATAAATTCATGGAAATAACTGATGAGAATGTTTATTTATTATTTGATTCAGGTCATATGTACTATTCTGAAGGAACTCAATCATCGGTTGAAAAGGTTTTAAATAAATATATAGATAGAATTGCTCATGTTCATTTAAAAGATGTGAGAGAAAATATATTAGGAGAAGTTAAAGAAAACAATCTTTCCTTCTTAACAGGGGTAAAAAAAGGTGCGTTTACTATTCCTGGTGATGGAATAATTAATTTTGATCCTATATTCAAAACATTAAAAGATGCTGATTATACTGGTTGGATGGTTGTAGAGGCAGAACAGGATCCTGCACTTGCCAATCCATTTGAATATGCTGTAAGAGCTAGAAAATTTATTGCTGAAAAAACAGGTCTTTAATAGAGGGGGGAGTTTAAAAATGCTAAAGTTAGGAATTATAGGTGCCGGAAGAATTGGGCAGGTACATGCAACAAGTATCACCAATAATGTTAAAAATGCTACTGTTCATATGATTGCAGATCCATTTATGAATGAAGATAAAATAAAATGGATCAATGAACTTGGAATAGAAAATATAACTACTGATTATAAAGAAATATTGGAAAATAAAGAGATCGATGCTGTTTTGATCTGTTCTTCAACAGATACTCACTCATCTATATCAATAGAGGCAGCAAGAGCTAACAAACATATCTTCTGTGAAAAACCAATCGATCATGACCTGGGAAAGATCCAGATGGTTTTGGAAGAGGTAGAAAAAGCCGGGATAAAATATCAGGTTGGATTTAATAGACGATTTGACAATAATTTCAAGGCTATAAAGGATGCTGTTACAGAAGGAAAAATTGGGACACCTCACATTATAAAGGTAACTTCCAGAGATCCTGAAGCTCCGGGAATAGACTATGTTAAGGTATCTGGTGGAATGTTTTTGGATATGACTATCCATGATTTTGATATGGTAAGACACTTATCTGGAAGTGAAGTCGAGGAAGTCTATGCCCTTGGAGGGGTACTTGTAAACTCTGAGATTGGAGAAGCCGGAGATATAGATACAGCTATTATAACATTGAAGTTGAAAAATGGAGCTTTAGGTGTAATCGATAATTCCAGAGAAGCAGCTTATGGGTATGACCAGAGAGCAGAGGTATTCGGATCACTTGGTTCGGTGGCTATCTCAAATGACAGCGGATCAAAGGCAGTTATCTCAACAAAAGACGGTATTGTATCAGAAAAACCACTTTATTTCTTCTTGGAGAGATATATGCAGTCATTTGGAGAAGAAGTAAATCAATTTGTAGAGGCAATAGTTAACGATAAAGATGTTCCTGTTAATGCAAATGACGGATTACAACCTGTATTGATTGGGTTAGCGGCAAAAAAATCTTTAGAAGAAAAGAGACCTGTAAAGATCTCTGAAATATTTTAGGAGGAAAAGATGAAATATAATGAAATTAAAAATTATTTAAATGGTAAGTTTGTATCAGGAATGGGAGAAAAATATGATATCTATGCTCCTATCAACGGAGAAATTATTGGTGAATTTAAAGCTGCGACTAAAGCTCAATTGGACGAAGTCGTAACTAAAGCTAAGGCTGCTCAGGAATCTTGGGCAGGTTTAACTGCAAAATCCAGATCTAAGGTTATTTATAAATATAGAGAATTACTTATGAAGTATAGAGAAGAATTATCTGTGGTTAACTGTGAAGAAAATGGAAAATCAATGGAAGAGGCCTATGCCGGTGTGGATAAGGCCATTGAATTAACAGAATTTGCTTGTTCTATTCCACAGCTAATTTCTGGGAAAACCCAGGATGTCAGTAGAGGAGTCAATTGTAAGGAAGAAAGAAGACCCTTAGGAGTTGTGGCATCTATTACTCCGTTTAACTTCCCAGTAATGGTTCCCCATTGGACCGTTCCAAATGCAATAGCTCTAGGAAATGCAATAATTTTAAAGCCGTCTGAATTAACACCTGTCTCAGCTATGAAAATGGCAGAACTTTGGGAAGAGGCAGGATTACCTGAAGGGATTTTTAATGTAGTTAACGGTGGAAAAGAAGTTGTTGAAGGGATTTGTGACAACAAGGATATCGTAGCTGTATCATTTGTGGGATCAACACCTGTAGCCCAAATTGTTCACAAAAGAGGATCGGCTAACTCCAAGAGAGTTTTAGCATTGGGTGGAGCAAAAAACCACATTGTAGTAATGCCGGATGCCAATAAAGATGCAGGAAGTAGAGATATTATTTCATCTGCCTTTGGAATGTCGGGACAGAGATGTATGGCTGTATCGGTAATGATCGGTGTAGGAAGTATAGACGACGTATATGGAGAAGTTATTAATAAAGCTAAAAATATGGTTCCCGGTGTGGATCTTCCTCCGGTTATCTCGGAGGCGGCTATAAAAAAAATAGAGGACTACTTAGATTATGCCCAGGAAAATGGAGCTGAAATTGTAGTTGATGGAAGAAAGGTTAAAACAGATGAGGGATACTTTATAGGACCATCTATTATTGACTGGGGCAACAGTAAAAATATGAGTGGTGAAGAGATTTTCGGACCTGTCTTGGAAATAAGAAGAGCTAATACAATAGCTGAAGCTGCAGCTATTCAAAATGAGTCACCATATGGGAATGCCGCTGCAATCTTTACTCAAAATGGTAGATTTGTAGATGAAGCTATCAGAGAATTCCAGGCAGGAATGTTAGGGGTTAATATCGGAGTACCTGTTCCAAGAGAGCCGTTCTCATTTGGGGGGATAAAAGATTCTAAATTTGGATACGGAGATATTACAGGGGTTTCTTCCATAGATTTTTGGACAAATTTAATAAAAATAACTACAAAATGGAATCCAGAGCATAAAGTAGACTGGATGAGTTAATAAAAAATAATGAATACAACTAAAATTTAATAAAAAATAACTGTAAAATGGAACCCAAAGTATTAAGTGGGTTCCATTGAGGGGGAAATATGGAAAAAAAATATAGAGGACCTCTTCATGAGATGGCTCTTACTACTAAAACAGATTATTGGAATGATTCTTGTTCTATAAATGAATTATCCTATGCAATAGAAAATGGTGCTGTAGGAGCAACTACAAATCCCGTGATAGTTAAAAATGTATTAAAGGCAGAGCTTGAAAACTATGAGGAACAGGTAAAAGAGCTCATTGCCAATAATCCAGAGGCAACAGAGGATGAGATCGCCTGGGTACTTATTGAAAATATGGCCGTGGAGGGAGCTAAACTCCTAAAACCTGTTTTTGATCCTGAGACAGGGAGGGGAAGGATCTCCATCCAGACAAATACCAAATATTATAGAAAGTCAGAACTTCTTATAGAACAGGCTCTCCACTTTAGCGATCTTGCTGAAAATATACAGGTAAAAATCCCGGCTACAAGTGCAGGAATAAAAGCCTTTGAAGAGTCTACATATAGAGGAGTAAGCATCAATGCTACGGTTAGTTTTACAGTTCCACAAGCTATAGCTGTAGCAAAAGCGGTAGAAAGAGGTCTTAATAGAAGAGAAAAAGAGGGATTGGACAACAGTCATATAAACCCTGTGTGTACCATCATGGTTGGAAGGGTAGATGACTGGTTAAAAGATGTAGCTAATAGAGATCATATAATTACAAATCCAGAATATCTTGAATGGGCCGGTGTCGCTGTAATGAAAAATGCTTATAATATATTCCAGGAAAGAGGATATAAAACCAAGCTCCTGGCAGCAGCTTATAGAAACCATCATCAATGGTCTCAGTTTATTGGAGGAGATATACTGGAGACTATCCCGTATAAATGGCAGAAGAGATTCAACGGTTCAAATATAGAGGTGAAGGAGAGAATAGGTGATTCAGTAGCACCTGAGATAATAAATGAACTTCTCTATAAGTTTGATGACTTCAAAAAAGCCTATCTTCCGGAGGGAATGGAAGAAAAAGAATTTGATAACTATGGAGCAGTAACAAAAACTCTGCTTCAATTCAGCGAAGGGTATGATGAACTGGTTTCAATCATTAGAGGATACATGCTTATAGTCAGATAAAAACTGGAGGAAATTATGTTAAAATTTGATCAAAACAGACCTATGGACATCATCCCTATTGGAAGAGTTGCAATAGATTTTAATCCTACAGATATCCATAAACCCCTGGAGGAAAGTAAAAACTTTAATAAGTATGTTGGAGGGTCACCTGCAAATATAGCAGTAGGTCTTTCGAGACTTGGCAAAAAAGTGGGATTTATCGGAAAAGTTTCAGATGACAGTTTTGGAAAGTTTGTTACCAATTTTTTTAAAGAAAATAATATAGATACATCAGAGGTAGCAACTTGTAAAAATGGTGAATCTCTTGGACTTACATTTACTGAAATAAAAAGTCCAACTGAAAGTTCTATATTGATGTATAGAAATGGTATTGCCGATCTTATGCTGGAATCCAATGAAATTTCAGAAGAGTATATTAAAAATGCTAAAGCAATTGTTGTATCCGGAACAGCATTATCGGCCAGCCCGTCGAGAGAAGCCTGTTTTACAGCAGTAGAATATGCTAAAAAACATGGAACTATTGTGATATTTGATGTGGATTATAGGAGTTATACCTGGAAATCTAAGGAAGAAGTGGCGATCTATTATTCATTGATAGGAAGATTAAGTGACCTGATAATAGGTTCTAAGGAAGAATTTGAATTGATGGAAGGAATTGCTAACTTTGAAGATAAAAGTGATATAGCAATTGCCAATAGATGGTTAGCTTATGAAAATAAAATTGTTGTTATAAAACATGGAAAAGAAGGATCCGTTGCCTACACTAAAAATTCATCTTATAAGATTAAACCATTCCCGGTAAAACTGCTTAAATCCTTTGGCGGAGGAGATGCATATGCTTCTGCATTTATCTATGGATTAATGGAGGGTTGGGATATCATCGATGCCTTGGAATTTGGAAGTGCTTCGGCTGCTATGCTGGTAGCAAGTCACAGTTGTTCAGAGGATATGCCTACTGCAGATGAAATTCAAAATTTTATAGATCTTAAAAAATCTGAATTTGGAGAAATGGTTGCCAGAGGATAGGAGGAAGTATGCTAGTTACTTTAAAAAAAATAATAAATGAATTAGGTGAAAATCAAGCGGTTCCTGCTTTTAATGTATATGGTTATGAGGATGCTAAAGTGATATTAGATGTGGCATCTTCGCTGAGAGCTCCTGCTGTTCTTATGATAAATAGAGATGCTGTTATGCATATGGGTTCGAGAAATTTATGCAATTTACTTAAATCTATCAGTAAAGATTATGATATACCGATCTGTATTCACTTAGATCATGCAAAATCTATGGAAGAGATAGAAGAAGCCATAAAATCAGGTTATACATCTGTTATGTATGACGGATCTAGTCTTCCTATCAATGAAAATATTGAAAATACACACAAAATAGTTCAGTTTGCTAAAAAATATAATGTAAGTGTAGAAGCTGAGATTGGATCAGTGGGATATAGTGACCCAAGCATAAAGATCCAGGGGAAATATACAGACGTGGAAGAAGCTAAGGCATTTTATAATGAAACAGGAGTAGATATTTTGGCGGTAGCGGTGGGAACTCTTCACAGGATGACCGGGCAGGAAGCTGTTATTAACTATGAGCTTTTAAATAATATAGAAAAAAAATTGGATGTTCCCCTTGTAATTCACGGATCTACTGGAGTTAAAGATCATGATTTAACTAAGTTGTCTCATACATCTGTAAAAAAAGTAAATATAGGTACAGCCATTCGAATGAAATTTGGCGAAAGCTTAAAATCTCAATTTGAAACAGATGAGTTTGACAGAATAAAGTTATTTAAAAAACCTATGAAAGATATAGAGGGAGTTATTTTAGAAAAATATAAATTATTGGGGTTTTAAAAAAAGTGCTGCAAATGCGGCACTTTTTTTGTTCTCTTAAACTTTAAAATTAAGGATTAGTTCTAAAGCCTTTATAAGATTTACCATCATAGCTATAAAAATATTTTCCAATCAGAAAAAATATTAAAAATACAGAAGCTATGTAGATCAGGTAGTTATAAAATAAAATACCCATAGTTACTAAGGCAATGAGAGGAATCAGGTATCCTCCTGGTAAGACTAAAGAGCCTCTAATACCCCGTTTTTTAAATATAATGACAGCCACACATGTAAGCAGATATTGGGAAATTCTCGAAATTACAGAAAATGAAACTAAGGTGTTAAAATTCCCAATAAGAATTATAAGTAATGAAAGACCCCCAGTAAGGATGATAGCAGCACCGGGAGTACCATATTTATTTTTTCTGGAAAGAAATTCCGGCATAGTTTTTTTCTCAGACAGTGCTACGATAGATCTCGGGCTTGTAAATGAGGATGCAATATTGATACCAATAATAGACATTATTATTCCCGATGAGAAAAAACTCCCTCCTAGAGGTCCCAAAAGAAGATAGGCTGCATGAAATATAGGATATGAATCAGGGTCTATATTTCTTCCTAAAATTCCCAGTATAGAAAAAATTAGAATCAGATAAAGTATTGTTATACCAATCATCACACCAATAATACCTTTTGGTAGGTTTTTAAGAGGTGTTTTCATATCTCTAGCTGCTACTGCGATTGATTCGAAACCTGTAAATGCATAGAATAAGATTAAGATTGGGTCCTTGATCCCTGTGATTAATCCTTCTGGCCCCCTTGTTATAAGGAGAAGGTTGCTTTGTCCTATATATTTAATTCCTATAAAAACAAATAATAAAATTGGTACCATCTTTCCCAGGGAAACAATATTATTTAGACTCTTTGTTAACTCTACTCCTAAAAAATTGATATAGGAAAGAATGATAATAAGAAGTCCCGCAAGAATTTTTTCAATATAAGGGATATGACCTATATCTAAAAAAGCCACTAAAAGATCTGCAAAGGCAACAGCCATAGTTGCCCAGGCAAGAAGGGAGATAACCCATTTCATAAATCCAACCTGAAAACCCATGAATTCTCCCATGGCTTCCCTTACATATATGTATGGGCCCCCATAACCCTCAAAAATTCCAGAGGCTTCTGCAAAACAAAGGGAGATAGAAAGGACAGTAGCAATAACAATCAGTGTAGGGAAGATCCCTCTTTCATTTAAAGCTATATAAAAACTTCCAGGAAGGAGGAAGATCCCTGACCCAAGAATAGTGTTTATTCCAAGTAATATAATACTCCAAAAACCTAATTTATTTGTCATGATCTGTCCCCCTGATATAAAAATTGATATTTATAATATTTTAAATAGTATACCATCTGTATCTATAATTTAAAAGAGGGGTTCTCTTTTAAAAGACCCCTCTGTTTAAATATATAGTTATTGAGATTACTTAACTAAAAATGAGAAGATATCTTCCATCTCGTTATTTCCCTCAGCAAACATCATCTCAGGATGCCACTGGATACCTAAGATCCTATTTTCCCCATTAGATTCATAGGCTTCAATTATTTTATCAGAAGAAGATACTGCTGAAGCTACCAGTCCCGTCCCTAATTTGTTGATGCACTGGTGGTGTACTGAGTTAACTTTTTGTTTTTCCCCAATAAGAGTATAGAGGATAGAATCCTTCTCAACATCAACAAGATGGACAGGTTCATGGTGTTTTGATCCCTGTACATGTTGTATACTTGTTTCCCCGTAATATTTGATATCCTGATGCAGTGAACCACCGAAATATACATTCATGATCTGCATCCCTCTGCATATTCCTAAAATAGGGATATTTTTCTCCAGTGCAGCCTCGATAAGCAGAAAATCAAAGGTGTCTCTCTGAGTGAAAGGAACCTCGGTTTCCTTTACTGCCTCCTGACCATATAGGAAAGGGTTTACATCGATCCCACCTGTCATAATCAGGGCATCTATCTTATCGATATATACTTTGGCAACCTCTTTTTTATCGGTTATTGGTAAAATTAATGGTACAGCACCAATTTTTTCAATACAAGTAGAATAATGATCAAAAACATAATCTCTGTTGAAACCATCTAAAAGTTTTTTATTTCCTGAAATACCAATTACCTTCATCTATTGGGCACCTCCCAGGGCTTCTTTTCTTTCTACCCTTTCCATCCTGTCCTTAGAGAACTTATAGAATGGAGCTACAACAACCAATCCTCCTAAACCATAAACAATTTTATGAGGAGTAGCTATCCCTGCTTTGATTAATAGGATTACACTTACAACTAGAGCAATAACAGGAATAACTGGACCAAATGGAATTGTAAAGCCGTCATGCTTTATTCCTCTTTCCTTATCTCTTTTTCTAAAGATCAGAACAGCAGCACAAGTAGGAATATACTGGATAAATCTAACAATAACACCGATAGATGCAAGAACAGTAAAACTACCACTCATTGCTAATACCATAGTTCCGATCATAGATGCTAGAACTGCGTTATAGTGAACCCCTTTACTATTAGTCTTTAAGAAGAACTCAGGAACAAGACCAGTTTCAGCTAAAGCTACTCCAGATTTTGTAGAAGTATAAGAACCTGCCATATTTATACCTATTATTGAGACCAATATACCTGCCATGATAAATGATTTTCCAGCACTTCCTAAAAGAACACCGGCTGCATCTGCAACAGGAGCCTTACTAAAGGCAAGAGATGGTCCAAGCACTTTCATACATATTAATAGGATAGCAATATAAACAGTTGATACAATTAACATTACTACAACTATAGCCTTAGGAAGATTTTTCTGAGGATTGATCATATCTCCGGCTGCGATACCGATAGCTTCAAAACCTGTAAAAGCAAAGAAAAATAATATCGCGGCTTCTACTAAGGTATTTCCATTAGGTGCAGCTATGGCAGCAGTTTCAGTTAAAGTTGTTGGATCAACCTTACCAAACATGAAGATCCCTGCAAAGATAAATAAAAATAATGGTATTAATTTTCCCATAGTAACTATATTATTAACTATTTTAGAAGACTTAACTCCCATCAAGTTGATTACACTCCAGAAAAGGATACTAAAGATTGCAATAGCCATTCTGCCAAATGATGTATCAAACATTGGAAAAACTAGAGCAAGTCTGTTTCCTAAAAATACTGCAAATGTAGCCCATCCGATAATTCCCATAAGCCATTTCATAAGTCCAACTTCATAACCAAAAAATGTTCCAAAGGCTTCCTTAGCATAGATATAAGGACCCCCATTTACTTTAAAACGACCTGCTGCTTCTGCAAAACACAGAGCAATAGATATAACTAATAGTGCGTCAAAAATAATAACTCCTACACTGGCTTCACCAATCATAGCATAAGCTTTATTGGGTAATCCAAAAATCCCCGTACCAATTATACAGTTGATACCTAAAAGTACAATACTCCAAAATCCTAACTTTCCTTTCATACATTGCCTCCCTAAATATATTATGTGATAATTTTTAAAAATATTGATAAATTTCATACCAATACGACTTCTTTAAGAACTTTAAGTTCAAAATAAGTATAATATTAACTTGTTAACATTTTGTTAATTTTTGATTTTATTTTTTAAAAAAGATATAATGCTTTTGAGGAGGAAATAGATGAAAAGAATAACTATGTTTTTATATATAATAATATGTATGTCAGCATTTGGAATAGAATCTGCAATAAATATGGAAAAAAATGGGAAGATCCTCCTAAATTTTCATGGGTTGGAGTCTTATTTTGAAAGAATACTTTATCTTCAGCCTTCAACGGAGGAGATCTATCTCTTAGGTTTTAAAAAGGAAGAAATTGATAGTTTGAAGAAGCATTTTGAAAAGATAGAATTTTCAAATTTTTCCATGGAAAAAAATGGAAAAGAATTTGGAACAACAAGAGCATTGGTTGTTAAAGATAGGAGGGAAACCTCGGATTTAAAAAAACTTAACTATCCTGTTTATGGGTATAGTTATACTCCTAAAGATGAGTTTGCTATGGTACTCTATCCCAACGAAAAAAAGAGTGGTTCCTCTCTAAGGGAAAGGTTGTTTTTTAACTACCCCAAGGCAAAAGAATATAAACTAAATTATTTTCTTTTAGAGGGAGGATATTCCTTTTATAATATGGACGGACACTTTTTTGTGATAGACAAGAGGAATTTAAATAAGATAATAATCTCCTTCCATTTGACAATAATAGTTTCTTTCATTATGTTTTATCTGATAATAAGCAGACGAAAGCTGATAAAGGAACTTATAGAAACGAGGCTCAAGGCAGAGGAGGCCAGTCTAGAAAAGGGCCGATTTCTGGCAAATATGTCCCATGAGATAAGGACTCCTCTCAGCGGGATAATAGGAACTATAGAAACTCTTAAAGATTTCCCCATGGACAGGAAGATCAGTGAAAAAATAGGAGTTATAGGTGGAGCTTCCCATCATTTATTAGAGATTATAAATGACATCCTTGATTTTTCTAAAATTGAAGCAAATAAAATAGAAATTCACAGAAACCAGTTTTCTCTAAGAGAAACGTTGACCGAGGTGCTTCAAATATTTGAGAGTATAATAAATAGGAGAAATTTAAAACTTATCTGTATTTGTGCAAAAGATATCCCCCATTTTGTGGTAGGGGATAGGCTGGCTCTGAGGAAAGTCCTTATAAACCTCGTTGGAAATGCAGTCAAGTTTACCCATGAGGGGGAAATTACGATTTATGTTAAAATAAATGAATCTAAAGATATTTATTTTAGAGTAACAGATACCGGGATAGGTATCCCGGAAGAGATGGTAGAGAAGATAACTGAAGATTTTATTCAGGGACAGCAAGGGAACTCAAAGGAATATGAGGGAACAGGATTGGGTCTTGCAATAACATCAAGATTCTTATCTTTGATGGGATCAAAACTCATGGTTGAAAGTACTGTGGGGATGGGAAGTAGTTTTTATTTTAATTTATCCCTTCCCAAGGGAAAAGATAAGTTAGAGATGAATACCGAAGGTTTTATTTTGTACACAGCTTCTAAAGAGATAAAAGAGATCTTTCAACAATTTGGAGATGATTACAACCGTCCTTATATAATTATATCCGATGAAGAGGCATTTGTGGATCTGTCTGAGGATGAGGAAGTAATTCAGGACTATCCTCATATCTTTATAGGAGAAGATAGATACCTGCCGGAAAAACATAGTTTAGATTGTACAGTGATATCTGATTCTCCTGTAGAACTGAAAAAAGTGTCTGTTATTTGTATGAATCCATTGTTTAACTGGAAGATCTATAGAAGTATGGAGAAAATAAAAGTGGAAGAGGTAGAGGCAAAAAAAAGAGATATCAAAGCCTTGATAGTAGATGATAGTAGTTTAAACCTAAATGTGTTAAAAGAGCTTTTAGAAAAGATTGGGATAGTTGTTATTTCTGCTTCGAGAGGTTCAAAAGCACTGGAATTGCTGACAGATGATATTGATATCGTGTTTACAGATATACAGATGCCCGAGATGGATGGATATGAATTGGCTGAGAGAATAAAAAAAATAGATATGAAACTACCTGTTGTGGCAATAACTGCGAATGCGTTTTTGGAGGATAGAATAAAAGCTCTGAAGGGATCATTGGATGCCTATGTGACCAAACCTTTTCAAAGAGATGATCTTATAGAGGCCATTGAAAATCTTATACCTCAACTAAAGGTTGAAAGATTAGTCGATGAGTTGGGTAGCGAAGGGATAATAGCTGATTGTTTAAAGGAAATACCAAAAGGGATTTCCCAGCTGAAAAAAGCATTGGAAGAAAAATCTTATGGGAAAATAAAATATTATGCCCATAAACTTAAAGGAGAATTTTCATATCTGAAAGAGGATAAAATAAGAATTCTTTTGGAAGAAATTGAAAGGGATTCAGAAAACTTAGAACAAAAAATAAAATATTTAAAGAATATAGAAATTAGATGGAATAGTTTAAGGGAGAGAATTGAAAAAGGGGATAGTATATGAAGATATTAATTGTAGAAGACAGTCTGATAACAAGAAATCATTTGGAAAAAGCTTTAAAGGAAGAGGGATTTGATGTGAGTACAACTTCATCTGGGGAAGCTGCCTTACAGATGATAGTAAATATGAGCCCAGAGCTTATACTTTTGGATCTATACCTGCCGGGGATAGATGGCCTGGAGGTCTGTGAAAAGATAAGAAGTCACCCGAGAGTTTACGGGGCTCCCCACATAATAATGCTCACAGGAAAAACTGAGGAGCAGGATATAGTAGACGGTTTTACTAAAGGGGCAGATGATTATGTAAAAAAGCCATTTAATATCCATGAGGTGATCCTTAGGATAAGAGCTGTGGAACGAAAAAATACTGCTACGGTAGAGGTTCTTCAGATAGGAGATATTCTTATCAATCTCTCTGCTAATAGTGTGAAGGAAGATGGTCAGGAGATCAAACTCTCTAAAACTGAGTACAACCTCCTTGTTTTTTTAGCAAAAAATAGGGGAGTGGCTCTTGCCAGGAGAAATATCTATGAGAGGGTATGGGAGGATGAATTTATTCAGGGGAATAGAATTATAGATGTGTATATAAGAAAACTCAAGAATAAACTTTCTACCTTTGATAACCACATTGAATCTCTCCAGGGAAGGGGATATATTTTGAGGGAAAGGTTGTAAACTTAGAAGTTTTTAAGTTGATTTGTTGGAGCCATTGGTGATGACTATTCTTCATTTTTTCTTAAAAGAAAAAAATACAGAACCTCATAAGGTAAGTGATATGGGGATTTTAGAGTAATTAAAATTTTAAAATAAAATATTAGTTTAAACTAAAAGCAGATAGGTTATCCTATCTGCTTTTTTTTGTGATTTTTTAGGAACTGTAAAGTTCTCTTAATTTTAAATATATTTCTTGACAATTTATCCCTTTATTCATATAATGATTTTAAGTTAAAATACTTTGAATTACAAATCTTTTGGAAAGCAAAAAGGAGGGCAAGATGAAAGTAAGAATTTATTATGGAAGTACAATAGGTGATACGGAATCAATAGCTCAAATCTTAGGTGGAAAATTAGAAGCAGAAGTTGTGCCTATATCCCAGGGAGTAAAAAATATTGACTGTTTAGATTTAATTTTGTTTGGATCTTCTACTTGGGGATATGGTGAACTTCAGGATGATTGGAGTGATAGGATCGAAATTTTAAAAGATGTGAATTTGTCAGGAAAGAAAATAGGTGTTTTCGGAACTGGTGATCAGGAATCTTATGGGGATACTTTCTGTGATGCTCTAGGTATTATAGCCAAAGCGGCAAGAGATGCCGGTGGGGAAATAATTGGTATGACTTCAAGAGAAAGCTATAGTTTTTCCGACAGTAAAGCTTTGGAAAATGATCAATTGGTTGGTCTGGCACTGGATATAAATAACCAGGATAATCTTACATCTTCTAGAATTGAAGAGTGGATAGATCAATTAAAAAAAGAGATATAGAAAAAAGAACTTCTAATCTATAGATTAGAAGTTCTTTTTTATTTATTTTATAAGAAATTTTCCCCCGGTCTAGAAGCTTTATCATCAAAATTTTCTAAATTTTCCGGAACCTTATAAAACTCAACTTTAAATTCAACATTACCATCTAAAATAACATGGTGATATCTTTCAGGTTCTATAACTATCGAATGATTCTTATCTGCTACTAATATCTTTTCAGGCTCATCGTCATGGATATATTTAAGGTTACCGTTAATTACGACAATTTGTGCCCATTTTCCCTTGGGAGTCATGTGTTTATTTAATATTTCAGGGAAAACATTTTTTTCATTCATAATAGGCGTTTCACCCATTTTATTTGTATTCTTTGGAAGTTTTAATTTTGAAAACATATAGATCACCTCTTTTATTTATATTTGAACTTTTAACTTAAGGATATTCTACCAGGATTTTAACATATTTTCTGTAACACATGTTACATCGCAAATAAATATAATTCTATCTATAAATTTAGAGGAAAGTAGTAAAGTGTAATACAAAAAATTTATTTTTCCATTACAACTTCACTGAGTTCAACTTTAAAATTTTCTCCCTTAATATTATTCACATGAACACTCTGCCCAAAAAAATTAGAACGTTCATTAGGTTTTAAATTATAAAAATTCATCCTTCCCACAACATGATATGGAGTATTTTTATCTTTAAACATAACAGTAACTTCAGCTTTTACAATTTTTTTATCTGTATTATTTTTAATGATTCCTTCAAAATATTTTCTTCCTCCAATTTTTTCACTTAGTTTAACGTTTAAAAGTGAGACCTTATCCAGGGTAAAGTTATACCTTTGATGACTGAAGGGGTTAAATGAACCGAATGAGATAAAAGATAAAATAAAAAATAAAAAAATAATTTTTTTCATATATTTACTCCTTTTTAAAAATAATATTATTACACCTTTCATATACTAAAGAAGTGATAAGTTCCTCCAAATTTTTTATGATTTCTCTATAATTTATTTTATAGGTTGATTAAAATCTTTGCTGGATAATATTTTTATTTTTTCGTGCCAATGGATCTAATGAATCTATTTTTAAAATAAAGTTATAATCAGCAATAGCTCCGTTATAATAAGTTAATTTTTCTTTTATTATTGCTCTACTATGATATGCCTCTAAATATTCAGGATTCAGTCTTATGGCTGCATTATAATCTTTCATTGCACCCTGATAATCTCCTGATTTAAACTTTAGATTTCCTCGGTTAAAATAACTAATTGGATTATCTGGGTTACGTTTAATGGTTTTATCACAATTTTTTAGTAATCTATTTTCCTCTTTTAATTTTATTTTTTCATCTAAATAATCATTTTGAATAACTTTTTTGATAAGAATCTTAAGCATATTGCCCCCTAAAGAAACTTTGGTAACTGGCTGTCATATCCATTATGAGATTTAGACCCTATAGTTTTGCGTCACAAAGTTTCCCTTGTTTTGCCTTTTTCAAAATCATATTTTTAATACATTATGTTCATATTATAGCAAAAAACGTTAAAAATAACATTATTTATCAAAAAAACCTCCTACAAAACTAGATTTCTCTACAGGTAGGAGGAAGATTATTATTTTAACTCTTCTTTATCTTACAAAGTGAGTATATGTTTTGGGTTCAAGTTCAGGAGATTCTACGTGACCTTTTCCATTTTCAACTAATTTCAATAGGTGAGCCATATTTTTCCCTAAAACCCTCATGATTTGTTTTCCCTCTTCATCCTGTTCGATATCCCCAGGTGCTGTACCGTGGATTACATTCCAATAGTTAGAAGTAGGCATAGTTAGTTCACAATAATTTAAAAAGTTATTCAGCTGATTAAAAGTCGGTATTCCACCAGAACGTCTGACTGCTACAACAGAGGCACCTACTTTATTTCTTAACATAGATGATCCACCCATCACATAAAATGCACGATCTAAAAATGATTTCATTGTCCCTGCAATAGCAGAGTAATGTACAGGGGAACCTAAGATTACACCGTCTGCTTCTTTCATTTTTTGGATCCATTCATTTACATGGTTATCATCTTTTATGATACATTTATCATCTAACTTGACTCTGCATTGACCGCATGCTAAACAGCCTCTGATGATTTTATTTCCAACATGGATAACTTCTACTTCTATTCCCTCTTTTTTTAATTCAGCTGCTACAATATCGATAGCCTGCTTAGTGTTACCATTTACCTTGGGACTTCCATTAAATGCTACTACTTTCATAAATATATCTCAACTCCTAAAATTTATTATTATTTGGATGTAAATTCGCGTTTCTTTTTTATTAAAAAGAACAGTTATCTGGGTCAGGGAACAGTCTCATACCGTTACATTGCTTTTCTAAAATTATTTGATCATTTTCATCCAATGAAAAATCAAAAATATTTTTATTATTTAGGATCCTCTCCTCTTTGATAGATTTAGGAAGGACAATTATTCCACGGTCTACTAAAAATTTTAAAGCTATATTAGCTATTGTTTTATTATGTTTTTGGGCAATTTTTTTAATATCTTCATTGGCAAAAATTCCTCCTGACTGCATAGGAGCATATGCTTCTAACTTTATTTCCATGGACTCACAGTATTTTTGCAAATTATACTGGGGCAGCCCCAGATGGATCTCTACCTGGTTTATCACAGGTTTTATCTTGGCTGTTTTTAACAGATCTTCAATATGATTTACATTAAAGTTGGATACTCCTATGGATTTTATATGGCCGGTTTCATAGAGTTCCTCCATGGCCTTCCATGAATCAGCGGCTTTTTCCTCCCCTTTATACCAATGGATCAGGTATAGGTCGATATATTCTAGCCCTAATTTTTTTAATGAGTCATCAAATGCTTTTTTAGTAGTTTCATAACCCTGATCTGAATTCCATAATTTAGTTGTTATAAAAAGTTCTTCTCTGGGAACTCCACTGTCTTTGATAGCTCTTCCTACTTCTACTTCATTGCCATAGATCATAGCAGTATCGATATGTCTGTACCCAGAATCCAAAGCTGTTTTTACAGCATTATAAACATCTTTTTCTTTAGCACGGAATGTTCCCAGTCCAATAATAGGAATATCTATACCATTGTTCAAAGTTATTCTCTGCATAATTCCCCTCCAAATTTTTTATATTAACTGACTATACACTATGTTTTTCGTATAAAACTGTTTCACCGTCAATTTTATATTTACAGATCTCTGGATACAACCTTTTGAAATGTTCAGAATTTAAATGGTTTTCCAGGTCATCCTTTGTCTCCCATTTTTCAATAAAAGACATAGATGTTTTATCCTCTATATTTATATATAGATCATACTCTATACATCCTTTTTCTTTTTTAGTTTCCACTACCAATTTTTCTGCAACTTCTTTTATTCTTTGAATATCATTTGTTTCTGTTATTATTTTTACAACCATTGCAATCATATTTTGAGATCCTCCTAAAATTTTTTAGTTTTTTTCTTCACAATAAAACAATATCATTAAAAGTTTTATATGTGAAGTAGTTTCCATATAGTTAGGTAGTTTCCATATAGAAAGTATTGATTGTTTTCTAACTTTGTAATATAATCAATCGATTAAAAAAATACTAAAAAACACTAAAAAAATGTATAAAAGGAGATGTTATGGAAGAAATTTTAAGGTTAAAAGGGAAGGAAATAAAAAAATTAACTGGGTTAGTTGAATTTTATGATCACAATAAAAAGATAAAAAAAAGTAAAATTGTTAAGTTTGAAAGAGATTATACCTGTTTAGATTATATCATTTGGTTTGATAATAACTACCATTGTTATTTAAAAGATATTATATCAGTAGATGGAAAAGCTAAAGATGACTTCATTAAATCTAAACGAATAAATGGCAGATATATGTTATTTATGATCCTTGTATGTCTAGGAATAATTGCTGATTTTGAGTTTATGATTGTAAATATGCGTAGATAGATTTAGTTTTAAATTATTTAAAAAAAGATAAAGTTCATCTCGTGAGCTTTATCTTTTTTTAGTTGAAGAAATTATACCTGCAAGAGTATCTCAAGATACTGCCAGCCAGCGGCATCATAAATAGTTAGAGCTCCTTGGATACAACGTCCAGTCGCTTTTTTATATGTCTGATTTTATAATCTCTTTAAGAATATTTTTTAAATTATTTTTATCTTCTCCTAATAATTCATTGATCTTAGCTGAAAATTCATGAGTAATATCATTTATTTTTTTTGTATAATCACTTCCTTTTTCAGTAAGGGATATATATACCAGTCTTTTGTCTGTAGTCGTGTTCTCTTTTTTTAATAACTCAAGTTTAACATATCTTGTTATAGTTTCAGATACAGTTGATTTAGAGATACCCCAGATTTTAACTAAATTTTTAAATTCTATTTTTTCTCCATATTCATATAAAATCATAAAAAGGTCGATATGTTTTAATTTTATTGGGATATCTTTGCTTTTAAACTCTGCTTTTAAATTATCATTAAATCTTTTATTTACACATTTTATCAGTTCTACTACACTATTTTTCATTTTTCCCCCTTTAATTTTAATATATATCTATTATACCACACGGTTTTTTTGTTCGTAGTTGAACAAAGTTGAGAAGTGTGTTATAGTGTCTAAGTTGTTCAAGTTCGAACAACTTAATTTAAGGAGGTTAGTATGTTTAGTAAAATATTAAAAAATGAAGTTTTATCAGGAGTAACCGTTGCATTGGCACTTATCCCTGAATCTGTCGCCTTTGCTTTTGTTGCAGGGGTAAGCCCAATTTTAAGTTTAAAAGGTGCAGTAGTTATGGGATTGGTCGCGGCTATTTTTACTGGAAGACCGGCAATGATAAGTTCTTCTACAGCTGCCATCTCAGTTGTTTTTGCATCTTTAATAGCAACTCATGGTTTGGAATATTTATTTGCTACAGTTATTTTAATGGGGATCATCCAGATATTATTGGGAGTTTTTAAACTTGGGAAGTATACCCAGATCATTCCATATTCAGTAACGTTAGGATTTTTAAATGGATTATCTATTGTTATGTTTCTTGCTCAGTTTTCCCAGTTTAAAATTAACGGGAACTGGCTGCCAACAAAAGATCTATTGATTATGATTATCTTTGTACTGGTAACTATGGCTATAATTCACTTTACTTCAAAGATAACCAGTGCAATACCGTCAAGTCTGGTTGCTATAGTCTCTGTGACAATTATTTCCAGTCTTATGAGCCACTATGATATTTATTCTTTAAGAACCGTCCAGGATTTTGCAGGGATGGAGTTAAAGGGAGATCTTCCAAAATTCTATATTCCCCATGTAAGTTTTAGTCTGGAGACATTTAAAATAATCTTTCCATATGCTGTGACAGGGGGACTTGTAGGCCTTACTGAGGCTGTGTTAACTGGAAGGGTAATAGACGAGATGACTAATACTAAAAGTAAAATTAATAAGGAGTTCTTTGCTCAGGGTTTAGGAAACTTAGTAAATGGTCTGTTCGGAGGTATGGGTGGAGATGCCATGATCGGCCAGTCAATTATAAATGTTAAATCAGGAGGGAGAACTAGGTTTTCAGCAATCATTGCTTCGGTTACCCTAATGATATTCATGTTATTTGGTTCTGCCTTTACAAATGCAATTCCATTATCTGGATTGGTAGGAGTTATGTTCATGGTAGTTGTAGGTACATTCAAATGGGAGAGTTTAAAATATGGAGGAAAGATTCCCAGGTCCGATGTAATAGTTGTTTTAGCAGTAACTTTTATAACTATATTTCAAGATCTGGCAACTGCAGTTATTGTAGGAGTTATCTTATCGGCTCTTATGTTTGCCTGGGAAAAAGGAAAGATCATATATGCTAATATTGAAACTGGTGAGAATGGAGAAAAAATTTATAAGATAAATGGTGTTTTATTCTTTGGTTCAGTTTATAAATTAAAAGAGATATTTGATGTAAATAAGGATCCTGTAGATGTAATTTTAGACTTAAAATATGCTAAGGTAATGGATTTCTCTGGGATAGAAACAATCAATGCAATTGCAGAAAGATATGAGGCTCTGGGGAAGACATTCACCCTAATAAGACCAAATGAGAATTGTAGAATGTTGTTACAAAATGCAAAGAATATAGGATCTATTAAATTTGCCATAGACAGTTTATAAAAAAATGAAAGGAGATTAATCCTTTCATTTTTTATTTAATATTTTTTATTTAATTACTTCGATCTCTACTCTTCTATCTAATTCTGGACTTCCTCCTAATGTTTCTTTTTCTCCCATTCCAATTACTTGGACTTCTACATTAGTAGGAATTTGAAGATAGTCTTTCACCGATTCTGCTCTTTCCTCAGATAGTTTTTGGTTATATTTTGTTGTACCTGTTTCATGATCTGTATAACCTGTAATTATAAGTTTTTTAGCTCCACTGAGCTCTTCTTTTTTTAAACGATCTAATTGTATTTTTTCATCTGTACTCAACGAAAATTTATTCAAAGAAAAATTAGAGTGTTGTCCCCTGATCACAGTTTTTTGAATAACTTTCTCTTCTACAATTACTTCTGGCTTAATAACTTCAGGTTCGATAATTTTTGGCTCTGGAGCAGCTTCTGCCTCAGGGAGATCCTCAGAAGAATTTGTAAATGCATTGTAGATATCTCCTAATTTAAATCCAAATTTTATTCCTACACTGCTGTGAGTTCCATCAATGTCTTCTTTTTCTTTTAGGGTATAACCCATATTTTCATATAATATTTCTATATTAATAAGGCCTACATTTTTCCCGATACCAATACCTGCATAGTAGCCTCCGTCAGCGTTACTAAGACCTATATTATATCCCAATCTGCCCACAAAATATAACTGGTGATTTAAAATATCATACTTTCCTACCAGATATGCAGGGACAGATTCGTTGAGAGTAATATCTTCATTTTTTAATTTAGATCTAAATTCTCCTCCTATTCCATAATGAAACCTATCCTGATAGTCCCAAATGTATTCTCCACCGATAGTATACCCTTGATCCATGGATCCAGATTTTTCACCATTGGGGACATCAGAAACAGACCTCCAGACATCATAACCCAGATTTAATTGAAAACCATCAGCATAACTAGTAGATCCTGCTGCTAATATCATAGCTAATAGAATAATTTTTTTCATTTTTTCCTCCTTGAAATAAACTTATATTTTTAAAATACTTTAAATTTATATGAAACTCCAGCTCCGCCAACTACACTGTCATCTGCACCAGAAGTCGCACCTACTGAAGCATTGATAAATAAGTTATCGGTAGCCTGTAAACCTACTCCTATAGCTATAGCATTTTCAGATTCATAGGTTCCATATCCAGCTCCGATTCCCATCTCACCTTTTTCCATCTTAGGGTATTTAATTTCAGCAACAGCAACAGCATCTGCAATTCCTTTTTTCATCTGTGCTTCTACTGAATTTATTCTCTCTGTGTTATGATGAATATCCTGGGTATTTTTAGTAATTCTCTTGTCATTGTTTTGGATATGTTTTGCACTTGAATTAGAATGACTTTGTAATTTGTTTATATCACTTTTATTTTGTGCAATGTTATTTTTATTGTCAGAAATTTCTCCGGTGTTTTTCACAGTTTTATCATTTAATTTTATGATATCTTCATGATTTATAAGGATATCACTATCTAAAGTATTGAAAGCCTTTACAACGGTAAGGTCTTGCCCGCCTCTCTGTAAAATTTCTCCGTTACTGTTGGCGTGAGGAACACTAGAGACAGTACTAGATGAACCAGGTGTAGGTGATGCAGGTGCAGTTACAGGATCAGCATAGATAGATCTAATCTGATCGTGTTCTAAGTTTTTTAAATCTCCAATTTCTTGAGCATTTTTATTATGAGCACTTGCAAGAGCTTTTAATTGTCCACTACTACCAGTGAGATCAAATTGATCTGAACTCTTACCAATAAGGGGAGTTGGATTCCCATTTTTATCTACAGTTAGGGTACCAATATTATTGACTTGAGAAGATGTTGCAGCTATTTTTTTTGCATTAATTGATTCTGCGTCTTTAGCTCTTATAACTTCATTAGAAGTAGCAGTAGTATTAGCCCCAATAAGGTTCTCATGTTTAGTATTAATTACATTTTGACTATTCTTATTGTCAGTAATTTGTTTTTGATTAACTTCTTCTGCCGTTTTAGCTCTAGAAACTTCATTAGAAGTAGCAGTAGTATTAGCCCCAATAAGGTTCTCATGTTTAGTATTAATTACATTTTGACTATTCTTATTGTCAGTAATTTGTTTTTGATTAACTTCTTCTGCCGTTTTAGCTCTAGAAACTTCATTAGAAGTAGCAGTAGTATTAGCCCCAATAAGGTTCTCATGTTTAGTATTAATTACATTTTGACTATTCTTATTGTCAGTAATTTGTTTTTGATTA